>JAJDEJ010000289.1 GCA_029259815.1 Planctomycetaceae bacterium | reverse complement strand
CCCGCCCGATCCCGCCCCGTGCATTCGACCGGCAACCGCTCGAAGATCCGGCTCACCTGCTTGAGCTGCCGCAGCCCTTTGACAACCAACTTCTTCTGCTGATCTCGTTCAGTCATACCGCCATCCTGACAGGAAACCACCCCACCAGAACCCCCAGCGCAAATTCCGTGCCGAACGTGATTGGTGTTAACTCCCTGTCCACGACAACAAACAATTCTCTAATCCACGATGTGCAAGAGTGGCAGGGTCAGAAGCGAAGCGGATGGCCCTGGGAACAACGGTCCGTGCCTTCCCATTGGTCAGCGCCGGCCACCCAAAATCACGAGTCTGAAACCGTATCGTGTGCGACGCCCAGCACGTTGCGAAGGCGTTTACCCTCCCGACATGTTCTCAGAGACGTCCTCAAACAGGGGACAGAGGTTCCCCGCTCGCCTTTGCCGACGCCCATTGACCGAAGGGGTGATGGGAAATAAACTTCGGGCACAAGGCAGGTTGGGACAATCTGCGCGCCGGCAGCAAAGATCGTGTCGCCACGAGCGAATAGCCCAATCCTCGCCGATGCCTTCTCTGACACACTCATCACGTCGCGTGAATACAGCGAGCATTCAGTAGCATGGAATTTCTTGACAGGATTGGCGATTTTCTCAACTCGATCACCGCATTGGTCGAGGGGATCGTTCGCAAGTTGTTCGGGTCGTCGAACGAGCGTGAGATTCAGCGGATTGGCTTCATCCGCGACAAGAACGGCAATGACTCCGCTCGACCCGGTTCGGCTCTCGAACGCATCGCCCGACTCGAACCCGAGTTGGAGAAGCTCTCAGAAGGCGAACTGAAATCGACAGCCGATCAGCTTCGCGCCAAACTCGCAGATGGGAAGACGCTCGATGATCTGCTTCCCGAGGCGTTTGCCGCTGTGCGTGAAGCGAGCAAACGCTATCTGCACATGCGTCACTACGACGTGCAGATGGTCGGAGGTTACATCCTGCATCAAGGCAAGATTGCCGAGATGGTCACGGGCGAAGGCAAGACGCTCGTCTCGACGCTGCCCGCATTCCTCAACGGCGTCGCCGGTCACGTGCATATCGTGACGGTCAACGACTACCTCGCCCAACGCGACATGGAATGGATGGCCCCTGTGCATTTGGGGCTCGGTCTGACAATCAACGCCATACAGGCCAACATGAGCTCCCAGGAGAAAGTCCAGGGCTATGGATGCGACATCACCTACGGCACCAACAATGAATTTGGCTTCGATTACCTCCGCGACAACATGGCCCCCATCCGCGAGCGACAGGTGCAAGGCCCGCTCGACTACGCGATCGTCGACGAAATCGACAACATTCTGATTGATGAAGCGCGAACGCCGTTGATCATCTCTGGCAAAGCGCACGACGACATCACGAAGTATCCCAAGGCTGACCGCATCGCCAGACAACTGAAGAAGGATGTCGACTTCGAAGTCCGGGAGAAAGAGCACACCTGCCACATGACAGACGAAGGCATTCGGCGTGCTGAGGAACTGGCGGGCGTTGAGAGCTTCTACACAGCCGGCAATATGGAGTGGCCGCACCTCATTGACAACTCGCTCAAAGCCCATCACCTCTATAAGTTGGACGTGACGTACGTCGTTGAGAATGGCGAAGTCGTGATCGTTGACGAGCACACAGGCCGCAAGATGCACGGACGGCAGTGGAGCGATGGACTGCATCAGGCGGTCGAGGCGAAGGAAGGCGTCACGATCAAAGAGACCACACAGACCCTCGCCACGATCACCTTGCAGAACTTCTTCAAGCTGTACGGCAAGCTCTGTGGCATGACGGGAACTGCCATGACCGAGGCGAACGAGTTCGTCAAGATTTATGGTCTGGACGTTGTCGCCGTCCCCACAAACCGTCCGATGCAGCGTGTGAACTATCCGGACGTGATCTACCGGAGTGAGAACGAAAAGTGGAACGCGGTCATTGACGAGATTCGCGACGTGCACAAGTCGGGGCGACCGGTGTTGGTGGGCACCGTGTCGATCGAAAAGTCGGAAGTCGTCTCGAACAAACTCAGCAAGTACGGCATCGAGCACAAGACGCTCAACGCGAAATTCCATGAACGCGAAGCTGAATTCGTCGCCCAGGCGGGACGCCTCGGCGCCGTCACCATCGCCACCAACATGGCCGGTCGCGGCACCGACATCATCCTCGGCGGCAACCCCGAGCACATGGCATGGGAAGAACTCAAACTCAAGAAGGGCTACGAGAGTCGCCTTGAAGTCCCTAAAGCCGAATGGGAGGACGCGTCGAATGAAGTCGCCGATCGTGAGGGAATGAAAGCCGACGGACGTCAGGTCGCTGAGATCGGCGGACTGCACGTCATCGGCACCGAACGTCACGACGCCCGCCGCATCGACCTCCAACTCCGAGGCCGCTCAGGCCGCCAGGGCGACCCCGGCTCGAGCCGGTTCTTCCTGTCGCTCGATGACGACCTCATGCGCATCTTCGCCGGTGATTGGGTGCGCACGATCTTGACCAGGCTTGGCATGGAAGAGGGCGAAGCCATTGAGAGCGGTATGGTCTCAAAGCAGATTGAGAAAGCACAGAAGAGAGTCGAAGAGCGACATTTCGAATCTCGTAAAAACCTCCTCGAATATGATGAGGTTATGGATTTTCAGAGAAAAGAAGTCTATGCGTACCGGCAGCGCATCCTCGACGGCGCGAATTGTCGAGAACTCATTCTCGACATGATTGACCGTCAGGTCGACAAGTGGACGGATCATTTTCTGTCCGACCGCTATCGTTGGGAAACCTGTGCGACTTGGGCGTCACAGACGATGGGGATTGAAGTTGAGTGGGATCAGCTTCGAGACATGCAACAGGAGCAGATGGTCGTCTACCTGACTGACGAAGCTCATCGTCAGGCGGAAGATCTGATTCAGGAACAACTTGACGAGAACTTGCCTGAGGATGCCGACCAGCGGGACTGGAACTGGCAGACGCTGGCTCAGTGGGCCAATCGTCAATTCGGCATTAACACGAATGATCGCGAGTTGAAGAAACTCGGTCTCGAAGGCGTGTCCGATGGCGATGTTAATCGGACGGCTCTCTATAACTACCTGAACGGTCGCGCGCAAGAGGCCATCGCTCGCACGGACTTCTCGGAGCTGGGCACGATTCTCACCGATGACTTCAACCAGCGCACGCTGTGTGGATGGCTGAAACACCAATACAATCTGGACTTTGATCCGCAAGAGCTTTCGGGCTATGACGACACGGCAACACCGAAACAAATGATCGGTGAGAAGCTTCGCAAGCAGTATCGTGAGCAGGAGATCAAGTTCCCGGTCGCGGTGGGAATGACTCGTTTCCTGGGAGGCGGAGGTCAATCGGATCGAGAAGGATTGATCCGCTGGGCGAATGGCCGCTTCCAAAGCAGCCTGACGACCGATGACTTCAAGGAAAAAGAACGACCGGAAATCGAGAACCTGCTCACCGAACGCAGTCGTTCATTCTTCCCGCCCGCCGAAGCGGTCAACAAACTTGAAGACCAGTTTGCTCCACACGAGCAGGATGCGGGGGGCAAGAATGGCCATGCGAGCGAGAACGGTTCAACCGATGTCCATGGACTGGTCGACTTCGCCAACACGGAATTCCATGTCGACATCAAGCCGGATGCTGTTGCTGAGCTTGGCTCCGAGGACGCCTATCGCGAGGTGCTTCAGCGTTATGACGCCCGCTATCGGCCAGAGTTGGGCCATGCTGAGCGAGCCGTGCTGCTGGATGTGCTCGACCATGCATGGAAAGAGCACCTCTACTATATGGACCATCTGCGGCAAGGCATCGGCCTTGTGGGATATGCTCAGAAAGACCCCAAGGTCGAGTACAAGCGGGAAGGCATGAAGGCCTTCGAGGCCATGTGGGATCGTATCGGCGAGCAGGTCACGGGGGCCATCTTTCGACTGGAGAAGGAGTCACCTCAGTTTGTCGGATCACTCTGGCAAATTACCGGGACGGTCCACGAGGAAGCGGCTCCTGCTTCAGAGGCTTATGCAGGAGATGCCCAGCCTCAGGGACAGCAGCCGGGCGGCGAAGTGCAGACCGTCGATCCCATCCGCAATCGTGATGTCAAAGTGGGGCGAAACGACCCCTGCCCATGTGGGAGTGGCAAGAAGTATAAGAAGTGTCACGGGGCGAATAGTTAACACGACTCGTTCGCAGCGATTCCCAAGTTATTCCTGTTCGCAGGGCGCGGCGTCTTCGCGAGATCGGGGTGGGGCTGGTTAACGGCGTGTGATAGTCTTCGCGGCTGTCGAAATTCCCTGGAGGCATGGATGCCGTGTTGGGTTGGCTTCTCAATCTCATTTACGGGTTGCTGATTGCAGCTCTGTCGCCCGTGCTTGTGTGGCGAGCCGTGCGACAAGGGAAGTATCGTCAAGGCTGGCGTGAGAAGTTGCTGGGGCAACTGCCGGAGCGATTTGCAGAATCGACCGATTCTCCCATGCGTCCTCGCGTGTGGTTGCATGCCGTCAGTGTGGGTGAGGTGCTTCAGTTACGATCGATCGTGGCTCGCCTGAAAGACGAGCGACCCGATTGTGACTTGCTCATCACCACGACCACATCAACGGGTCACGGTGTGGCGAGTGAGGCGTTTCCGAACTGCGACGTGGCGTACTTCCCGCTCGACTTCACTTGGGCTGTGCGGTCGGCCATTGCACGTGTGCAGCCGAGTCTAATCGTCCTTGTGGAACTCGAGTTGTGGCCGAACTTAATCCGCCATGCCGGTGCAGCGGGGGTCCCGCTGGTGTTGGTGAATGGCCGTATGAGTCAACGCAGTTTTCGGGGGTATCGACGAATTCGCCCTCTGATGCGGAGTCTGTTGCGCCGGTTCGCGCGACTCGCGGTCCAAACAGAAGAGTATGCCTCGCGGCTGATCGAGTTAGGAGCCCCCCGCGATCACGTCACCGTCACCGGTTCGGTCAAATTCGATGGCGTCCGAACCGATCGCCACACAGCAGAGACTCTCGCGATTCGTCGTGCATTCGGTATTAGCGACGACCAATGGGTGTTGATCGCAGGCAGCACGCATGATCCCGAGGAGCGAGTTGCCCTCGAAACTTACGTTGAATTGCAAGACGAGTTTCCGGATTTGCGACTGATCCTGGTCCCCCGACATGCCGAACGATTCGCAGAGGTGGCACGGCTGGTCGAGTCGTCTGGCCTCAATCTTGTGCGACGATCAAGTCAGTCGTCAGCTGATGCGCCACTTGACACTCGGCCTGTTGCCTTACTGGACACTTTGGGAGAATTGTCGGCCTGTTGGGGGTTGGCCGATGTCGCCTTTGTCGGCGGAAGTCTGACATCGCGTGGCGGGCAGAACATGATCGAGCCGGCAGGATACGGGGCGGCCGTCGTTGTCGGTCCCAATACCCACAACTTCCGTGACATTGTTGAGGGGTTGCAGTTTCGTGACGGAATTCGAGTGATTCGACAAGCGACTGAATTGACGGATACCGTTCGGGAACTGCTGCGGGACACCACCACAGCTCAGCGTCAGGGGAAGGCGGCCCAAGCCTTTGTGCTGACACAACAGGGTGCGACCGACCGGACGCTGCGGCTGCTGACCGGTCTCCTGCCGCCGAGTACATTCCAACCGAGGCGGCGAGCGGCATGAGGGTCCCTGACGAGCGGGGGGTGTGAACTCCCCTGATGGATCCAACGTCCCTCAACATTCGTGCTCCAGCGACATCGACTGTCGCCCGCATGATTGTGACGCACCAAGTCACGCACCCAATCAGGGGACTGACGTCCCCCGGTTGCTCGTCAGACGGAGGTTGTCGGGGATCATACGCATCACTAGAATCTCTGGTCGTTTGACTCTCGACCGCGGGGGTC
>JAJDEJ010000288.1 GCA_029259815.1 Planctomycetaceae bacterium | reverse complement strand
GATTTCCAAATCCGTCCATTCCTTGGTCCCTTGCTCGTCATCACCGTTTTGAAGGTATGTCTGGACGGACTTGGAAGTCCGTCCTACGGAGTGTGTGTCCGCTCTACAAAAACTGACACCCTCTCCGCGTGATGAGCGGATGTTTCTGACGGTCACAATGAACTGTGACGTCTCTACTTTTGAGCAACAGCAGATGCCCACTTACGTGTACGAAGTCATTCAAACTGACGGAAAGCCTGGCGAGCAGTTCGAGGTTGTGCAGCCGATCAGCGAGCCCGCGCTGAGTGAGCATCCCGAGACGGGTGAGCCCGTGCGAAGGGTGATTCAGCCGGTGTTCATCGGCGGAAGCTGGTCCGAATCGGCCATGCACAAAAGCTCGAAGGACGACAAGAAGCTCGACAGGTTGGGTTTCACCAAATATGTCAAATCGGGCGACGGTGTCTATGAGAAACGAGCCGGAAAAGGTCCCAATCTCATCACACGCGATGCACCGATCAGCGGCGATGACTTGAAATAGTGTCCGCTTGAATTGAAGCACCCCACCGTCTGACCGTTAAGACCCGTAAACTCAACCGGCTTGTCTGCACGAAAGACGAGTTGTCGCAGCGCAACCGTGCCCATTTGGACGATGCAAGAGTAAAGAGGGCCATGAGGTCCCTCGGAGACTCTTTTTCCTGCCGCGAGGGAGCGACGCCATGGGGGCGACCGTTCGAGACGCGATGTCGACTGATGTGGTGACCGTCCCGCGCCACACCAGTCTCGACGACGCCGAACGGCTGCTGATCGAACATGGTCTGGACGAGCTGTTCGTCACCAGCGAGCAAGGGCGCCTGCTGGGTATTCTGCCCGATTACGCTCTGCTCAAGCACCGGATGGCGGGCGTTTGCCAACGACGACCGTCCGTCGAAACGCTGATGTCGCGTCGGTTCCTGGTGATCGGAGTCGACACTCCTCTGAGCGTCGCGGCTCGCTATTTGCGCGAGCACATCCATCATCGACTCGCGGTCGTCGATGACATGCGTCTCCTCGGTCAGGTGACACGTCAAGCGGTCCTGCGACTGATGTCGCTCGATGCGCCTGACACTCGATCTCGACCGGAGAAACAACCGGTCCCGCGCCCAAAGATGTTGTCCGCCTCTCGAAGTCCGCAGGCGAATCGTGTCACGCAAGATATGCTCGTTCGCTAAGTGGCGATGCTGTTCACGTTTGGTTAATATCGCAGTTCGATTCCTCGTCAGCCGACTTCTCATCGGTTGGCAGAACTCTTGTGGTTTGCGACAGTTCCGTCGCACGTGGAGCAGTTCATCCTCTAGATATTCAGAACAGGCAGCACGTATGGCCAGGTCGATTGACAGCGTTCGTAACGTCGCGTTGGTGGGACACGGACATGTTGGCAAAACAACATTAGCCGACCTGTTGCTGCACAAAACGGGTGTCAACACGCGAGCCGGTTCCGTCGACGATGGAAGCAGTCTGCTCGACACGGACGACGACGAGAAGGAACGCAAGCACTCGATTACCTCGACGGTCGTGCACGTCGATCACGGTGGCAAGCACGTCAACATTGTGGACGCCCCCGGCATGCCCGACTTCGTGGGGCAGATCATCGGTTCCCTGCGTGCCGTCGAGACAGCCGTGATCACGATCAGTGCCCCGGCTGGCATCGAGGTCAACACCCGTAAGACGTTTCAGTACGCAGGCAACGCGGGTCTGGCGCGGATGATCGTCATCAACAAGTGTGACGCAGACAACATCCGTTTCGGCGAACTCATGAACGGCATCCGAGAATTGTTTGGTCCAGCGTGTGCGCTCGTCAACGTCCCAGTCGGTCTGGGAGCCGATTTCAGCGGCGTGGTCAGCACAGTAACCGTTCCGGATAGTGTGCCGGTTGGCTGTGTCGTCGACCCAACCGAAGCGAATCAACAAGTCGTCGATGCGGCTGTCGAGGCGGACGAAGCATTGATGGAGCGTTACCTCGAAGAGGGGGAAATCTCGGCTGACGAACTGGCATCGGCCATCCGGAAGGCGATTACAGCGGGCACACTGATCCCCATCTTCTGCATGAGCGCGCAGAAGGACATTGGCGCCCAGGAATTCCTCGACTCGCTCATCGAATTCGCTCCGGCTCCTAACGCCATCGAACGCACCGCAAAGAAGGGAGACGAGACGATCCCCATTGACCAGAAGGCGGACGGTCCCGTGATCGCTCAGGTCTTCAAGACTCGCATCGATCCGTTTGTCGCCAAGATGAGTTTCCTGAGGGTCTATTCCGGCACGCTCTCCAAAGACTCATCGCTCCAGAACGAGCGGACAGGCAAGTCGATCAAGGTCTCCCAGTTGCTCGAAGTTCAGGGGGCACACACCGAGCAGTTGGCCGACGCGGGTCCGGGAGAGATTGCAGTTGTCGTCAAGATGGACGACCTGCACACAGGCGACACGCTGACCAAAGGGGCAGACGGGGTTGTTATGCCGCCCATCGCTTTCCCCACGCCCATGATTGGCCTCGCTGTGGAACCCAAGTCACAGGCCGATCAGGCCAAGATCTCCGGCGCGCTGCAGAAGATCGAAGAAGAGGACCCGACTTTCGTCGTGATTCGTGACAGTCAGACCAAAGAGATGGTCATGAACGGCATGAGCGAACTGCACTTGCAGCTCATTCAAAACCGTCTCCACAACCGGGAAAAGGTCGACATCGTCACGCATCAACCGAAGGTGCCCTACCGCGAGACGATCAGCGGCTCAGCAGAGGGTCACTACCGTCACAAGAAGCAGTCGGGTGGATCCGGCCAGTTCGCAGAAGTGCATTTCCGCGTCGCCCATTGTCCGCAGGACATTGACCCGGAAACTTACTTCACGAAGGCCAACTTCGAGAGTCTCCGCGACTTCCACTACGATCCGGAACTCAACTCGTGCTTCTGCGATTGTGTCTCCGGTGGGACGGTGCCCAACCAGTTCATCCCCGCTGTCGAGAAGGGCATCAAGGAGCGGATGGATCAGGGGATCATCGCCGGCTATCAGGTGCAGGACATCGTGGTCTCGCTGTTCTTCGGCAAGGATCACCCGGTCGACTCGAACGAAACCGCCTTCAAGACGGCTGCCCGCATGTGTCTCAGGGACGTCGCCCTCCAGGCCAAACCGTCGCTGCTCGAGCCGATCGTCGAGATGGAGATCACGGTCCCCAGCGACAAGATCGGCGACATCACCAGCGACCTCAACACGCGTCGCGGCCGCATGGAGGGCATGGACGAAGCCCCCGGCGGGTTCACCATCGTCAAGGCAAAGGCACCACTCGCCGAGGTCATGACCTACGCCCGCAACCTCTCCAGCATGACCGGCGGTCAAGGCTCATTTGGCCTTGAATTCAGCCACTACGAGGTTGTACCGCCCAACGAACAAGCGAAAATCGTCGCCGCCGCGAAGAAGGCCGACGAGGAAGACTGAGAGTTCATTGTTCGACGTGAATCATCAAGCGTCAAATGCGATCACTCACACGTCGGTGAGGTTCCCGTTCTCATCGAACGTCATCTCGTGGGGACCATCGATGATCTCGACATTTGACAGCTCATCGACGCACGATTCGCTGACCAACATCTCTGCAAGATGTAATGTGTCAGCAATCTGCACGATCCTTGAGTCGGCCAGTTCGACCATTCCCACTGTTGAGATGGCACCAGCAATGGCCTCGCGGTCGGTGTCGTAGACGATCGGAATCATGCCCCCCTCGGGATGGCCGCCCGTGATGCAGTTGGTCCGAGTGATGTCGCGGTTGATCTGGTCGACTGCTCGTTGGGTGGTAAATTCAGCAAGGCCGATGCCGGTCGCATTCCCTTTGGTCTTTGGGGTGAGCCCGCGAACGAAGATGCGTTTGCAGTTCACCTCATCCCGGTCACTCGCCTCGTGATGGATGAACTTGCGACCGACGACGTTGGTGTCAAGACCCGTGCCGCTGATGTCCTTGCCGATACGGTCGATGATTAACAAGTCAACGGGAGTAATTGGCAGACGCGGAAGCCAGTCCTTCGCGAGCTTGAGCAGTTCCCGCTCCCGTTCGAAGAACTGCATCGGAGCGACGGCTTCGATGCGACCCGTTTCGTCGAAGGCGTTCTCGACGATCGCGACGCCGGCCACGACTTTGCAGCGATCAATCACGACGTCAGCGACAGATCGGATGATCTCGATGAAGCTGAAATCCCGAATGGCCCGGTGATAGATCTTGGCCCCCTCGTGCTTGCCCAGTCCGATGAGCATCATCTTGTGCAAGCCGGATTCGATCTCGCCGACGAACCCGGTGTGCGGCTTCACACGGCCGGCGACAATCACATGATCGGCGGTCGCAGCGTGTTTGTCGAAGTGGACCGGGATGCCTTGCGGCGTCGTCTCGACGATGACCGTCTCCATTGACGCACGGATTTCCGCGCCGATGTACTCTTCGGTGACACCGTACCCTTCGAGGATGGCTCGCTGGCCCTCTGCCGTGCCGCCGCCGTGCGACCCCATCGCGGGCACGAGGAACGGCGTTGCTCCCAGCGACTTCACATGATCGACGATCGCCTTCGTGATGACCGCGATGTTGGCGATCCCCCGGCTGCCGACCGTGATGGCGACCGTATCGCCCGCGCGAACCTGTTCACCCAGATTGAGTCGGCTTAACTGCGCCTCAACCTCGCGGGGGATCTCTTCGACCCGTTCTGCGGGGAAGTGTTGCCGAATTCGCAGCATTCGAGGATAAGTCATCGTAGGGGCCATCAAGTGGTCAGTCTTCAGCATTCAAGAACAAACATCAGCATCTCACAAATGTGGGCCGGGAACCAGTATGGCGTCCGAGGATGACATTGTCGTGACAGATGAGATTCGCATTCCGCGTTCGGAGCTGACATTCCAGTTCTCGCGGAGTGGCGGTCCCGGGGGACAGAACGTCAACAAAGTGAACACACGCGTGCAGTTGCGTTGGAACGTGGAGGAGACCGAGACACTGAGCGACGAGGTCCGTCGTCGTCTAAAGACGCTCAATCGCCGCCGGATTAACAGCGACGGCGAGCTGATTATCACCAGCCAGCGCTACCGCGATCAGCCTCGAAACATTGAGGATTGCATCGAAAAGCTGCAAGAACTGGTCGCCGCCGCCGCCGTAAAGCCACGTCGCCGCCGTCCGACCAAACCCTCCGCAGGTTCTCACCGGCGCCGCCTGCAGGGGAAGAAAGAGCGATCGCAGCGCAAGCAGAATCGCCGCCCCCCGCGAATGGACTCAGACTGATCTTGACCTTCCGGCACATTTTGCCGGATAGTCCCGACCGATTTGTCAGAATCCCTCTGAGGAGACGTGATCATGTCGCCAATCGGTCTGTCGTTATGCACTGCTTTATTGTTCGCTCAGCCTGCAACTGGTCAGGAGTCGGGGGCAGCTTTTCGTGTGACTGACAGCGAGGAATACAACCGTATCGTCGATGCTTTGGAAGCAGACACTCAACTAGAACTCGTCGATGCTTCACTCGAAGATGCATTGAACCAGCTTTCGACTCATCATCACCTCAACTTTGTGATCGACAACGCAGCACTCAGGGACGTCCAAAAGGAGTTTGAAGTTGAGCGGAATGATCTTTCACTGATCATCAGCAACATTCCACTCCGGTCTGCACTCAAGTTGCTGCTTGAGCCCCTTGAACTGGACTATGTCATCGCAGATGAGGTGATCCAAGTCACATCGAAGGAGGCTGCACGAAATCACCAGGGGACACATGTTTATGACGTGTCGGAACTGGTGAAAGGCGAAGCTGTCGCTTCCCTTGCGGAGGCAGTACATACCGCGTTACCACGATCAGTTCAGCAGTCCGCAGCGATTTCCGGATACCGCAATCTCATGCTGGTTACGGGAAATCGCGAGGTGCACGAGACCGTCAGTAAAATGTTGCGTCTCATCAAGGGTGGACTTCGCGAAACAGATATTCCGACGCCTTCACCTGTAAATCTTTCGCGTACTTACTGAACGGAACACTCAGCTGTGCAAGGAGGCACGGGTCGTGAAACGCTGGATTTCTAACACACTGATCGTGGGCTACCTCAGCGTGCTGATGTATGGGGTGTTCTGTCATGCCCTGTATTACAAGGTGACCCAACACCCCGGCATGTACTTCATCGTCTGGGACATGTTCTGCGGATGGTCGGCCTATGAGACCCGGACGCACGTCGTCGGCGAAGGGGCCAGCGGGCAGTTCTATGAGCTGTCGCCCGGACCCTGGGGAACCATCAAGCCGCACAGCGATCTGGACCGACGCCACTACGACTACAGCGGCCTGCACTCGATTAACCTGGCGATGAACACGCTGCGGCAGACGGAGCACGAGCCGATGGCGAGGCTGTACGTGGTCGAGGAAGCGTGGCCCCGCAAGTACAACCTGCCGGACGAACTCTGGGCTCACCGCTACACCGAGCCGAAAGATCTGCAGTCTTACTACCACATTCGCGGGACCTATGCACCAGACGGTCAACCCCTGCAGCAGCGGCCCTCGCTGCTCACCCGGCTGTCCCAAGAGTCCCTCATGGATAACCCGCGGCTTCGCCATGACATGAAAAAGGGCAAGCCGTTCTACGCCGTTGATCCGAGTGCGAGTCGCGGTGGTGTGATCCCTGTCGGCTATGAACTGCCGACGGATCACTGAGCGATCACATCCAACTGACGAGATCATTGCAATGGCGCGAAATCTGACAACCCAATGGAACGAGTTTTTCCATGCACGTGAAGTGCCATATGGCATGGCCCTTGTGCGGATCGTGCTGCCTCTGGTGTTATTGATCGGCGCAATTCCCCGCTGGTGGTACGCCCGAGAGCTGTACTCAACGGATGGCTCGCCTGCGCCTCTGTGGGTGTCGTATGGAGCAGACGCGTTGGTGCCTGATCTGACAGCCCCGGTCGCGGTTGCTGCGTGTTCCGTGTTGATCTTGAGTCTGTTCGCCGTCTGCATCGGCTGGATGACGCGGGGGTCATTGGTCGTTTCGATGGTGTTCTATGCGGGTCTCGGGGTGATTGACTCCATGAGCACACTCACGAAGTACACCGTCATCGCGTCACATGTGCTGATGCTGCTGGCGCTGTCTGAGTGCGGAGCAGTGTGGTCCGTCGACTCGTGGCTGCGTCGGCGTGGTCAAACCTCGCAGGAGAGATTGGCCGGTCCGCCGATATCGCCGGTGTGGCCGCGGCGACTGCTGCAACTTTTCATCGGCATCGTCTATCTGGGTGCTGCCTTCACCAAGATGCACACGCCCGCCTACTTCAGCGGCGACCAATTGACTTTTTGGATGTTAGGGGATGTGAACTTTGAAAACCGTTTCGGAGAAATGCTCACCCTGTATCCGTCACTGCTGGCGATCATGGCGTACATCACGATCGTTTGGGAAATCCTGTTCGTTTTTCTCGTCTGGTCGAAGTTCTGGCGGTTGCCCACCCTGTTCATCGGACTGGTCTTTCACTTCCTCACCTACTTCACACTGGGCCTGATCATCTTCCCGCTGGTGTACTTTGCCATCTATCTGGCGTTTATCGATCAACAGGAGGCGGAGCGGATGTCGATGGCCGTTCGTCTCACACTGCGCCGCCTCGGGCTCACTCACAAACGCAAACGACCCGCCACCGCGTCCTCGCTTGTGTGGGCACGACCAGCTTACACAGCCGTCGCCTGGGGCATGTTGATGGCAACGGTTGCTGTCATCGGAGTGGAAGTGGAACACCACCGAGACGTCTACCAGGAACGGGGACCAAACGGGCCATTGCCGCTGAAGGCCATGGACACACAAGTCGCCCAGGCGATGCTGGGGCCGGCTCAACCGATCCGGCCCCAGGATCGGTATTTTGCATTCGACATTGGCTCATCGACTTTGGGAGGCGTCCTCTCCGACCGCCGTGAGACATTCAATCATGGCGAACGGGCCTTGATTCAGTGCACACTTCAGCCGCCGCACCCGGACATGTGGGTTGAGGTCAATCTGCACGATGCGGATGACGTGTTGCTGAAGCGTGTCGGCACGGTCGTTCCTCGTGAGGACTTGCGAGCCGACTTCTTCTATGACCTCGATCAATCAATGTTGCCCGGCAAGTATGACTTCGTGCTGAAGTACGATGGCGAAGAATTGACGCGTCGCAGCATCACCTTGAGCGGCCCGTCGCCCGAACTGACAGCTTTGCGTTGACTTCACGCGACGCGGGTGAGGATTTCGCCTTTGCCCAGTTCGAGAAAGTCGCCGTGGTAGCGGTGATAGGTTGCGTCGAGGCTGCCCTCGGGGACTGACCAACCACTCGCTGCAAGGTGACGCAGCATGACCCGCATGATGGTCGGTCGATAGGTCCCGCTGTGTTTGAAGGTGGGTAGCATGTCGGGCGGGGTGTCACCGAGAAGTACGATGGACCCGCGTTTCATCCCGATTCCATAGCGGATGCCCGTCTCGCCTGCGATGACAATTGTGCCCGCAATCATTGCGACCCCGGCTGCATCTCCTGCGCGACCGCCGATTGCGATCAGTCCGCGTCGCATGGCATGACCGATCTCATTTCCCGCGTTTCCCTCGATGAGAATCTCGCCATTCGTCATGCCCTTGCGCCCGCCGCGATAGACGCCTCCGACGAGATGACCGACGTTGCCTCGGACATGGATACGACCGCCGTGCATCTCCGCCCCGACCCAGTCGCCAGCATCTCCACTGACGGTGATCTCGCCGCCTGACATCTCCGCCCCGAGGTGCATGCCTGCGTTACCTTCGACACGAATCGTGCCGGACGAAAGATGCGATCCGATGAGCTTGACCTTCGAGCAGTCGCCCTCCCAGACAAGCGTGTCGTCGTCGGCTGCTGAACCGGTCACATCGAAGAATTCGCCGATGGTGACCTGTTTGTTGCCACGTTGGATAAGCGTTGCCTTGACGTCGTCGAGCGGCTGAGCGCGGACCGTCTCCAGTTTGACGGAGTCGACCTCGAGTGGGATCGACGAGGTGGTCCGCAGTGCGAGGGTCAGTGGCATAGGATGATTTGAATTTCAATGTTGTCGCGGAGACACGCTTGCGGCTTAGCGCGACCAAAACACTTTGACGACATCTCCCGGTCGCGCTAAGCCGCAAGCGATGGATGCAAATCTTGATTGTAGAGCCGCGCTCTGTGAATGACCATGTCACGCAGCGTCACGAGTTGTGGCCCACTCGGTGGTGTCAGCCGGTTGACCATGTTCGTTGACCTCATACACCGCACGGATGACACCGATCAGTAACTGCACAATGCCAATGGCGATCAGACCCGTGTAGAAGACCGTCGCCGCTGTGACGATCGACCCGACTCCACTCATGACACACCCGGCAAGGACGAGCCCGAACATCGTGAGGAGCGTCTTAAACTCGGTGGGACCGAAGGCTGAGAGAGTAAATTCGCCGATGAGCTTCGCCTTGATGTTCGTCAGCACGGCCGTCGCGAATAGGCCAATCACAGCGACAAGACCAAGATCAAGCCGTCCACAAGCAACCGCGATGCCGACGAGCCAGTAGGCGAACGAGAGGGGATCGAGGAAGTGATCAAGTAACTCGCCACCGTTTCGACATTGGCCGGTCGAGCGGGCATGGGTGCCATCGAGGACGTCTGCGAGATGGTTGCCAATGATGCCAGCTGCCGCCAGAAGTCCCCCCCACCAAGTGGTCGTCGAATACGCCAGTCCGATTGCACCGACGATGGCGAGCGTGTGGCCAGTCAGTACAATTGCCTCAGGGGGCAGTCGACTCGGAATTGGCAGCAGATGATACTGCTGCTTCACCGGGACTGTCAGATACGGGTCCAGCAGGCTGTGCGAGATGCGTTGACTCATGGCGATTTCTTGTGATGTGTGAGAGACGACGTATAATCTTCCTATGGAGTCAGGCGTGTCAGCATGTCGAATATCACGGCGATTCCGGGTGATTTTCAAACTAATTCGCCGTCCAAACTCGCTAGTGGTCCGTCACAGCTTGATTTGCGGGTGGCGGGGTCAGGAGCGCAGCGGATGGCCCCGATGTGGGGACGCGGAATCTCAGGGCCATCCCGTTGGTCTGACCCTGCCACCCAACCCGAATTCTTAACTGTGACGCTCCACGAGTGTGCAGGTTACAGAAAAGATGAGGGCAGAGATCCGTGATGGCCCGAAGACGGATCAGCGAATAGAATGACCGAGGCTGCCAATCTTAGGAAAGTGGTGAATGTTCTCAGCGTTTGATCGACCAACGCGAATGTGTGATGGCCTGCGGAGACGAGAGTTTCTGCGCTGGGGAGGCGTTGGTCCGCTTGGGTTGTCACTCCCCAGCCTGCTGCAGGCGGCGACCGAACCGCCGCCGGTGGGCGTCGTTGACGATCCGTCGTTTGGGGCTGCGAAAAACATCATCTACCTCTGGCTCCAAGGTGGTCCGCCGCAGCACGAGACCTTCGATCCCAAGCCAAACGCACCAAGTGAGATCCGGGGACCCTTCAGTCCGATTCAGACGAACGTTGTCGGCACACAGTTCTGTGAGCTGCTGCCGCGGACGGCTCGCATGGCTGACAAGCTGGCGGTCGTGCGGTCGCTGTCGACCGACAACAACATTCACTCCAGCAGCGGATACCATGTGCTGACGGGGCGGAAGTACATTGGCCCCAACGCACGCACGATCACGCCCGGCACCGATTGGCCCTACTTCGGGTCTCTCGTCAAGATGCTCAAGCCCAGCGAGGTACTGCCACCGTTGTCGACCGTGTGGATTCCCGAGATCATCCGACTGAACGAGAACGTCACACCAGCTGGCCAGACCGCTGGATTCCTGGGAAGTCGATGGGATCCTGATCGCTTCCTCGGACAACCCTGGTCAGAGGAATATCACGTCGATGGCCTCGACCTCGGCAACGTGTCAGCCGAGCGACTGAAACGCAGGATGTCACTGCTGAAGCAAGTAGAAAGTGGTGTCGGTTCGGTTGATGCAAGAGCACAAACGTTTGACCAGTTCCAATCTCAAGCATTCGACCTGTTGACGTCCGGGCGTGTGCAGGATGCGTTTGCCATCGAGAAGGAGCCTGACGCGTTGCGTGACACCTATGGCCGCACGCGCTGGGGACAGTGCTGCGTGCTCGCGCGTCGATTGGTCGAAGCGGGCGTGCGACTGGTCCATGTCGGTTGGCCACGCGAGCCGGGGGACTCGGCTGTCGATAACCCCCTGTGGGACACGCACGCTCAAAATGCGGACCGTATGGAAGACGTCTTGTGTCCCATCTTCGACGTCGGTTTCTCTGCGCTCGTTAACGATCTCGACCAGCGAGGACTGTTGCAGGAGACGCTCGTCGTCGCGATCTCAGAGTTTGGTCGCACACCGAAGATCAATCGCAATGGCGGACGCGATCACTGGGGGCCAGTCTTCAGCTTCGCGATGGCGGGAGCGGGTGTTCAGTCCGGGACGGTCTACGGAGCCAGTGACAAGAACGGAGCCTATCCGGCGCGAGATCGCGTGACGCCGGGCGACGTGACGGCAACGCTGTTTCATCTTCTGGGCATCCCGCACACATCCAAGTTTCGGGATGCTCAGGGACGTGAGCATCACATCACCGATGGGAATCCGATCGACGGCATACTCGATCGCGGTCGGCACCCCACACCCTCAACGACCACGCCGGGCGGGTCACTCGTCCGGGTACCGCCCTACAATGACGATCTCCTGCTGCGCAAAGACTTTCGAGGGAATGTCCAGCTGTACGATGTCGAGGTCGGTTCACGTCCGAAGGGCTGGCGTGCAGCACCACTCGCAACGGAGACCACACCATCCCTGGGGGTGACACTCATTGACTGGTCTGATGAACGTGTGGCTGCCTTGGGAGTCGGTTTGGCCGATACTCAATTGCTGCTGGCTCAGGAGATGCGGAATCCACGGTTAGGGACGTTCACGTTTGGGGTCCATGCGTGTGTGCGAGCAGAGTCAGAAGCAGCCTATCAGGCGTTTCTTGGTCAGTTCGAGTGTCGACTCGTCCTTTTCCGCTACAACGATTCCGGGAAGAACCCGCTGCGTCGGACAGACTTTCACTCTGAGCCATTCGTTCCACCGTACGCTGTCGATGATGTTCCCGCTTTGACCTGGTTCGAGCTCACTCACCATCTCGACAGCCCAGGGCCGGGCATGAACTTCCCCGTCGGCAATGGATACGGCATCGCAGTTGTCATCGAGCCAGTGAAGGGGGCCAATCAGCGATCACCTCTGGACCGTGATGCCCGACCAACGCAAGTGTGCATCGACCAAGTCCGATTGGACTTCACTGAACGGACGATCAACGACAATGTAACCGTCTGAACGGTGGCTCGCTGTCCCTCTGATCGGCACAGATAATGCAGCCGACACTCTTCATCTAACACCCAAGTCGTTCTGACGGGGTGAGGATTCCATTTGTCAACGAATCGAACACTTCGTTGGTTCGTTCTTAGCTGTATCATTTCTGGGCAACCGATGCATTTTGCTTCACGCATTTGTGTGATTGATCGCCATGCGCCGTTGTCTGAACGTTGTTCAGTGGCTCATCGGCTCTGAACGAACGATCTTGATCATCGCGGACATCAGGAGGACGCCATGCAACCTGTATTCGTGGACAGGAGTCGCCGTGATGTCTGGCCTCGCTCATCGGACGAGGTGGAACGTCAAGCAATGAGTGCGTTGCGAATCGAGCCCCACCTGCGAAATGAGGCCGTGATCTGCCGCGTGCATCAAGGCACGCTGATGCTTCGAGGGCAGGTCACGTGTTACTACCACAAGCAACTCGCGCAATGCACGGTCGCTGGTATCGCGGGCGTGCAACAGGTGGTCAACCGATTAGTCGTGTCCGATCAAGCGTCATCAAGCTGATGATGCGGGGACGTCCTCTCTCACTTGCGGGTCACAACTCGATAACAAGGAAGTGGCAATGCTCGTGCTGACACGCAAACTTGGCGAGGAAATCATCATTGACGGGAACATCCGCGTTAAGGTCGTGGAGATCCATCGAGGACGGATTCGCTTGGGTATCACGGCTCCGCGCAAGCGGCGAGTCGAACGACCACGAAAACCACCGCCCATCGCCTCGACCCAGGCAGCGACGGTCGCCAGTGAGTAAGGTTCACCCAGGATTAAGGGGCAGATTGAGGTGATTCGCCACGGATCGCAGGCTCATGGGGGCGCAACCACCGCGGGGCAATTTGATCCGCTTCGTCGGCCGTCGTTAGCCAATGCAACAGACGATCCTTCATCTCGACTTCGACATCGTGAACGTCCGGCTCGCCAGCGAGATTGTGCATCTCATGGGGGTCAGCTTCAAGGTCGTACAACTCGGCGAAGCCTTCAGGGTAATAGCAGTACTTCCACCTCTGAGTGCGTACCATCTTTGCGTCGGGATGCCGAACGCCCTTGATGCCGGCCCCTCTCTGAAACCGAAAGTCGAGTCCGGTGTCAGTCGTGATGACCTCAGGGATCACGTTCTCACAGAAAACCGACTGCTTCGGCTCATATCGACGGTCCGCATCCCCAATCAGCGGGACAAGGCTCCGCCCCTGATTCTCATACGGCTCCGGCAGTCCGGCGAGCTCGAAGAGTGTTGGTAACAGATCGATCGACTCGACCAATTCGTCATACTGTCCCGGCTGAATGTGTTGCGGAAAGTGAATGATGAACGGCACACGGATCGATGCCTCGAAGAAGCAGTTCTTTCCGGTCAGGCCATGTTCGAGCAACTGATCGCCGTGATCGGATGAGAACACCACGATCGTGTTGTCTGCCACTCCCGCTGCTTTGAGTGTCTCCATGATGCGCCCCACCTCACGATCGATGTGGGAGATGGCTCCGTAGTAGCTGCGGTAGATCCACTGTAATCGCTCGCGATCAATGTCATAGACCGGCTTGCCTCGCAGGATCAGCAGTCGCAACGGCGGCGGCAGGCGTGTGACGTCTTCCAGTGACATCTGTTCCGGCAACGGAATCTCGACATCGTCATACAGCGCATCGAACGGCTGCGGCACCTCAAAGGGAGCGTGCGGCTTCCAAAATGAACTAAACAGGAAGAATGGTTGGTCGGACTCGGCCAGTAGCTCAATGTGATGCCGCGTCCGCAGCCCGACCCACGATGTTTCCGTATGCTCCTCACTGATCGCCTGCCGAAACGGATTCTTTCCCGCAGGAATGTCCTCCGCAATCGCCCGATACCTCAAATGCGAAAGCGGATCATGATCGCGTCGCCAGGCGACATAGGCGGAGAATTCATCGAGCGGAGGGACCGCATCGTGCAACTCGACAGCATCAAACCCTGTCCGCTTCGCTTCACGCACATCCGGCGGATGGTAGTGCAGCTTCCCGACCGCAGCGGTTGCATAACCTGCATCCCGCAACCGAGCCTGCATCAGCACTTCACGTCGATCCAGGGGGGTGTAGTTCACCCGGTTCTTGTGGGAATGCGGATATCGACCCGTGAAGAAGCTCGACCGCGACGGCACACAGACCGGTGCCTGCACGAAGAAATGCGTGAAATTCGCCCCCTCCGCTGCCAGCTGATCGAGATGCGGTGTCTTGATCAGCCGGTTCCCATTCGCCCCGATGCAGTCCCAGCGATGCTGGTCCGTCATCATGAACAGAATGTTCGGACGCTTCTCATCGGCGGCGGCGAGTGGACTTGTAAAGTTCGTCGCGACCAACAGAGCCCAACACAGTATTGAACCGCCAAGACACCAAGGGCGTAAAGTTCCGTCGATCATAGGTTTCACACACTTCACTGACATTCTCATCTCTGTCGATGAACGGCAACCAGTCTGTCCACACAAAACTTCTTGGCGACTATTAGCCTGGACGATTAGGCTCCCTCGTCTACAGGCAACCCACAGGCGAGAAACAGCGTCTTCTGCACGGCATAGTCATGCTCATACGAGAAGTCCGGGTCTTTCTCGTTGCGGACGATCTTGGCAAGGTCAGCCGCATCGGCGACGTACCGGCGATAGCTGGGGAGATCAATGTCCTGATAACCCTTCTGGTACTTGCCGCGCGGCTGCGAGAAGGCGACCTTCGCGTCCGGGTTGTCGAGCGGTTGCATGTGGAATGTGCCCTCGGTCCCGCACAGGGTGAGATGTCGCCGGTCAAAGCCATCGACTTCGTTCACACTCGTGCGCACGGTTGCAGTCGCTGTCGGGTACTCCAGCACGGCGAGCATGTTGTCCAGCAAACCATCATCGATCTTCGAAGAGTGCTGCGGAAAGGCGTGGACCTTTGTCGGCTCCCCGAGATATCCGACGACCAGATCGATGAGGTGCCCACCCAGATCGAACAGCGTGCCGCCGATGTACTGCAGCATGCCCTGCCGGGCAGAGGCGTCCATCTTCTTGCTCATCACGGCATGCAACTCGAACGGTTCGCCTAACCAGCCACGATTGAGAAAGTCTCTCAGCATCACCGCTCCGGGGTTGTAGCGATACATGTAGCCCATCTGGACTGCGAGATGCTTGCGTGATGCCTCGTCGAGAAGCCGTCGGAATTGAGACAGATCATTCCCCGCCGGCTTATCGAGGTGAATGTGCTTGTCAGTCGCGATGCACTTCTCCGCAACATCCAACAAGTCGGCAACCTTCGTCTCCACGCCGATGACTTGCAGGTCCGGGACATCGAGCAACTCGTCAAACGTCATCCACGGCAGTCCCTCATAGGTGGCGTTCTTCTCCGCCTGACGTCGCAGATTCTCATCCGGCTCAACGACACCCACGACTTCGTAATCGTCCGACTCGCGATACACGCTCATCTTGCTCGCATGCGGATGCCCAACACCGACCTGACCATATTTGATTTTCGCCATCGCTGCCTCATTATTTGGAATCTCAGTCCCAACATCTTCTCACCAAAATACGTAAGTGCATCTTACTGTGCAGGATGTTCGCGAGCGATGGTCAGCCCGTCCTTGCATATTCTCGGAATCGCCGGTAGACCTTGAATGACCCGATTCGCGGGGAACGATTCGCTTGGGTGAGTCGTCATCGATGCGTATGAATGCTGGTCAACTCCCAGATGAGGAGAATGCTGAATGGCAGCCGTTTCGGAAGCTCCCCCCGCCCTGCACGAGGACGATGTTGCACAGATCGATGAGCTTCGATCGGTCTTCGAGAAGTTGCAGGCCGAGTTGGGGCAGATCATTGTCGGGCAGAAGTCGGTCATCGAACAGTTGGCCATCTGTCTGTTCTCGCGGGGCCATGTCCTGCTGATGGGTGTGCCCGGACTGGCGAAGACGCTCCTGATCAGTCGGCTGGCGGAGACAATGGCCCTCGACTTCAGCCGCATCCAGTTCACTCCCGACCTGATGCCAATGGACATCACGGGCACTGACATCCTGCAGGCGACCAGCGACGGGCATCGCGAGTTCGAGTTCGTCAAAGGGCCGATCTTCGCGAACATCGTCTTGGCCGATGAGATCAACCGGGCTCCCTCGAAAACACAAGCCGCCATGCTGGAGGCGATGCAGGAGCATCGCGTGACGGTGCTGGGGCGAACCTACACACTCGCTCCGCCGTTCTTCGTGCTGGCGACGCAGAACCCCATCGAGCAGGAAGGGACCTATCCGCTGCCCGAGGCACAGCTCGACAGGTTCATGTTCCTGATTGAGATGGACTACCCCAGCCGCGATGAAGAGTTGCTCATCTCACAGACGACGACGGGAGAAGAGTTCCCGACTCTCTCACAGGTTATCGACGGAGCGACTGTGCAGTCATTCCAGTCGGTCGTCCGACGCATGCCGGTCCCGCAGCACGTGTACGAGTTCGCTGTCGACCTCACCCGCCGCACGCGACCGAAGACAGACGACGCTCCTGACTGGCTCAAACCCCTCGTCGGCTGGGGAGCCGGCCCGCGAGCCGTTCAGTACCTCGTGTTGGGCGCGAAGGCCCGCGCGGCTCTGCAAGGCAGTTACCTCGTCCGCCAGGAAGACGTGACCGCCGTCGCCGAGTCGGTGCTGACGCACCGCGTGATCACGACGTTCACGGCGGAGAGTCAGGGCGTGACGAGCCGCGACGTCGTGCGGCGACTGGTCGAGGAGTTGCAGGCAGAGGGTTAGATACCAAGGCGAGGGCGTGGCACCCGATTCCGCATTCACTATCGATTCAATGTTCCATGCAGGACCGCAGCGATTTCCTGGACTCCGAGGTGCTCTCGCGACTGGCACCGCTCGCTCTGCATGCGCGGTTCCCCATGCTCGGCAACGTCTCGGGGCGTCACCGCAGTCCGATCCGTGGGTCGAGTCTGGAGTTCGCTGCGTATCGCGAGTACGTGCCGGGTGATGACCTGCGACGACTCGACTGGCGTGTGCATGGGCGGAGTGACCGTTACTTCGTCAAACAGTTCGAGGCGGACACGAATCTGCGACTGTGTCTGGTCGTCGACACCAGCGGGTCGATGAAGTACGAGGCCGGAGGGCTGAGTAAACTCGACTATGCGAAGCGACTTGTCGGCACGCTGGCGTATCTCGCGGCCAATCAGGGAGACGCCGTCGGGCTGTATTGTGCGGGCACGGGATTCCACCAGCAGATCGACCCCAAACGCAACGCGGCTCACTTAGGCACCGTTCTCGACGAGTTGGCGATCACCGAAGCGACCGGCGAGACGGGTCTCGTCTCCGCGTTGCACGAAGCGGCCGAGCGTGTACCGCAGCGGGCTCTGTTTGTCGTGATCTCTGATCTATTCGTCGACCCGGAAGAACTGGGCGAGTGCTTTCAACACCTGCGGTTCCGACGTCACGACGTGTCTGTCTTCCATCTCATAGAGCAGGCGGAAGTCGAGTTCGAGTTCGACAGACCGATCCGCTTCGTCGATCTCGAAGGCGGAGCGTCCATCCTCGCCGACCCGACGATGATCGCCAAACAATATCACGCTGCACTCCACACCTACTTTGAGAAACTCACCGAATCCGTCCGCGAAGCCCGTGTGGACTATCACCGTGTCGCGCTGGATGAACCGTACGATGACGTTCTCGCGCGGTTTTTGTTGTCGCGATCACCGAAGGGGTCGAAGTGAAGTAGGGAGTAGCGAATAGGGAGTAGGGAGTAGTGGTCACTCGTGTTTGATGCTGGGGGGGAATGATGTCGGTTGAGAGTTATCGGGATTTGAAGGTTTGGCAGAAGGCAATCGATTTGACTGTAAACTGTTATGGGGTCACGAAGGCGTATCCGAGTGATGAGAAGTATGGGTTGACGTCGCAAACACGAAGGGCTGCTGGGTCGATCGCTGCGAATATCGCTGAGGGTCACGGGCGAGGAACACCAAAGTCATTCCTCAATTTCCTCTGGATCGCCAACGGTTCACTGAAGGAACTGGAAACACATCTCATCATCGCCGGGCGACTCGAATACCTGAGCCGGGAGGACGCACGTCCTCTGTTTGCTCAATGCGAAGAGATCGGACGCATGCTCGTCGGCCTCCGCCGTTCTCTCCAACTATCTGACTGAAACTACTCCCTACTCCCTATTCGCTACTCCCTAAACAAATGACCTTCCTGCAGCCCATCCTGCTCGCCGGACTGCCGCTCGTGGCGCTGCCGATCGTGATCCATCTGATCAATCGCTGGCGGCATCGCACGGTGCAGTGGGGGGCGATGATGTTTCTGCTCGATGCCAAGCGGCTCACGCGAGGCATGGCGAAGCTGCGGTTCTGGCTGATTATGGCCATGCGGATGCTGGCGATCGCCGCGCTGTTGTTCGCCTTTGCACGTCCACTCACGTCCGGCTGGCTGGGGCTGGCGATCGGTGGACAGGTCGAGACGACGATCGTGCTGCTCGATCGCTCCGTCAGCATGGAACAACTTGATCCGGTCTCGCGAGTCTCGAAAAGGTCTGCGGCGCTGACGCAGTTGTCGTCGACGATCCAGTCGGTCGGCAGTGGGTCACGAGTCGTGCTCATCGAGAGTGCAGAGAACGTCGCTCGTGAGCTCGATGGAGGACAACCGCTGAGCGAGTCATTGGAGACATCGTCGACCGCAACGTCTGCCGACATCCCCGGCATGCTGGAGACGGCTCTGGAGTATGTCACCGCCAATCAAACGGGTCGCACCGACGTCTGGATCTGCTCGGACTTGCGGGAGAATGACTGGAACGCCAACGATGGCCGCTGGTCAGTCATGCGGGAGAGATTTCAGCCGTTGGAAGGAGTCAAATTCTTTCTGCTGTCTTATGCAGAGACAGCGTCCGACAACGTCGCCGTCCGTGTGCAGAATGTGCAACAGCGGGGAGCGGAAGGCGAACGCGAGGTGCAGTTCGATGTGCTCTTTCGCCGGGAGAGTGGAGACTCTGTGCCGCAGACGATCCCGTGTGAACTTGTGATCAACGGGGCCCGGTCCGCACTCAACGTCGAACTCTCCGGCGACTCGTATCTGTTGCAGGGTCATCGAGTGCCGATCGACGATCAGCAGGAGGGCGGCTGGGGCCGGGTGGAGATCGCTGCGGATGAGAATCTGATCGACAACACGAGTTACTTTGTCTTCGCAGATCCACCCGTCCATCGGACGGTGATTGTGTACGAGGATGCACAGGTCGCGGACGCACTCCGCATCGCGGCAACCGCTCCCATGGATGCAGGTCTCTCGTATGAGGCTGAACTTGTCACAGCCGACCGCGCGGAGCAGATCGAACTCGACAACACTTCGCTCGTCCTTTGGCAGACCGAATTGCCGGATGGTGTCCTCGCTGATCAGTTACAGGCGTTCGTGGCAAGCGGACGGCCAGTGATCTTCTTTCCCCCCGAAAGAGGCGGCGACAACACGATGTTCGACATCGGCTGGGGCGAATTGCACGAATCTGACGGAGGCGAACCGCATCACGTGACGACGTGGCGGCGGGAGAGTGATCTGTTGGCCGATACGAGCAGTGGCGAGCCGCTGGGATTGGGCGATCTCAAAACCGATGCCTATCGAGAACTCGTGGGCGACACCGGTCGTTCACTCGCCCGGCTGGACGAGGGCGTGCCGCTCCTGCTGCGGGCGACGACGGACGGGGGACCAGCCTACTTCTGGGCAACGCTGCCCGTGTTGGGGAAATCGACTCTCGCCCAGGATGGCATCGTCCTGTATGTGAGTGTGCAGCGGGCGTTGTCGATCGGAGCGGAGGCTCAGTCGCTGTCGCGAGAGGTCGACACTGGGTCGTCAGCGGCGCAATCGATCGAGAACTGGCAGCCGCTCGATGTAAGGCTGAATGATGTGCTTTTGTCTCAACGCTGGCTGAATGTCGGAGCATACTCGCAGGGAGAACGACAGGTCGCACTGACCCGTCCGGAGGCAGAAGACCTTGCAAACGTGCTGGATGCGGATCAAGTGAACGGCTTGTTCAACGGACTCGATTTCCGTCATGTCGAACAGCAGGTCGGAAGTTCCGGGGCGCTCACGAGTGAGATCTGGCGAGCCGTGCTGGCTGTGATGGTGCTGGCGATGCTCGTCGAGGCGATCCTCTGCCTTCCGGAGCGGAAGGAGCCCGTGCCCGCATGAATTCGTCAACGTCTCTCACATTCCAGGCGACAACAGGCGGCATCGTGCTCGCCGTGCTGACGATCGTGGCAACAGCCATCGTGTGTGGGCTGGCGTGGCGACGTAGCGGTTATCGACCGGTGACGGGGCTGATGGAAGGACTGCGATTATTGATCGTGAGTCTGATCGCCGTCACCCTGCTGCAACCGGAATGGCTTACCTCGTATCGACCAGAGACGCGACCGTCAATTCTGGTGCTGACGGATGTATCCCGCAGCATGGAAACACGTGACGTCATCGATGCCGCAAACCCGTCGACACTCCCCCGCACACGAGCCGAGGTGGCGGACGCTCTGCAGGAGGACACCTTCTGGCAACCGCTGGCGGAGCGTTTCGACATTGTGCAGGAAACGTTCTCGTCCACGTTGCCCGAGCCGGTCGAAGGGACCGATCTGCATGCGGCACTCACGAATGCCCTTAAGGAACATGAGCATCTGGCAGCGGTCGTGCTCACGTCCGATGGCGACTGGAACGTGGGCGAGTCTCCTGCTCGTGCAGCGAGCGAGTTGCGGAAGAAGGGCGTGCCGGTGATCGCCGTGGTTCAGGGGAGCGAGACGCGGTTGCCCGACATCGATCTGGTGCGGGTCGATGCGCCGACCTTTGGAGTCGCCGGGAAGGCACTGCGGATTCCGTTTGTGATCGACAGTTCGCTGCCTCGCGAGACGACGGCGACCGTTACCCTGACGCCGTCATCGGGCGAAGCCGTCACGTCGCAGGTCACGATCCCGGCGATGGGACAGTTGAATGACTCACTCCTGTGGACGCCGTACGAGGAGGGTGAGTACGAGTTGACGGTGAAGGTGCCGGTCGACAAGGCGGAGGTCATCCCTGAGAACAACGAACGTGTCGTGCCGATCGCCATTCGCAAAGAGGAGTTGCGGGTGCTGCTGGTGGAGTCGCTGCCGCGTTGGGAGTACCGATATCTACGAAACGCGCTGGAGCGTGACCCGGGCGTCGAGGTCTCGTGCCTGCTGTTTCATCCGGGGCTGAGCAAGGTCGGCGGCGGAAAGGGCTACCTCGAAGGGTTCCCGAACACGATGGATGAACTCTCTGAGTATGACGTCGTGTTTCTCGGCGACGTGGGTGTCGAGGCGGGGCAGTTGACGCTCGAAGACTGTCGGTTGATCAAAGCCCTCGTGCAGAGTCAGGCGTCCGGGCTGGTGTGGATGCCGGGCATGCGTGGTGCCCATCTGTCGTTCGTGGGGACAGAATTGGAGGAGTTGTACCCGGTCGTGCTTGACCCCGCGCAGCCGCGCGGGTGGGGGTCGCAACTCGCGGCTCACATGGAGTTGACGGAAGCGGGGCGTCGCAGTTTGCTCACACAACTCGAAGACACCGACGATGCGAATGCGAGACTGTGGGAGACGCTGCCGGGGTTCCAGTGGTTTGCCGCTGCGGAGCGAGCACGAGCCGGGTCCGAGGTGCTGGCGACACATCAGTCGCAGACATCGGCGTTTGGTCGCATCCCGTTACTCGTCACCCGCACGTACGGCACCGGCAAGGTGTTGTACCTCGGCACCGACAGCGCATGGCGTTGGCGAGAGGGAGTCGAGGACAAGTATCACTACCGCTTCTGGGGACAGGTCGCCCGCTGGATGGCCTATCAGCGCAGCATGGCTCAAGGCGAGACGATGCGGCTGTTCTATTCGCCCGATCGTCCCAAGTCCGGAGACTCAGTTGCGTTGTTCGCTAACGTGATGCAGAGCACGGGCGAGCCGTTGCAGGGCGGGCATGTCTCAGTCCGGGTCCTCAGTCCGAGTGGAGAGTCTGAGACGGTTCGACTCACCGCCGAGGACGAATGGGGACTCTATCAGGGGTTCTTCACGCCGGAGGATGCGGGGGAGTACAAACTCACACTCACATCAAGGGAGAGTGATGCGACACTGGAGACAACGCTCGCCGTCCGTAATATCCGCCGTGAACGACTTGGGCAGCCGGCTCGCACAGACGTGCTCAATGAGATCGCGACCATCACGGGAGGGCAGGTATTGCAGGCGAACGAACTACGTCAGTTGCCGGACACCCTTGCCACATTGCCGGAACCACAGGCGTCCATCAGGCGTCTCAGACTGTGGTGTCACCCTTATTGGGCCGGATTTCTCGTCCTTTTACTCGGACTGTTCTGGACGGGACGCAAGCTGACAGGTGTAATATAAGTTCACCGTTTAGCCGCACATTTCAAATGTGCGGCTAAACGGTGCATCGATCCGCGAACCACGGACAACTAATCACGGACACGCCATGCAAGTTCACACATCGCACGGACGATTCGAACTCCCCGAACGGATGCGGACGCAACTGGAGGCGTTTCGTCGGCGACTGTGGTGGATCAAAGTGGGCGAAGGACTGCTCGCCGGCGTCTTTGGGCTGCTGCTGTCTTATGTGGCTCTGTTTGTGATCGACAGGTTCGTCGAGACGCCCGCCACGGTGCGGACGGGACTGCTCCTCGCAGGCACACTGGGTCTCGGAATTGCATTCCCTCTCAAGTGGCACCGCTGGGTCTGGCGGACGCGTCAACTCGAACAGGTCGCACGACTGCTGCGTCGGCGTTACCCCCGTCTGGGCGATCAACTCCTCGGCATCGTCGAGTTGGCCCATGCGGACGGCGGCAAGCAAGCCTACTCGGAATCACTCCTGAGAGCGGCAGTTGAGCAAGTCGACGAGGAGACGTCACATCGCAACTTCGACGAGGCGGTGCCGAACACCGGGCTCCGCCGTTGGGGTTGGGCCGCTGGTGGACTCGCCGCGTTGGTTGCACTGGTGCTGGTCCTGACCCCCGCCGCAGGACTCAACGCGATGGCTCGTTGGCTTATGCCGTGGAGTGACACCGAGCGGTACACCTTTGCTCAACTGGATGAGTTGCCGGACACGCTGATCGTACCCTATGCCGAGGAGTTCTCTTTCCAGGCGATTCTCGCGAAGGACACAGCGTGGAAACCCAGCGATGGCACGGCTCAATACGGCTCGCAACCGCTGGTGAAGAGTGAACTCAACGAGGGCGCGTACGACTTCACCCTGCCGCCACAGAAAGAACCCGACGCACTCAAACTGTCGATCGGCGACGCCCGGCATCAGATCGCCTTGCAACCGACGATGAGGCCCGAACTCACAGACATGCGAGTCCATATCACGCTGCCGGAGTATCTGCAGTACTCGCGTGACCTTCAGCAGGACATCCGTGGCGGGGCGACATCACTGGTCAAAGGGAGTCTCGTTCATTTTCAAGCAACAGCAACCCGCGATCTCGTCGCCGCGACACTCGATGGCACGCCTCAACAGATCAACGGAAGCACTATCACTTCTGAACGACACCTCGTCCACAAGTCGCTCGCCCCCGAGCTTCGATGGACGGACGAGTACGGACTCGAAGGCAAACAGCCACTCGTCCTCGATCTGCAGGCAACAGACGATGAGCCGCCGACGCTCAATTGTGCTGGCGGAGCGTTCGAGCATGTGCTGCTGGACAGCGAAGTGCTCACATTCGAGATCACGTCAACCGACGACTTCGGTGTGAAGTCCATCGGCATGGAGTGGGAAGGCATTGAAGACCCGTATCGCAATCCTCATCCGGCCAAGGACGAGAAGTTGTTGCTCAATGGAGAACCCGAGAAGACCGACCTCGCCTCGACTGTGACGTTCTCAGCGAAGCGTGAGGGCATTCCCCCGCAGACGCTCAAGCTGCGGATGTTCGCGGTCGACTATCTGCCGGACCGTGAGCGCGTCTACTCGCCGACGTTCGTCCTGCACGTGCTGAGTCCGGAAGATCACTCCATCTGGCTGACGCGTCAGTTGTCCAAATGGTTCCGCACGGCGACCGAGGTTTACGACAAGGAACGCACGCTGCATCAGACGAATGCCAACTTGCGATCACTCCCCGCAAACGAGTTGGATCGCCCCGAGAACCGGAGCTTGATCAAGAAACAGGCCGCCGCCGAGCGTGCGAATGGTCAGCGACTCGGAGCGGTGACCCGTTCAGGACAAGGGCTCATTCGTGAGGCGATGAAGAACGATCAGTTCAATCCGGAGACACTCGAAACGTGGGCCGAGATGCTCAATGCCCTCGACGACATCGCCAAAGAGCGGATGCCGTCGATCACCGACCTGTTGACAGAAGCTGCAGAGGGGCCGGTCGCCAAGACAGCCGTACCATCTCAGCCGCCCAAACCGGGTGAGTCGAATTCCAACAAGAGTCCCAGCGTGGGCAACAATCGCAACCCGACGACTGGCAAGGGCGGTCAGCCGAAGAAGGGCCAAGCCCCCGCTATCCCGAAGATCGCTGACGTTGAGTCGGGCTTCAACGAAGTGAAGACGCCCGAGGAGGAGGAAGACAAGCCGCCCTCGCCAGCGAGCGCAGCACCACTGCGGTTGCCACAAACGACACTCATCGGCGGCGGACCACCACCTGAGAAGAAGCCCCCGCAGGCTCCGGCAAAAGAGAAGGTCGCAGAGGCCGTTGAGGAACAGCAGGAGTTGCTTGATGAATTTGCCCGCGTGGCCGACGAGTTGCAGCGGATCCTCGACAACCTCGAAGGCAGCACGTTCGTTAAACGATTGAAGGCGGCGTCTCGTCGGCAGTTTGAGGTCGCCTCAGACATGAGCACGGGACTGCTTAACAGCTTTGGTGTTGAGGTGAATCATGTCGCAGAGGGCACTCGCAAGCACGCGGCCAACATCGCAGAACGTGAACAGGGGCAAAGTGATCTCATCTGGAATGTGCAGAGTGATCTTGAAGCGTATTACCACCGCGTGAGAGATGGGAAATTCAAGGTCGTCCTCGACGAGATGCAGGAAGAGAACCCCGTCGGCGGTCTTTCGGAGGTCGGCAAGACGATTCGCAGTAACCGTTCGGGACGAGCCATCGCCGGGGCCGAGTACTGGGCGGACAACCTCGACCGCTGGGCCGAACAACTGGTCGGGCCGGCGTGTGCCTGCAACGGACAGTGTCCCCCCGGCAAGGGGGACAGTCTCCCGCCCGCCATCGTGCTGGCCGTGATGAAGATTCTGGAACAGGAGATTGACCTGCGTGAAGAGACCCGGGCCTCAGAACAGGCGCGGTCGATGCTTGAACTGGCGGATCACACGGAGCGCTCGACATCCCTCGCGGTCACACAGGATGAGATTGGTGATCTGGTGGTCGACGTCGTGGATGCAATCGCTGAGTTGGAAAACGCCCGTAGCTTCGGTCGCGAAACGGCCCTCCTCAACCGGGTCGAAGTCGTGATGCGGGAAGCGGCCGATTTGCTGACGGAGGCCGAGACCGGCCCCCCCACGATCGCGGCGGAGACGGAGGCGATCGAACTGTTGCTGCAAGCCAAACGCATCAATCCCAAAGGAGGTGGTGGCGGGGGTTCGAACCCTGGCGGTGGCGGAGGTGGCGACACGGAACAGTCGGCGCTCGCCCTGCTGGGTGACGGCGACGAGCAGAACTCGCAACCTGTCGACCGCACCACGGGCCAAGCGACGGGCGTCAGCGGACGTCAGTTCCCCGCCGAGTTCCGCGCGGGTCTGGATGCCTACTTCGGTGCCATTGAAGGCACCCGTGAGTTGACAGCCCCATGACGTCGATCACTCCGTGAATATGACCAACGAAACCTGGATTCAATCTCGAAACATCCTTGTGATGACATTGATGCAGCGACGAACAACTCTCTGTGTAAGCTTGATCTGCTGCTGGATCTGCACTGCCACAACGGCAAGTGCGGAGGCGTTGTTTCCCCTTCCCGATGTGATCCCGCATACCGTTCCGGAGAACGATCGCGAAGGCTTCCAGGCTGAGGCGCAGAAACTCGTCGATGCCATGTTTGGGCAACTGCTGTTACACATCGACGAGCTGAAACGTGTGTGTGTGTTGACGGAATCACAAGAGCGAAGCCTATTGATCACCGCGAAAGGTGTCGTCCAACAGTCTCTGGACCGTTGGATCGCCGTGATCGATTCGATGCATAGCGCGAGGAGCGCGGCTGATCACAAACATATTCAGGAGAAGGCTGTATTCCTGCCCAACATCGGTCCCGCCCGAGTGAGAGCCGTCCAAGTCGTGTTTGATGGGGAGGTGCGAAGAATGGGTGTCATTCGACGTAAGCAACTCGATGAGAATCTGTTGGACGGCCTGCGAAACGTATTCAATGCAGTCCCGAAGGCGAACGACCTGGTCGGCCCCGCCGAGGGACAACAGGTTGGCGAAGTGGCGGTGCAGTTGAATGATGGCGAACCTAATCCCTCACCGCTGGTGCTCGATGTGGGCAAACACGACCTCTGGGTAGCAGCCTTGGATCGCGCGCTGAATGACCATCAGAAGGAACTGTACGCAGTGGCACAAGCGGAGCGGGAGGCGTTGCCTCGTGAGTGGCGGCATGAGCGGGTGATGATTGAGTTTGATAGGATGCTGCGTTTGGACAGCACGCAGCGGGGACCGCTCGCTGAGCGGGTTGGGGAGTTTCTGGAGAGGACGCAAACTAAGCGGTGGTTGGAACGTAAACAGGGTTTCGAGGATGCGGCTCTGGCGCGGATGGCCGTGCGTGCGATTCAGTCTGATGATGTGAAAGACATCCTCAGCTCGCGACAACTTGCCCAGTGGCAATTCATGCTCCGCGAAGATTTGGAGTCACGATGACAGGGGCACCTGGTATCTTGCCATTCAAAGAGAGTGGTCATCACGCACCGCGTGATGACGCGCCGGCGTACACGGGTTCTCGCTTTCACGCTTGTCGCGAGGTCCCCCTGGTTCCGCTCACCACGCGGAGCGTGATGGCTACATTGATGGGGCCGAAATCCTCTGCCGTGCTCATCGCTTTGATATTGCTCTTGGTCAACACGTATGTAGCTGTCGCCCAGGGGCCGACGATTCAGTATGGCGATGCAGTGCCGGCGGATTTGAAAATGGTTTATGAGCGGGGGCTGACGTATCTTGCGAAGGAACAGCAACCGGACGGGTCGTGGTCGGGTGGTCAGCAGGGGGGGGGGATCTCGGGGATGTGTCTGATGGCCTTCCTCGCTCATGGAGAGGACCCGAACTTTGGACGGTATCAGTTGGTCATTCAGCGAGCCGTCCGCAACATCATTGAGACTCAGGATGCGAAGACGGGGTTCATTCCCGGCAGCATGTATCATCATGGCTTCGCGACTCTGGCACTGGCCGAGGCGTACGGTGCGGTCGATGACGCGTTGTTGTGGGACGGGGGCGATGCCGGGAAGCAGCGGTCGATTGGCGAGGCGCTCGAACTGGCCGTGCGATGTGCGATCACGAATCAGAACAACGAGGGAGGCTGGCGGTACTCACCCGGCTCGAATGATGCGGACACCTCAGTCACCGGGGCTGTGCTGATGGGTTTGCTCGCAGCGAGGAATGCAGGCATCGAGGTGCCTGACCAGGTGATCGACAAATCGCTGTTGTACTACCAGAGCATGACGACCAAAGGCGGCACCGTCGGCTACTCGGGGGCGGGAAGTCACGGCAGTTCGATGAACCGCTCGGCGATTGCCACGCTCGTGATGGCGATCGGCAAACGTAAGGACTGGGACAAGTACGAAGCGGCAGCCCACTACATTGCTTCACAACTTCAACATCAGGATCAGGGGTATCCGTTTTACTTCCGGTACTACATGGCTCAGGCCTTGTTTCAGTCGGACTTCGATGCCTGGACCAAGTGGAAGCGTGAAAATACGGCGGTCCTCCGCAATCTGCAGCGGGAAGATGGTCACTTCGATGCCGGTCATGGACCGGCATACGGAACTGCCATGTCGCTGTTGTCCCTGGCCCTCGACTACCGTTACCTGCCGATCTACGAACGCTAGTTCCAAGGAATCATCCATGAGTTGTCTGCGTTCATCGGCTCTCGCCAAGATGTTTCCACACGTGATGCTCACGATGCTGATCATCTGCCTGGTCTCTGGATCGACCATCGCCCAAGAGGTTTCGAAGACGGGCACCCTCAAGCTGCGGTGGGTCAATGGGGATGAACTCACCGGACTCATCGTGAGTGCGACGGACAGTCATCTCCTGTGGCAGTCTGAAGCGTTATCGCAAGCGTTGTCCGTCGATCTGCGAACCTTGCACTCGATCGAAGCAGACGATCTCGACAGACCCGTCGATCTGTCGTCGAACTTCCGCATCAGGCTCATCAACGGCGATACGTGGTCGGGCGATCTGCAGTCCATCGATGCAGAGCATGTCGTGTTGACCAGTGCACGTCACGGCGAGGTGTCGATCAAACGGCAGTGGGTCGACCGACTCATCCGGACTGGACTGACCGCCCCGATTGATCTCACAGGGACGAAGGCTCAAGGCTGGCTGACCGTGTCCCCTTCGTGGGAGCAGAACACGGAACTGGCCCATTGGAAAACGGACAACCCGGAAGAGATTGCGACAACGAGTCCCGGATCCCGACTGTTTCATCCGAGTAGTCTTCCCGAACTCTGCGATATTGAGTTACTGATCGAGTCCACCAAGAGACCTTCGTTTTCGCTCGCGCTGGGCTCCCTGTCAAAACTCCAGGCGCGGACGGGGAACCTGGAGTTCGAAACGTGGGGTGACGAGTTGATCGTGCAGGCAGATTCGGCGTCCGCAGAGTTCACTCCTCTGATGCGGCTAAAACCCGAAACTCGCCGCGTCCATCTGCGTGCATTCTGGAATCGAGTTGAGGGGAAACTCACGGTGCACGATATGAATGGCCAGATGCTGGCCGATGTCTCGCTGAATCCGACCGATGCAACACTCGAAGGAGGCATTCTGCTGGAAAACAAAGGCACCGATCTGACGATCAAAGCCTTGCGAGTCAGTTCCTGGAATGGAAAGAGCCCATCGTTGACTCCAGCGGTCGATCGTGCAAAGAGCCAACCTCAGCAGCGAGTCCGAACGATGGATGGCCTTGAGTACTACGGTCAGATCTCTGGACCGGATGACAACGGACAATGGGTCATTCAATCCGGTCAAGACGAGACTGTGCAGATCGCAACGGATCAACTCGCGGAAGTATTATCGGCGCGCGCGGCAGAGGCCGAGCCGACTACACGGGTGAGTGAGCTGAAGTATTTCGACGGTTCTCTGCTACATGGTGAATTGCTGGGCATTACAGAGGGGACGGCCACACTGAAGGTGCCGTACTCTGAAAAGCCCCTTCCAGCTGATCTCAGCGGGCTGAAGGCATTCACATTCCCCGTTTCTGAGACGCAAGACGTTCCCACCTCCGATCATGTGCTCGAGTATCAGGGGATGGAGTTGCACGGAACTCTGGCCCCCGCAGAGACGAAGCTCGGTTGGCGACTGGTCGGAGCTGAGGACGTCATCCCTCTCGATCTCGACCGACCGTTACGCATTCGACGTGTCAACGAGGCGACCGAAGATGAGCCGAATTCTCAAGAGCATCCGGGCGTTGTTTACCTCGCCAATGGCGACCAATTGCCGTGTCGGGTTGAGTCCATCGACGGCGAATTCATGACCCTGGCGACGGAATTTCGACCGCTCATCAAGATGTCCACTGCTGATGTGAAAGCGATCGCATTTGGAGCATCCCGGCCGGACGAGATCGTCGGCTTCAAGCATCCGCGGTGGAACATCTCCAACAACCGCGCCAATGCGATTGAACGCAGCGACAAAGAAATCGTCTTTCGCGGGAACGGGTCGGTCACTCATCCGGACCTGCTGGCCACCGGCTACTGCGAATTTGTTGCAACATGGCCAAAGCCTCCGGGGGCGTATCTGATGCTCACAGTGCAACAGGAACCTGTTGGCGGACGAGGGCAGATGATCCGTCAGCTTGGCGGTCATCAGCAAAGCATGGCCTACATCATGCACTCGAATGATCGCATCATGGCCCACGTCCAATCAGGGCACGCGGGACGTCAAGCGACCATCGAAGCCAACGAGAAGGACGCCAATCTCGTCGAAGTCCGAATTCAACAAGATGACGACAGACTCGTGCTCTTTGCGAATGGCCAGAAGGCGGGCACACTGGCAACGCTTGACGAATCGACTCGTGTCACCGGAATGTCCATCAGTTGCCAACAGATCAATGGAGGCAACAGACCAAAACGGGTCAGAGCTGCGGACAACGGCAAGGAGGCCAAACCGCTGCTGACCCTTTCAGACATGAGAGCCGGACGCGCCGCGGGGTTGTTTGCGATGGTGCACATCGGTGAAACCAGTCGCAAGCATGCCCTGACTGTGCCGCGGAGTCGACGGAACAATCCCCCCAAGCACCTCCTCGTCTCGCAGACCGGAGATCTGTTGCGAGGAGAGCTCTTGTCGGTGGCACCCACGAATGTCCTCTTCCGTGCGGGGTTCGATGAAGTTGCTATCCCCCGCGATCGTCTGGCTGGCATCGTCTGGCTCAATGAACCGGTCGTTGCCGGCGCCTTGGGCGAAGAGACTCCTACCGTCGACCAATCTTCACCCGATGCGACACCATCGTCGCCACAGGAAGGTCAGGTGCAGGCTGTCTTTCCTAATGGAGTCACACTTCATGTCCAAGTGGACCAGGTGGACGGCGATGTCCTCGTGGGCACGCATGACATTTTCGGCGAATGTCGGCTGAGCCTGAACAAGGTCAACGAATTGCGAATTGGAGCCGTCACCGAGGAGATGCAGCAGGTGGCGTTTTCCGACTGGACGCTCGTCCCGGCCCGTGAACCGGTCATCCCCGACCCGAATGCAGATCCGTCCTTCGGCACTTTTTCCACACTCGTCGGAGAGCAAGCCGAGGACTTTCAGTTGGAGTTGCTCAACGGCGAACCGTTTCAACTCAGTGAACACCAGGGCAAAGTCGTCGTGCTTGACTTCTGGGCAACATGGTGCGGTCCTTGCATCCGTTCGATTCCGGACCTGCTGGAAGCGACGTCCGCCTACTCGCCGGATGACGTGGTGTTCGTCGGCGTGAATCATCAGGAGAACGCGGCTCTCATCCGGCGGGTTCTCAACGACCACGCGTGGGACTTCACGGTTGCGCTCGACCGGGACGGCGAGATCAGCCGCAAGTATCTGGTTGAGGGATTTCCCCAGACGGTGATCATCGGTCGAGAAGGACGCATCGAGCACGTTCATCTGGGGGCGAGTTCCAACCTCCATGACAAGCTGACTGAGATCATCGACGGCTTGCTCACCGCGGCGGACGCTCCGGCTGAGTAGTCTGACGACATCGATGCAGCGATGGAACGGGGATCGGCTCCGGAGAGGAGTCGTCTGCGGCGATTCTCCGCGTTGCAATTGCTATTGTGTGTTGAATCACAGACGCTGACGTCAGTGCTTGCGATCGTATTGGCTCAACACAGTTTTCAAGACAATGCATCTGGAATGGACTACATGGAAGCGTTATCCAACTTCATGAATGGGGCGAGTGAAGCAGCCGTCTACGAACGATATGCGGCGGCGTCACAAGCGGTCGAATCAGCACTGTGCTGTCCGGTCGAGTATGCGGGGGATTTCCTCGCGGCAATCCCTCAAGAGATCATCGACAAGGACTACGGCTGCGGCGACCCAACTCCGTACGTTCGCTCAGGTGAGACGGTACTTGATCTTGGTTCGGGTGCCGGCAAACTGTGTTACATGCTGGCCCAAGTGGTCGGTCAGCACGGTCAGGTGATCGGCGTCGACTGTAACACCGAGATGTTAGCATTGGCTCGCAAACATCAGTCGACCGTTGCAGAGCGACTGGGGTTTTCGAATGTCAACTTCCGGTACGGTCTGATTCAAGACTTACAGCTCGACCTCGACTTGTTTGGCCAACAACTCAAGCAACAACCCATACACTCGCCAGGCGACTGGTTGGCCTCCCGGTCAATCGTGGATCGGTTGCGTCGTCAACGGCCACTTGTCGCCAGCGACTCGGTCGACTGCATTGTGTCGAACTGTGTGTTGAATCTTGTGCGGCTCGAGGATCGGCGACAGCTCTTTGGCGAGATGTTTCGTGTGCTCAAACGGGGTGGACGAGCGGCCATCAGCGACATCGTTTCCGATGAGAGTGTCCCCGAGCACTTACAACAGGACGGACGCCTGTGGTCGGGCTGCCTGTCGGGAGCCTTCCGCGAGGATCAGTTCCTCGAAGCCTTTGCTGAGGCCGGATTTCACGGCATGGAGATCGTGAAACGTCAGTCGGAACCATGGCAGACCATCGAGGGCATCGAGTTTCGTTCGGTGACGGTCGTGGCCTTCAAAGGCAAGCAGGGGCCATGCCTCGAACGCAATCAGGCATTGATCTACAAAGGCCCGTTTCGCAAAGTCGAGGATGATGATGGGCATACGTTCCCGCGTGGCGAACGCATGGCCGTCTGTGACAAGACATTCAACCTGTTGCAACAACAACCGTATCGCGACAGTTTCGAGCCGGTGGAACCAATCGAGCCGATCTCGTTGGACAATGCGGAGCAGTTTGACTGCAAACGGTCGAAGCAGCGTGATCCTCGAGAGACGAAGGGGCAGGACTACGACGTGACCATCGAGTCTCAGGAAGCATGTTGCGGTGACGATGGAAGCTGCTGCTAGTGGTATCACACAATCATGAGGAAGAATTGATGCCACTTCAGAGTCTGAAACGACAAGGCAGTCCACTCGCCGATGCGGCGAATCAGTTGTCCATTCTTGAACCAGTTGACGCATGTGCCGTGCCGAGCTTTCACGACACACTGGAGAACCACGGGTTGCCATCGCTGACAGCCAGTGTCGTCGAAACGCTGCAGATCAATTTGGGCAAGCTCTGCAATCAGACGTGCCGGCACTGTCATGTCGATGCGGGTCCCGATCGACGTGAGATCATGACCCGCGAGACCATGCAGGCGTGTCTGGAGGCAATTCAGCGATCGAGCATATGGCAAGTCGATCTGACCGGCGGCGCTCCCGAGATGAACCCGCACTTCGACTGGTTCGTCACTGAGATTCGCAAACTCGACCGACACGTGATCGACCGTTGCAATCTGACGATCCTGACAGCACCAGGGTTCACTCATCTTCCTGACTTCCTCGCCGCGCACAAGGTTGAAGTCGTGGCGTCATTGCCGTGTTATCTGGAAGAGAACTGCGACAGCCAACGGGGCGACGGCGTTTTTCAGAAATCGATTCAAGGGCTCCAACTGTTGAACGATTACGGCTATGGCCAACCTGACACCGGAATGACTTTGAGCCTCGTCTTTAACCCGGTCGGACCATCGCTGCCGCCGGACCAGCAAGGTCTGGAAGACGCATACCGCAACCAACTTCGCGATCGTTTTGGCATCGAGTTCAACCAGCTCTACACCATTACCAACATGCCCATCAGCCGGTTCCTGGACGATCTGCTGAGTTCGCAGAAATACGAATCTTACATGGAGCTGTTGGTCAACTCGTTCAACCCACAGGCGGTCGATGCGGTGATGTGCCGTTCGACACTGTCCGTCGACTGGGAGGGTTACCTGTACGACTGCGACTTCAATCAGATGCTCGACCTGAACGTCAATCAGTCTCTCGCCCAGCACGTCAGTGAGTACGATGAGGCATCGTTCAACGACCGTCGCATCCTCACCGGGCGTCACTGTTACGGCTGTACGGCTGGCGCGGGATCGAGTTGTCAGGGCGCTCTGTTGAACGGAGTTGCCGAATGATGTGGATCGCGGTGGCAACTGCATTGCTTCTCGCCTTTGCCAATGGTGCCAACGACAACTTCAAAGGCGTGGCCACTCTGTATGGCAGCAGCACGACATCCTATCGGCTCGCGCTCGTGTGGGGGACGCTGACGACCCTGTGCGGGTCGGCATTGTCGGTCGCCTTCGCCCACGAACTGCTGCTGCGGTTCTCCGGAAAGGGGCTGGTCGCCGATGAAGTCCTGGCGTTGCCCGGGTTTGGCGTGTCGATTGGATTTGGTGCCGCGGCGACCGTCCTACTGGCTTCTCGACTCGGCTTTCCGATCTCGACGACCCACGCCATTCTGGGAGCGATGATCGGATCGGCTGTCGCCGAGAGCAACTCGGTCGCATGGGGCAATGTCGGAGGAAAGCTGGTCTTGCCGCTGCTGCTCAGCCCGCTCGTCGCTATCGTGGCGACGATGCTGCTCTATGTCCTGCTGCGCCAGATCCGAATCGCGACAGGGGTCACGCGCGAGACGTGCGTTTGCAGCGGTCCCGAGGTGATCGAAGTGATCCCGAGTGGAGACTTCGCAATGGCTGCAGCACGTGTTGAGGTTTTGACAGTTTCGCTCGGTTCAGCGACAACCTGCCGCGAGCGATATGCGGGAACGGCGTTCGGTGTTGATGCGGGCCGAACACTCGATGCGTTGCACTTCCTGTCAGCCGGTCTCGTCGGTTTCGCCCGTGGACTGAACGACACACCAAAAATCGCAGCCCTGTTGTTGATGTCAGCCAGTTGGGGCGCGATGCCGAGCTTGTTGCTGATCGGGATTGTGATGGCCATCGGCGGCGTCTCCGGAGCGAAGCGCGTGGCAGAGTCGCTCAGTCATCGCATCACCCAAATGAACGCGGGGCAGGGCTTCACTGCGAACGCGGTGACGGCGTTCCTGGTGACCTGTGCCAGTCGATTCGGCATGCCCGTGTCGACGACTCACGTCTCGTGTGGAGCCCTGTTCGGAATCGGGACGGTTAATCGTCAGGCTGACTGGAGCTTCATCCGTACCGTGCTGGCTGCCTGGTGCATCACAGCACCGGTTGCAGGCGTGGCCGCTTACGCCTCGCGATGGATGTTGTCGGCATCAGCGATGTGAGGCGCATCGCATCGGTTTCCGCTTGCAAAGTGTGACCAACTTCACCGACACGACCATTGGCATCTCGTAATCTCAGAGTCGTCAAGCCGAAACACGATGACTCAGGGAGTGAGATCTGAGATGCAGGAACACCAGTGTGCAGAAGCGATCGTGACAACTGGTCGCGATCTTAGAAATCGAAGGGGATTTACCCTGATCGAGTTGTTGGTGGTCATTGCAATCATCGCCATTCTGATTTCCCTGTTGTTGCCAGCCGTCCAACAGGCTCGCGAAGCGGCTCGACGAACGCAGTGTCGCAATCACCTCAAGCAGATCGGGCTGGCGATTCATAATTATGAAAGCACCTACCTTCGTCTGCCGTCGGGAGGACAGGGCACGAACTTCAGCACCCCCAGCCCGACAACGACATTTGGCCCACATTCGTTGTTCAGTCAACTCCTGCCACTGCTTGATCAGGCGAATACCTACCAGCAGTTTGACTTTCAATTTGCCTACAACGAGACGCCCGGGAACATCGCAGCAGCGAAACAGGCGGTCTCAACGTTTATCTGTCCGACGAACGCTTGGCGGTCTTCGCCTGTGGATCAGGATAGTTTTGGGGCGACCGACTATGCTGCGACTTACTATGTCGATTTGGACCCCGTAACGGGAATCGGCGACAGTGCATTGCGGGCTGATGGATCGCTCACCCGCGAGTGGCAACGCATTGCGAATGTGACCGATGGGTTGAGCAATTCGATCTTTGTGGCCGAGGACAGCGGGCGGGATGAACGCATGCAACCTGGTCATGTCTACCTGGATCCGGTCGATGGCGAACTCCGCAGATTTTGGCGTTGGGCCGAGCCGGACAGTGCAATCGGAGTCTCCAAGGGCATCAATAACAACAAGTCGCCACAGAATGGCCCGCCAAGTTGTCCCTGGACAACCAACAACTGCGGTCCCTTTGAAGAGATCTTCAGCTTTCATACGGGTGGTGCGCATGTGCTGCTTGGTGACGGGTCTGTTCGATTCGTCAGCGAGTCACTGGATCTCGAGACGCTTCGAGCATTGGTCACACGAAACGGAGGAGAGGTCGTTGCAGAATTCTAGGCTTTGTCGGAAAACTCATGGTCGCCATCACGCTCCGCGTGATGAGCGGGTCGACGGACGACTCTCGTGCTTGGAATCCGTACCCTTCATCCGTTCGTCTCGCGGAGCGAGACGACTCCATTGGAGTTTTCCGACAGAGCCTAACCGACATGACGTAGACAGCTTTGACTGGTCGACTCCTTGGCAACCAAGACAATACTTGTCGACGATCACTCTGTTCGTCTGGGTTTGTCTGCAGGCATCGCTGGGCCTTTCACTGAGCGGCTGCGAAGGTAGCAGGCCGGCACCGGCGTCAGGTGCGGCCCGACCGTCTTCTGAATCCGGAAGTGGGACACGTCAACCGGTGCACGACTTTGGCGAGACAAGCATGGAGGAGAATTCACAGACCACGGACGGCGGTTCAGGAAACCGATGAAGCAAGCGGAGTTATCATGTTTGCGAAATACGGTCCTTGGGTGGCGTGGGGGCTCGTGCTGTGGGGCGTGCTTCAGATTGGCGATCTGCCTCTGTCTGCCACTCACAGCATCTGTGGTCCCTGGGGCTGTGGCCCCCCCCTCCCCGCTCTCATCGCCTGTCACGGGGCCTGGCTGGTGATCCTCGCACCGATCGCGTACCTCATTCCGATCCGGCTTTCCAGCTTTCTCTCGCGCATCGTCGGTTGGTCCATCATGATGATCGGAATGCTCGGAGTTCTGGGTGTCGGTCTCTACGAATCGATGACGTGGCTACCTGCTGTCGACGATTCGTTGCAGCATTACTTCGTCCGTCGCTGGGCGTTCTCAGTCATCACACTGACGGACGTGCCCATGCTCCAGACGATTGGCCTGGGTGGGATGTTTATTCTCTTGGGGAGAGAACAAGTCACGCCGGAAGAACTCGAGAGAGATGTTTCCTGACAGAGCAGACGGTCTCGTCAGAAACATGCTCGTCAGAAACGTGCAGCGACCAACGTGGTTTTGGGTTGATCGGATGTCTGCACACTGGCGTGCGCGTTGGCAGGATGCATTTCCTGTATGTACTTCTGGCAGTGCGGGCATTCCGCGAGATGCGTGTCGATCTTCTGGACGACCGTCTCGTCCAAGTCCCCCGCGAGATACGCAGGCATGGCTTGATGCACTTCCGAGCAGGCGATGCCACCGAAGTGAAACTCTGGACGATCGCCGGTCGACCGGACAGCATACCAACCGGCGGTGACAGCGATGAGCAATACAGACACGACCCCAGCCACACGCCTCAACTCCTCACGACGATGTTGCCGCTTCAGCCCCGTCGTGAGACCAGACAGGGTCCCCTGAGGACATGCCTCCCAAGTTGTTGATTTTGAATCGTTCGTCATGGATGGGCACCATTGGTGATACCGAGCGAATGTGGCAGTCGGTATCGAGCTTTCAACTCATTATCGGCGATTGACCAAAGACATTCTGTGATGTAAGCCACAAATCACATGATTGAGAACTCATCGCAGCGCCTTGCTGGGGGGATTTTTGGGAAGTTCATTCTGATGAGAGGATGCAGAGGGAGTCTGTTGAGTCTCTCCGGCTGCCTGGGCAAGTTGCGAAACGTTGAGAACCACAATTCGCTGACGACCGATCGTGATCATGCCTTCCGACTGCAGCTCACCGAGTGCCAGTGTCACGGATTCGCGAGTCACGCCGATCAGTCCGGCGAGATCCTGATGCGACAGCTTGATGTCGATGAGCAGGCCCTCATCAGTCCGACGTCCATAGCGCTCGGTCAATTCCCACAACAACCCGGTCAGCCGCTCGCGGTTCGAGCGAAAAAGCAGGTTTCTCAGCCGTCTTTCGAGCTTTTTTCGACGCCAGCCGATCAATTTGGTGACCGCCAGGGACAATTGAGCGTTTTTCCTCATGACCTCATCGATCGACTCTCGTGGTATGGCGATCACCTTTGAGGTCACAACGGCTTCTGCATACTCCTCACGTGGTTCAGAACCGAGAATGGCCAGTTCACCGAAGAGGTCTCCCGGCTCAAAGATGGCGTGAATCGCCTCTTTGCCCTCCGGAGTGATCGACACGAGACGGATGCGTCCCTCTGCGATCACATAGACGGAGTCAGCCGCGTCCTGCGGCAGGTAAACGACCGACTTCTTGGGGAATGACCGAATGCGAGCCCGAGACTCCAGGATCTCAAGATCCGCGGGAGCCAGCTGTTCAAACAGCTCACACTTCTGGATGTACCAGACACGGTCCGACATGGGAAACGGATGGTCAACAGGGAATGTGTGAGAGAGGCACACGCAGCCGGCTGCGACGGCGTACTCACAAGTGATGACGAATCGTACTCTTTGACACGGACCGGGAACAGTCCAACGCCCCTCGCTTGTGGCTGTGACCTATGACGTCGGGGTCTCGGACGTCAGCCAGTCGATCACCCGCCAATCCATCCAATATCGGTCGGGGTCCACGCCACGACCACGTCCGATGTACCCAAGGTGCCCACCCGACGGCGCGACATGCAATTGGACACTCTCAGGCAAAGGCAGCGTTTCCAGGACAGACACAGGCACCAGCGGATCGTTCCGAGAGGTGAGGATGAGCGTCGGCACGCGGATGTCACCGATGACGCGAGTTGCACTGCACTGATGATAGTAATCCGACGCAGAGGCAAATCCTGCGACGGGAGCAGTCAACTTTTCATCGAACTCCAACACACGCTTCGGTCGTCGCGATGACCAGTCCTCGGGAAGATAGCCGTGCCAGTGAGGCGTCTCCAGTGCATGCTGGTGCAACAGCTTGGCGAAGTGCCGGTCGTAGAATCCGCCCCAGAGCGTCGCCAGACTGTTGGTGCAGACCTGCAAGTCGGCTGGTGGATTCACTGCCACAGCCCGGGTAAGGTTGTCCGGCAGACTCGTCGCTGCTTCGCCCAACCACTTCAGAAGGATGTTCCCGCCCAGAGAGAACCCCACCACCGAGATGGGAGCCTGCGGGCACAGGGATCGCACAGACTCAACGACGGCTGCCAGATCGTCCGATCGCCCTGCGTGATAGGGCCTGCGGGCCATGCCTTGCCCGTCGCCACACCCACGCAGGTTGATGCGGAAGGTCCGTTGTCCGCGATCGTTGAGTTTGCCGGCAATGCGGCACATGTAATTGCTGGTCGAAGAGCCACACAACCCGTGCAGCAGGACCGTCACCGGATCCGTTGGCGTCCAGCTCTCGGGTTCGTTGTCATGAATGGCCAGTTGATCTCCGTCCGACAACCGGACGATGTGCTGTGACCCAGACAGGCCCTCGGTGTTCGTTCCCGTCAGCCATGCAGCGGCCAACGTTTGCAGATGCCCGTTGCGCAGCAAGGGATGAGGCTCAAACGGCACAACCTCCCAGCTGATTGGCCGTGTTGTGTTCGGCAGTTGTTGGGCCAGATCTATCATTCCGACTCACGAAGGACGGGCGAAGACGTGCCAGCGGTCATTTGAATTCTACCACACTGATTCACACGGTCGCGGGACTTGCGGGCCAACGACGAATGCGACAGAGTGTACTCATCGTAATGATCCGTACCCCCTGTCGCAGCCCTTCGGAATGTCATGAAGCGTAATCCCGTCAAATCCGCCCTGAAGGAAGGTCATCCGCAGGTTGGGACCTGGCTGTCGTTCGGCGACATCCTGGCGACCCGGCTGATGGCCCGCATGGGGTTCCCCTGGCTCACGGTCGACATGGAGCACTCACCCATCGACTGGGCCCAGGCCGCCAACTTGTTTGGAGTCATCGCCGACGCAGGCTGCATCCCGCTCGCTCGTGTGCCTCGCGGCGATCATGACCTCATCAAGCGTGTCCTCGACGCTGGGGCTGCCGGGATCGTGGTTCCCATGGTCGACACGGTCGAGCAAGCAAAAGTTGCGATCGCCGCTGCCAAGTACCCGCCCGAAGGCAACCGCTCTCTCGGCGGGACCTTTCATGCTCTCAACTTCGACGCCACAGCTGGCGATTATTTCAAGAATGCCAACAACGAAATCCTCGTCATTCTGCAGACAGAATCTCCCGAAGGGGTTGAGAATGCGGAAGCCATCTACAGCTTGCCCGGCGTTGACGCAATCTTCGTGGGACCGAACGATTTGAGGGCACAAATGCGTTCTGCAGACGGCACCGACCCGTCTTCTGAAGAGCATGAAGCCATGCTTCAGCGAGTGTTGGCCGCTGGCAAGAAGGTCGGCACGCCCGTCGGCTTGCATGTGCTGACGGTCGAACAGGTTAAGCAGCGAATCGAAGAAGGCTGGCAGTTCATCGCGATGGCGAGCGAACTCAACATGATGGTTTCGAAGGCGCGCGAAATGGTCTCGGCCCTCAATCTCTCGAAAGCAGGCGGCGATCTCGCTCGCTACTGAGTTTCTGCCACATTTCTTCAAATTCTGCGGCACCTGCTGTGTATCGCGGGGTTTCATCCCCGGTAGGAGAGTATGGCCGATCGCAAATCGACACGCCCCCGGGCGAATTGGTCGTGTGATCGGGCGCCGTGCTGAATTTGCCCATGTCGATCTCGACGCCTCAGCACGTGCCGATCCTCTAAACCTTCCTTCACCAATCACAACAGGAACTCACATGACTCGCATGATGACTCTCACCGCCACCTTGCTCGCTGTCGCACTGTTGGCTGTCGCATCCGTCTCCGCAGAACCCGGCGATGGTCCACCCGATCGCCCACGAGGCGAACGTCCGGATCGAGAACGCGGCCCCCGTGGTCCGGAAGGGGGAGGTCGCCGTGGTTTTCGACCGCCGCCCAATCCCTTCATGAAGGCTCTCGACGTTGACAAGGACGGCGAAATCTCGGCTGAAGAGTTGGGAAATGCCGTCGCCGCTCTGAAAACGATGGACGAAAATGAGGATGGCAAACTGACGCACGACGAAGTCCGCCCGAAACGAGGTGATCACGCCCACGGAGGTCCTCCCGGTGAAGGTCCTCGTCCCGAAGGTCGGGGACCACGCGACCCAGCTGCTTTCGTTGACTTCCTCATGACATTCGACGCAGACGACGATGGCCTTCTGTCTCGCGAGGAGTTGATGGAAGCTGTCAAGAATCGTCCGCAGGGACATGGTGGTCGGAAGGGGCGTGGTTCGGGTCAAGGAGGCGGAAGAGACGACCGCCCCCAAGCTCCACCCGAGGAGTAACGCATCATACACAAGCCTGCATCTCCCTGGTGCAACGAGTCGACAAGAGAGTTCTCTTGTCGGCTCGTTGCCATTTCGGGATGCTGTCTTTTGACATGCAAATGATCTCACGAGGCACTGACAATGTCAGATGGTAAGCCACCTGGCCAATCATGGGAGTCGTTTGCTGATCGACGAATCCGAGAGGCTGAGGCAGACGGACAGTTTGACAACCTGCCGGGGTTCGGCCAGCCGATTCCTGGCATCGACCAGCCCCTTGATAAGAACTGGTGCGTCAAACGCAAGCTCCGTGACGAGGGACTGTCTGTTGTGCCGCCCGTGCTGGAAGCCCGTCGGGAAATTGAGCGGACGCGCCAGGAGATTCGACAAATCACCAATGAAGCGGACGTTCGACGGCGGCTCGAAGTGCTGAATGAATTGACCCACAAAGCCATTCATTCACCGGTCGCAGATCCCACCAACGGTGCCATGCCCATCGACATCGAGTCAGAACTGCAATCATGGCGGACTGCTCACGACGAACTTCAAAGTCACGTCAAGTAATCAACACGTTCTTGACACTCGTTGATGCACGCTCACATGCGGCTTACACAAACACCCCTGTTTTTCAGTCGTTTTATGCACTTTTCAAACTCTGAGAATTAATGGGCCGTTTACATTTGACTCCACGGCGCCTCACGGTAGGATCAGTCTCACTGAGTTGAGTCATGGCCATTCGAGTGGCCGATTGCTGTTGCGAGCAAGTTTCTTTCGGGATCAACGCCTCTTTTTTCTGCGCATCCCGTGCGCGCTCGTGATGTGCATCACCACTTCCCTGGTCTACTTCCCACATCGCACTACCCACTGTCCATTTCGCGTGGACTGGCAACGGAGTGCTGACCGTTCGTGAACGCGAAGTTATGAAGACTTTGCAACGAACGGGTTGCGCGCCGACGGGTCGCATGAGGTGACCGCGACTATGGAATGCGTTCAAGAACTGGTTTCGCAAATCGGTCGAGCACTGATCGCGAATATCGGAGAGCGGCGTTATGCCAACTGGTTTCAGAAGTCGACGAGACTGGAGGTGTCGGGCGATGAGTTGATCGTTTATGCCGGTAGCCCGTACCTGCAAAGTTGGCTGCAGCGCGAGTTCGTTGTCGCCATCCGGCAAGTGACGAAGGACGTCCTCGGTCCCGGAGGTCGAGTGCGGTTTGACGTCGATGCGACTTTGTCCATCGCCGCATCGCCATTAGAATCTGGCGAGGTCGCCAAGAAAACATCACCTGAGTCACCTGCGAGGGACCATCAACCTGGCGACAAGGATCGAGCGCGCGACGCTGCGCCACGGAGGGCCGCGTCGCGCCGTCGTTTCGCGGGACTGTCCGACTTCATTGCCAGTGAGGCGAATCAGCTCGCCATCACGGCGACCAGGCAAGTCGCGAATGCTCCAGGAGGAGCGTTGAACCCACTCTGCCTGTACGGTGGAGTCGGCTGCGGGAAGACACATTTGCTGGAGGGCGTCTATCGGCATGTGCGACGTGAGTTCCCCGCGCTCCAAGTGCTCTTCCTGACGGCCGAGAATTTCGCCAACTATTTCACCCAGGCCCTTCGCGATCGCAACCTGCCCAGTTTTCACCAGAAGTTCCGCACCGTCGACGTACTGTTGGTCGACGATGTCGATTTCCTGCATGGCAAGCGGGGCATCGAAGAGGAGTTTCTGCACACGCTCAAGAGTTTGGAGTCCGACGGACGGCAGATCGTCCTGACAGCGGACCGTCACCCGCGTCTGCTCACCAAGCTGAGCGATGAACTCGTGACGCGCATGCTCTCCGGCATGGCGTGCCGACTGGAATCACCGGACCTGGAGACACGTCAACAAATCGTTCGTCAGCTTGTGCAGAAAAGTTCGTTTCCGGTCGCCGATGAGGCGCTCGATTTCGTCGCCCGACGGTTCTCCAACAACGTGCGCGAACTTGAAGGAGCGATCAACTGCCTGCAGACGTATCACTCGATGACCCGCAGCCGTGTCGGTCTCCGCGCTGCTCGCGAGATCCTCGCACGTCTGGAGCGGGACTGCGTTCGCATCGTCAAACTGGCAGACATCGAAAAAGCTGTGTGCCACATGTTCCAAGTGACAGGTGACGAGCTGAAGTCTGCGAAGCGATCAAGGTCGGTCAGTCAACCACGTATGCTGGCCATGTACCTCTCCCGCCACCTGACTGCATGTGCCTACAGCGAAATCGGGCAGTACTTCGGCAATCGAAATCACAGCACGGTAATGGCTGCGGAACGCAAAGTCCGCCGACTGATTGACGAAAACGGAGAGATCCGTGTCTGTGCGGACGAGTGGCCACTCAAAGAACTTGTCGACTCTTTGGAGTCACAGCTCAAGATGGGATAGTCAATCCACGAGAGGCGATGGCCATCAACTTCTTCGTCAGACGCCTCAAGATTCGTCTCTGTCCTTCTGAGCAAGCCGTTTCGTATTGCGCTCCAGGGCCAGCACCACCGTTTGTTCACGTCGGCCATCTGCGGACATACAGACCGCAGGGAGGACATGTCGCCCGTCCTCCAGCTTGTACGGCCAGTCAAATGTACCGTCCGCTCGCAGAGGGATGTGTTCCCCATCGATCGTCACAACTGATTGCGGCTGCGCGCGACCACGGAGCTTAACGTCTGCCTCAACTTCGAATGGCATATCTGTCTCTGTCTTGTCGAGTGAGAGACGAGATGAAATCTGTGACTTTGCATGTTTTTCCGGCAGTGCACAGGAATTAGATCGGTGTTCGCCGATCGGCATTTCCACAAGGTTCGAACAGCAGATGCCATAGAACTCACCGTCGTGTGCTCTCATCCCCCATTGCAGTCGATACACACGTCCGGGTTCATCGACACGAACGAACCATTCGTGTGTATCAAGTGCAATCTCAGTGTCGCAGACACGTGTGCGACCGTGAGTCTGGCACTCATCATCCGTAATCTCGTAGAGCCGCAGAACAGGAGTCGCAGCTCGGCTTTGTTGACCGAGTGCGGATTTGACTCGGCACAGCGATGTCTCAGCAATTGACCATTCCGCCCGCATCCACTCGGAACTGACGGCCACAATCGTCAGATGATCGTCCTTGGTGTTGGATTTGACGAACGGCTGCATCGTCGTCGTAACGTCGTCCCGCGACTGACCGTTGCCGCCCCGAGTCTGCTTGACTTCAGCCTGACTGTCAGCGAGCAAGGCGTCGATCAACTCTTCTTTCCGCATCTCATGCCAGCCGGGGACTCGACGTCGGCGTGCCATCGTCGCCAGGCGTTTCCGCGTCAAGCTATGCAAGCGCTCTCCTGTCATCATTTCTTCCAATCCTCATGAGGCATCCGTTGCCTCGACCACCGATCGAACAGCGAATCGTCGAATGGCCCTTTCGACGAGCTGCCGATGTTGTGAAATGGAATCTGTTATGTGGCGCTGCACAGCAAAAGGAAGAGAGATTCGGCCCTCGTAGCAAAACAGTCTTCCAACCATGTTCACCTCAACAATTGTTCTACCACAAGCACTTCTCGATTGGCAACGGCGAACGGGTTGCCGCGATCTTCGCGAACGTTCACACTGCCACAAGAATCGCGTAACTCAAAGCACAGCTGTGATTGGGAGCCATCACGATGTCGCACATCACGAACCGTGTTCATCTCGCCAGCTGCCTGTTTGCGGGAATCGTGACAATGATGGTCTTCGGTGACCATCCGACCGCCGCTGCCGATCGCGTCATCCGACCGAACATTCTTTTTGCTTTCGCCGATGACTGGGGGCGCTATGCCAGTGCTTATGCCGCGTTAGAGAGAGGTGGACCGGGCGATCTGATTTCGACTCCGAATTTCGACCGCATCGCCCGAGAAGGCGTCCTGTTCACCAATGCCTTCGTGAATGCTCCCTCGTGCACGCCCTGTCGAAGTTCGCTTCTGTCTGGACAACACTTCTGGCGGACCGGACGAGGGGCCATCTTGTTAGGAGCCCTCTGGGACGAGACAATTCCCTCTTACCCGCTGATCCTTCAGGACGCCGGCTATCACATCGGTCATACGTACAAAGTCTGGAGCCCTGGATCTCCTCCTGATGCCCCGCATGGTGGCAAAGCGACCGGATATAACAAGCACGGTCGAAAGTTCAATCGATTCTCACAGGTCGTCAGCGAGTCGGACGACATCAACACCGCCAAGCAAACGTTGCTCAACGAAGTCCGAGGCAACTTCGATGACTTCCTGGCAGAACGAGAGTCCGATCAGCCCTTCTGCTACTGGTTTGGTCCCACCAACACGCATCGCAAGTGGACGCCCGGTTCCGGCCAGCAGCTGTGGGGACTCAACCCCGATGATCTGATTGGCAAACTGCCAGCCTTCCTGCCAGACGTACCCGTCATCCGGGAGGACTTTGCCGATTACCTGGGTGAAGTGCTCGCATTCGATGCAGCCCTTGGCGTCTTGCTGGATCAACTCGAGGAGCGGGACGAACTCGACAACACGCTCATCGTTGTCTCAGGTGATCATGGCATCCCGGGTTTCCCGCGCGGCAAGTGCAACCTGTACGACTTCGGTGTCGCTGTGCCTCTCGCCGTGCGATGGGGAACGAAGGTGCCGGACGGTCGTATCGTCGACGACTTCGTCTCACTGCCCGACCTCGCTCCGACATTTCTCGAAGCCGCAGGTGAGACACCTCCCGATGTCATGACCGGTCACAGCCTCCTGAGTGTTTTGACGTCGACTGCTGCCGGACAAGTCGACCCGTCTCGTGCCCACGTCGTTACCGGCCGCGAACGTCACGTCGCCTCCGCACGTGACGAATACCTGCCCTACCCCCAGCGAGCCCTGAGAACGAGGGACTTCTTATACGTCCGCAACTTCAAGCCCGACCGCTGGCCGATGGGCACCGGTCCCGGCTTCGGTGAACCGGATGGACCGATGCCGTCGTATGAAGAACTCGAACACAACACGTTCGCCGCCTTCGCTGACCTGGACGCGAGTCCGACCAAAGCATGGATCTTGACCTCTCAAAATGACGCAGGGATGCAATCCTTCGTGGAGTACATGGTCGGTCGACTTCCGGCTGAAGAACTGTACGATCTGCGAACCGACCCGCACTGCCTCACTAATCTCGCGAACGAAGAGTCACATACATCCACCCGTCTCGATCTCAAAGATCGGCTGATGACGATTCTCCGTGACACGGGCGATCCGCGCGTCACCGGTGATGGGAAGACCTTCGACACCTCCCCGTTCTCCGACCCGTTCCGCACCCGCAGGCGCAGGAAACCCGAGTGATCACCACCAAAAGCTACCTCCCGCCGCCGGTAAACTCACACTGAAGTGATCCGGCTCGGTTGGATGGGCACTCAACTCCAGACACGCCGCGCCGAGCGTGAATGCCCGGTCGTCGTGATGGACCCCGTCGCGGTGATGATCGATCCGCAGTCGCCCGGTCTCCGACTGCTTGAGCAAGAGACTCGCCAACTCGGTCTCCAGATCATCTCGTGGCGTGCTCGTCTCGCTCGAAACGTCACCGCACCCGGTGTACCAGGCGACTTCCCCTTGCACGATCAGCTGCCGCAGTCGGATGGCCAGGCGATGGTTCCCTCGCCCCGCTGCGAAGTCGAACCGTTTGACGGGATACGACCGCTCGATGTTCTGGATCGTGCCCACCAGTTGATGCTCGTCGATGACAAACAACACGTCCGGAAACGAGGCCGCGACATTCTCAATCCAGTCTTCCACCCAACGCACGGAGGTCGGTCGTGTGGGGGACGGCTTCACGACATCCATCCGATCCACGACGACGCGCGAGCCATCATGATGACAGACACAGCCGACAGTGAAGTCCCGCTTTTCGGCGTAGTCGATGGCGGCAATATACCGAATGCCGCGAATGCCCTTCTCCAGCCGCACCAGCGACTCATCACGGCATGCCTCTGCTTCGGCGAGCGAGACGAACTCGCCATCCGAGTGTTGCCATTCGTTGAACCACAATCGCTCAAACACCGGGGCCGGCAACAGAGCCCGCTGTTCGGTCAGCCATTCGTCGGTGATCCACGGGGCGTGTGGTCCATCCAGCGACGAGAAATACCAACGGTCGTTCGCTTGGGCATGTTCGCGCACGTCCCACTGCCAACCCCGTCCGACACCTGCGTTCGTGAGCACGATCAGCACGCAGGTCGGCTTCTTGGCAGCTGATGACAGCAGCGAGTACCACAGATCGGGCTTCTCCCAATGGCACAACTCGTCACACACCACGAAGTCCGGCAGCGCTCCCCACGAACTGCGGACGTCCGATGAGATGACCTCCAACTGCGAGCCGGTTGCAGCGTTCTTGACGAGGTGCTGAATAAACACCAACTCCTCACATTGATCGCTGTTGAGTTCAGCCAGCCTGCGAATGGCCCGGTAGATGAGATTCGCCTGGTCGCGATCCGCAGCAGCAGCAAGACCTGTGACCGGCTCCTTCGCGGAGAGGAGAATCCACGCAATCTGCATCGCCATGTCGGAAGTCTTCGAATGACCGCGAGGACGCTCGATGTATGCCCGTCGAAACACCTGTTCGTCAGGACGCAGCTCTGCATAGACAGGCGACCGATTCGCAAGCGAGGACCACGCGAGGTCGAGCGCGGCGAAGTCACGCTCCTGCCACGGTTGCATGAACTTTTGAAAGGACTGCCCTTTGTCGGCATCAAGGACCATCCAGCGACGAAACGCAGCCGGGTCATCCCTCGACAGCCGTCGAATCTGTTCCCGTCGAAGCTTCAGTCGTGAGATCAACTCCTGACGCTCGGCAGAGGTTAAACAGCTCTTCATCACTCAGTCCTTTGAGACGGTCGGTTGTCAATTCGGGGTCATCATCGCCCTGCCAGTCGGGCGGCGGCTTGTTCTT
>JAJDEJ010000287.1 GCA_029259815.1 Planctomycetaceae bacterium | reverse complement strand
AAACCAACCCGGGGACGAATGATGTGATCGCACAATAGGCAGCGAGCAACAACGGCAAGACTCTGAGCCCCAGAGTGAGCGTGTAGAAACAACCGATCCCGACGACAATCAGCCACGGAAAGTGCGGACGATTCATGAGGGTGGTCAGCGTCTCGGACTGCTGACCCGATAGCCACTCACTGGCCACTCTCCAGCCGGCTTCCTCGTAGAATGCGGCATCTTGAACGAGGTCGATCGGAGCCTCGATCATCACGAGGCCCCAGCCCAGCATGCCCACCGAGAAGCGAATCACGAAGCTCCACCAGTATAGCTTTCTCAAGTAACGCTGATTGTCGCGTTTGGCAGCAGCGTTGTTGACTTGCCGACGCGGACTCTCCGCGCGCACGGTCCGTCGCGCGGACCGTTCTCTCATCGAGGAGCGATCCCGGGGGGGGACTGTCGAGCAATCACTGATGGGGCGTCTTTCGATCACTTATCCGTCACAGGCCAGAAGATTGAACTGAGACCGGTTGCGTCTCGTTGACCAGTCGTTCATTCGACAATGACGTCTGGCCACAGACAACAACCGGAAACTCCGTCCGAAAAAAGAACCGTTCGACCTCTTCTTGCCTCAGCACGTCGGTCACTTCGTTCGGACTCATCGGCTCATCGAACGCTGGAGAGAGCATGTCGAACGTGTCGAGGACGGCTTCGTGGTACCGCTGTTGGCGGGTGAACTCCGTTTTTTCAACATAGTTCGCAACCGGCAAGACGAAGCGAGCCACCTTACCCAAGAGTGGGAGGCGAAACGCCACATCACTCATCGGGAACAGCACGGGCATGCTCGCTCGAACGGCTCCCAGCAGAAACCGGGGCGGAAGACGCCTCGTCACCGGCCGGAGCCAGTATTTGCTGTACAATTTCGTGTACCACTTGCGACTGTAAATCGTGAATGTAAACTCACCGCCCGGTTTGAGCCTGCGGATTAACGATGTCATGCCAACGCGTGGATCGGGTGTATGCTGCAGGACTCCAATGCTGTAAACGAAGTCCAACGACCCAGTGGCCAAAGGAGGATTCAGAATGTCCCCCTGCACAAAGTGCACGTTGCCGAATCGCGATAGGTTCTGTCGAGCCGCATCGACCGCAGAGGAATAATCCATCGCGATCACTTGACCACCGTACTCGGCTGCAACCTCTGCAAAACGACCGCATCCGCAGCCGGCATCGAGAATCCAGCGCCCTTCGAGTTCATCCGGTCCCCAGTCGGTCTCCACGTCGAATCGGTGATGCGAGTACCAGGCTCCCGTGGCACTGTCGACTTGTACCTGCGACATGAGATTCCATTGCAGACCGAACGAAGCACAGTAATTGTCTTCGTCGACCATCCGCGGAATTCCGTCACGGATCGGATATTCCCGACCAGTCTCCTGCGAGATCAGTCGTCCCGCGACAACCTCCTGTCCATCCCACTTGTCCACTTCCAGCTTGAGGACAGCACCTGTGACCGGTTCTCTCAGAACATCAAGCAGTGACTCTTTCACCTAATTCCCCCTTTGTTTTTTTCAGCTCAGTCGATCGCGACCCGACATTGCCTGACCACATATCGTGGAGCAGCCACCTCCCGACACCCATAAACATGGCCACATCGATCACCAAATTCAGTGCGGCCACACCAAGCACGCGACGCGGATCGAGCATCGCTCTTGTCGTTTGTGATCGAGATGATGAGTGATGCCAGACCGCGATTCTCCGCAGGGTTCGTAAGACCATAAAAGTGGCAGCGAGCGCCCAGCACCAGCGACTCCACAACTGACCAGCGACCAATAGCCCCGTCAGCAATACATACTGCAGCATCACACGACACTGCCAGTGCTTAAACAGCCCGGCCCGCATCCCGTTTTGGGAGTACAAGGCGAAACGGTGAAATGTTCCCCCAATGGTCGATTGCAGTTCCCATCTCACAGGTGTGCCTGAGGAATAGACCACCGGAATTTGATGTTCATCGAGTCGTTCAAAAAACAACAAATCCTCACCGGACCGCAGGTGCTCCGGACAACCGCCCACCTCTTCCCACACACTTCGCTCCAGCAGGCATGTCGCGATCGAACGCCGGTCAACATCACTCGGTCCGACATACGTGATCGCGGCGTATTCCGCGAAACGCGACTCTGTCAACGGAGCGTACCGCCCGAATACGACCCGCGCGTGTTGATAGGCCTCAGCTGTTTGAATCAGTGACTCCAACCAGTCTGCCGGCGGATGTATGCCCGCATCGATCGCCGCAATCCAGTCATGTCGAGCGGCCTTCACCGCTAAATTACGGTTGCGCCCAGGAAGCCCCTGTGACTCTTCGATCAATGTCGTCGCGAGACATGAATTGTCGAACCATTCTCGGATCAGCCTCTGAGTTCCGTCCGTTGATCCTCCATCGGCGATGACGATTTCGTCCGGCAGGCGCGTCTGAGCGCCCAAGGCATCAAGCAGCATCAACACACTGCCCGCCTCATTCTTGACAGGCACGATGACGCTGACAGCTCCCACGCGAGTCGGGTCAGTGCTGGAGAACAACATCGAATCTAGCAATCCAAGATCTGAATTG
>JAJDEJ010000286.1 GCA_029259815.1 Planctomycetaceae bacterium | reverse complement strand
TTCGTGGAGACGCTGCTGAGCGTGATTGAAACCTGCCGCCAACAGCACCGCGACGTGTTCGCCTTCGTGACCGACTCGCTCCAACACCACCTCGCCCATCAACCACCCCCATCACTACTGACCGGGCTGTGAACGGTTACATCTGACGCGTGAACTTGAGTCGATCCGGTCCGAGTCGAGCGCATGTCGAGTTGGACGCGGCATCACTCACTGCGTGATATCACTCCGGAAGGGGCGGGTGCAAATTGTCGGGTAGACGATGCATCGCAGCAGGGCAGGCATGCAGAACCAGACCCGACTCCTCATGAGGTGATTCCAAAACGGTTTTTGAGAGTGGCAGGGTCAGGAGCGAAGCGGATGGCCCTGCAATCGCCAGTCCGGTCCTTCCCGATGGTCAGACCCGGGCCACCATAATCATGGGGCTTGAAACTGCTTCATCGCACGAGATAACAGATGACAAGAGGCCGCGCGGAGAAGGTGCCTCGAAGCGAGAGTCCAGAGGGGCATCCTCACCTTGTTTCGAGATGTCCGCATGACTAGCGATCTGTGGCGCTCGCCGTTGGCTCGCGGCTAACGTTGGGTGACAGTTGTGGGTGTCTGATGTTCGTTGTCTGAAAGAGATGGACCGGCCGATCCGGGTTGGCAGAACCACTTTCGGCCATCAGGCGGCGCGGCCAGGGCCGTCGACTTGCCGGTGTTTGCAATCGTGACTCTGTCTGTCGCCGTGTCGGCAGACGGAGTGGACACAAGTCGACGGGGTTAGACGCACGAGCATTCTCGCTTGCCTCTGAAAACCTAGGGAAGACCGTTCTGTCATGAGTAGTACGTGCTGCGACGAAAAGCCTAACACCAAATCAAAATAACCCATACGGGATAGCATGTCCGTGTGCGAGTTGACGTTGAAGCATCTTGTCTTCCAGAGGACTCACGGATGACACAGAGCCTCACAAAGTCTGACACCGAGAAATCGCGTGGTTGACTCGGCTTTCAGGAATGGCAATTGCCGAGTTGCTGGTGATTACAGAGCCGCTGGTCGGTAATTCAGATAGCGACAAGAGTGCCGAGATGGACTGCAGCTCGCTGAATGAGACAAGATCAGTTGTGCGAGAAATTCAGGCATTCAGACGTGATTGGAACCCACCAAAGTTGAATGTTCACGCCGCAGAGGGATCAAGAGAAGAGGGCCCTCAGCGGCTGTCCATGCTCGACAAGTGGAACCGGTCGACCGACCGCATCGGGAATCCGTAAGTCGGGAGAGATGCCGAGGGAATCGTAGATCGTGGCGGCCAGATCGCCCGGAGTGACGAGGTGCGTGATCGGATAGGCGGCATGTGCGTCCGACTCGCCGTACAGTGTGCCGCCGTTTGTCCCGGCACCCGCGAAGAGGCAGGGGAAACAGTACGACCAGTGGTCGCGTCCATCCGCTGCTCCCCGGTTCACAAACTTGGGCGTGCGACCCATCTCGCCGGCGACGAACACCAGCGTCTCCTCCAGGAGCCCTCTGTCGCTCATGTCATCGAGTAAGGCGGGCAGTCCCCGGTCCAGTCCGGGCAGTAAGTGGTCCTTCATGACGCGGGTGAGATCCCGGTGACTGTCCCAACTGGACGTGTCATCCCCACGCACGGCCATGTCCCATGCGACCGTGACGAACCGCGACCCCGCCTCGATCAACCGACGTCCCATCAGCAACGACTGTCCGAACAGGTTGCGACCGTAACGATCACGCAGTGAGTCCGGCTCCTGACGCAGATCGAATGCACTCGCGATCTCTCGGGACGTCAGCAGGTCGACCGCTTGGGCTTGATGGGTCGTGAAACTGTCGACACCAAGCGACTTGTCGAGTCGTCGTCGTTGCTCCTCGAACTGGCTCAACAGGCTCTGTCGGCGATTCAATCGGTCCAACGACACCAGCGGGAGCGGTTCCAGTCCAGAGAGCCGGAAGTCCAACTCCTCATCCGTGCAGTCTCGATAGTACGGGTTGTCAGCCGCGTCCCGTTTCTCGATGGACGTCGCCATCGGGTCCCACGCTTTGCCCAACCAGCCGGCGTACTGGCCATTGATGTTGTAGCCCGCGTAGTGTCCCAGCCGCTTGGGCAGGTAGACGAAGGGCGGAAACGGGTTCGCCTCTCTCCGACCCGACTGGGCATCCAGGTATGACACGACCGACCCGAACGCAGGCCAGTCCTTGTCCGAGGCCCCCACGTTGGCTGCACCACGATCAGCGGGCGGGAGTGGATGCCCCGTTTGGATGAAGTGCGTGCCGTTGTGATCGTTCTGCGGATGTGTCACCGTTCGCACGACCGCATACTTGTCCGACCGCTCAGCCAGTCTTGGCAGATACTCACAGATTCGCAGGCCCGACGTCCTTGAGTCGACCGGTTGAAACGGACCCCGCACTGTGCTCGGAGCGTTCGGCTTCATGTCGAATGTCTCCAGCTGACTCGGCCCGCCGTACAGAAACACAAACAGCACCGACTTCGCCCGAGCCGCCACCGGCCTCTGCATCGCCTCCGCCGCCAGCGCCTGCGGCAGACTCACCCCCAACAATCCTGCTCCGCATGCCTGCAACATCTTCCGACGGCCAACACCATCACACGTCCGCACCGAGTTCCCCAGCACACTCAACATGGACAACCTCCGGGAGTGTCAGATCGTTCACCTACGTTGTCTGCAGACGCTGTTTCGTTAACGAGTCAACTGAAGTACAGGATACCCGACCTTGCCAAAAAACTCGACGGGTGGCATGTCATCACGGCGAAAGTTTGCAAACACATACTCACTCACAGATCAGCGTGAGAGCATGTCACCCAGAGAAGATCTCGCAGGGTGGCCCGGCTTTCTGGCGAGATGGTGAAGTAAGAATTACATCACACTCAACATACATATGCTCTGGCCCCTTGTCGCTGTAAAGGACGGCAAGTGTGGAGCATCTTATGTCTGCGGCACCCAGCCTACACGCTTGGTTCCCCCGCAGCAGCTTGACCGGGAGATGTCGCGGTGGTTCAATGCGGGTCACTCAACTGAGTTCTCAATTTCCCTGCGGGCCGAAGCAACGTTTTCACGATTCTACGCAAAAAACATGCGATATCTCTTTCTCGGCGGCACTTGCAACAATTCACGTTGGCGGGATGAAATCATTCCGCACATTGACGGTTTTTGCACGTGGTGTGACCCGCGTACGTTGGTCTGGAACAATCGTGCAAGAGAACTCGAGGAAATCGAAAGGCGGAAGGCTGAGTTCTGTCTGTTCGTCTTTACGCCGAGAATGCGTGGTGTCTATTCAATCGCCCAAATGACGGATGAGTCTATCAACCGCCCGAAAACATCGGCATTTTGCATCCTCCGGTCCTACGATCACTCAACCTTCTCGAATGATTCCTTACAGAATCTTCAACAAACCGCAGAACTCTGGAGAGAGTTTGGCAGCACGGAGCTAGAATCTCTGCATGTCTGCATTGACTGGATCCGCACAATCGGAAACTCTCATGACGATTTTGCAAGAGTATACGCTTGATGAGGTATCGGCAGCAGTTGGAGTTGCAGCTGCAGCCATTGCGCTCTGGCGATACCTGAGAGGGCGAAGTAAGAAAGAACAGATCGCTCAGATTGGCATATCGTTCAGAGACATTGTCAGCAAGTTGAGTTCAGATGATGAAATTGAGCGCCTCGCTGCCGCAATCTTGATCCGACGTTTCTTTCGACCATCATCTGAATACGGCGTTGGCTTTAGAGAGCTGCCATACGCGGAAGAGTCCGTTGATGTGATTTCTGCCCTGCTCAGAAAGACGGAAGAGGGGGAATTTCAAAAGGCGCTCGCTGACGGTCTCAGGTATGCCCCGTCATTGAAGGGATGTGACTTTCAGTCAGTGAATCTCAGCCATGCGTATCTTGGTGACCGTGGAGATGGTCGCACGGTTGATATCTCGGAAGCCGATTTCTTCAAGGCAAAATTGCAAGGCACGTCATTGCGCGGGGCAGCTGCAATAAGGACCGTGTTTTATGAAGCCTTCTTGAAACAAACAGTCTTCGACAATGCTGACCTTCAAAATGCAGATTTTCGGAGAGCCAACTTAGAGAACGCCAGCTTCAGAAATGCCAACCTTGCTGGGTGCAGATTTGACGGAGCCTCTCTCGTAGGAGCAGTTTTCACAGGAGCAATCGACTCTCCTGTTGACGGTGACAATTCGGAACACCCGATCAGAGCTTCCGAAGTATGAAGAACTGCGGGTGAGCATGACATGCGGTGTCGGCCGCCATTTCGTGAGGAGACACGTTCTCGTCGGCGAGCGACGACCCGTTTGAATAATCATCCGTCGTCCGTGAGAATCGTACTCCAACTGTCTCCCAAGAAAGGCTTCGGTAATGATGTGTCGCTTGCAGCTTCCCCTCGCGCTTTCCGCAATGTTGTTCGTCGAGTGCACGACTATCGCCTCCGCAGACGAACCGGAAGTCATCGCGATTGGTGATCGCCGTGAGTTGCTCGTTGATTACCACCTGATCGACAAGTTGCAGACTACCCGGCTCGTGCTCAACCGTCCCCGCGACGAAGGGCCAGTCGTTCATTTCGACCAACCGTGGGAGGGTCCGTTCTGCGGGTACTGTACGGTGATCAAAGATGGTGACCTGTACCGTCTCTACTATCGGGGTCGCCCGGAAGCCGGTGCTGACGGCGACACGGGCGAATACACCTGCTACGCGGAATCGGGCGACGGCATTCATTGGACGAAACCCGATCTCACTCAGTTCGAGGTCCGAGGCCACAAGACGAATAACGTGATCCTCGCGGATGCCGCCCCCGTGACTCACAACTTCAGCCCGATGCTCGACACGCGACCGGGTGTCCCCACGAACCTGCGGTTCAAGGCCATTGGCGGCACGATGACCAGCGGTCTCATCGCGTGGACGTCTGCCGACGGCAAGCAGTGGACCAAGCTGCAAGACGAACCGGTGCTGACGCAGGAGATGGTCCCCTTCAAATACATGTTCGACTCACAGAACCTCGCATTCTGGTCACCCGCCGAGGAACAGTACGTGTGCTACTTTCGCGTGTTCGAAGAGGGCATTCGTCGCATCTGTCGGACCACCAGCGACGACTTCCTGCATTGGTCCGAGCCTGTGCTGATGGAGTATCGGCATCACGGTGGTGATGCCCCGATCGAGCATCTGTACACGAATCAAACGCATCCCTACTTCCGGGCTCCACATCTGTACGTCTCCATCGCGGCTCGCTTCATGCCGGGCAGACAGGTGCTGACCGACGAGCAGGCCCGCGAGATCAACGTCAACCCGAAGTACTTCAAAGACACCTCCGACGCCATCTTCATGACATCGCGCGGCGGGGCCGTCTACGATCGCACGTTCCTCGGTGGCTGCATTCGACCGGACATCGGCGCTCACAACTGGGTCTCCCGCACGAACTATCCGGCCCTCAACGTCGTCCCCACCGGCGACACCGAAATGTCAATCTACGTCAATCAGGACTATGCCCAACCCACGGCTCACTTGCGACGCTACTCCCTCCGTCTCGACGGCTTCTCCTCCGTGCAGGCTCCCTACGCGGGCGGCGAACTCCTCACCAAGCCGCTGACCTTTCAGGGAAAACAACTCGCGATCAACTTCGCCACCTCCGCCGCCGGCAGCCTGCGTGTTGAGCTGCAAGACGCCGACGGCACCCCCCTGCCCGGCTACACGCTCGCCGACACCCAGGAACAGATCGGCAACGAGATCGATCGCGCCGTTACATGGAAGAGCGGCAGCGACGTCTCCACACTCGCCGGCCAACCCATCCGCCTCCGCTTCGTTCTCAAAGACGTCGACCTCTACGCCTTCCAGTTCAGCGACTGAACCGGTCCTACTTCACAGTCATCGGGTGGCATGGCGTCACGGCGAAAGTCGGGTCGCCATGTTCAGTAACTCACAACACATGCTCACCCGCCTATCAGCGTGAGAGCATGCCACCCAGCGTTACGTGTCGCTTCAGTCCAAGGCGAGCTGCAGGTAGATCACGTCCAGCCAGCGATCAAATTTCCGACCGACTTCACGAAAACAGGCGACCTGCGAAAACCCCAGCGACTCCTGGAGCTTGATGCTGGCGACCTGCTCGGTGCAAGCCCCTCCGATCAGGATGTGGTAACCAAGATTCCTCGCGCGCTCAATCAGGTCGACCAACAGCTTCTTGCCGAGTCCTTGTCGGTGCCAGTCATGATGAACATACACAGACGTCTCGACGGTGCCCGCGTAGGCACATCGTGAATTCCACGGCGACAGGGACGCCCATGCGACAACATTACCATCATGGTCACAAACGGTGACAGGGTGCTCTGCATCATGGGCCCGCAGCCACGCCAACCGATCCTCGGTCGACTCTCGCCGCATCTGAAACGTACACGTTGAGCAGTCGACGTAATGGTTATAGATCCGAGTGATCGCGTCGACGTCCTCTTCTGCAGCAAGTCGGATTTGGAGGTTCATCATGCACCGAAGCCATGTAGGTATAGCTCTCACTGGTTAACGTTGATAAACAGGAATGAGTTGATTCGTCACCGTTAACGCCATAATCATCATGGCTGTAGTGTGCGTGTTTCCGAGCGCGTGTGTCACAGATTCCTGATCCCACGAACCATCGGGGCGTTGGTACTTCAGCAGCGTCGCGACAACCGCCGGATAGAACTCAGTCCAATACACACCGCCCATCTGATACATACCCAGCGTGCAATGATAGACACTGTAGTGGTAACGGTCCCGGTTGTAGCCGCCGGATCTGTTGTATTGTTCGAACGAGTCTTCCAATAGAGAGCTCGCAGCCGTCTTTGCCATCTCGGTCTGGTGCTCGCCACCCAAAGACAAAGCGAGAATCCCAGCACCAGACATGCCGCGGGAGCATCGGTCTTCATTGGGAACAGGCGTGTAGCAGAAACGTCCCCGGTCGGGATGAAAACAGCTGCGCACGTATCCCATCGCGTCATCAACGTGTTGTTTGGGAACATCAAACCCTGCGTTGATTGCCGAGCGGTAGAACGTCAACTGCCACGAGGTCACTGAGAGGTCCGAGTCGATTCCATTGAAGTGAAACATGTATCTCCATCCGCCAAAGTCGCGGCGTTTTTTTTTTGTACTTGGTCTGGTGCTGACGGCTGAAATCAAGTGCTTTGACGACGGCCTCGCGAATTTGTTCACTCCGCCGATCACCGATCATTCCGTACAGTTCCGTCAGCATCACTCCCGAAATTCCGTGGTTGTACAAGGCGTGAGCGCGTGCATCTTCCCACGGATTCGGCGGTTGATGCAAATAGGGCTCGGCATTCTCATATGAGAGCAAGCCTCTCTCTGATTGCGTGGACAGAACAAAGTCGACCGCCTTGTCGAGCTGGTCTCCATACGGACCTTGCCCGGGCAAATGCCCTCGCGACAAGAATGCCATCACAGCGAGACTAGTGATGGCTGGCTGGCACGTTCCGACGCCAGCAAATGAGCCATCCTTCACCTGCCGAGTCGTCAGGAAGGCCAGAGCGCGATCGACTGCTCCGTCCACGGCTGTCCATTGCGCTGAAGTCAGGACGCTTGTGGGATCCTGCGCTGTGTCTTTTGAATCACTGGAACTCGCCGCTTCTTGAGCGAGTACGACGTTTCCTCCGGGGCCACTCTCGGGAAAGAAAATCACGACGGCCAGAAATAAAACAGAAAGACTGAGAAGTCGTCGTTGCATCTTAGAGTCCTGTCGGAAATAGCTAGCGATCACGGTCATGTCGGTCCGGCGAGAGCCAGACCGACATGGCTGAATCTGGTGTCGGATCATCAGATTGAGCTTCTCGTCGGCGGCAGCGTCAGTCTCTTCAGATTCGGGGTCATCCGCAGAAGATTTCCGGCAGGCTGCTAACAATGGCGTTCTCTCTCCGCTAACGGACGTACCTACCTGATCTTTCATGGTCGGACAAGTGTTCGACCACCCGCCTCACGATCCCACCTCAATGGAGACAAGACGATGCAACGAATTCTCATGACTGTCTTCAGTTTGCACTTTCTGAGTTCTTGGTTGCTCACACGGTGATGCGGAGCAGGCGTTGGAGCAGGGTGCGGATTTTTCGGGGGAGCTGTGTGCGAGTGAGACCGTGCGAAAATTCTTCGGCCAAGCAGGCAGCCTGTAAGGCTTTG
>JAJDEJ010000285.1 GCA_029259815.1 Planctomycetaceae bacterium | reverse complement strand
GCGGCCCCAGCCGAGGAGCAGTGTATCGACTCTGAGAATCTGCTTGAAGGAGCCAACGACCGGGATGCTGCCCCCTTCGCGGATCAGCACGGGAGCTTGTCCGAAGCCGGCTTCGAGGGCTTGTCGTGCAGCTGCCATGTAGGGACTGGTCGTGTCGCAGAGCACGGCGGGGGCTCCGTGGAAGTCGGTGAACTCGAATCGCACGCCGGGAGGACACTGCTGGCGGAGGAATTGTTCGAGGGACTTCGTGAGTTTCGCAGCGTCCTGGCCGGGGACGAGGCGGCAGGTGAGCTTGGCGGTGGCTTTGGCGGGAACGATCGTCTTGGGGCCTTCGCCCGAGTAGCCGCCGAAGATGCCGTTGATGTCGCAGGTGGGGCGGGCCCAGCGGCGTTCGAGTGTGGTGTAGCCTGCTTCTCCGGCGACGGCGTCGATGCCGAGCGACTTGCAGAAGGCGGCTTCATCAAACGGCAACGCGGCGAAGGCTTGTCGTTCTTCGTCGCTCAGCGGGATCACATCGTCATAGAAGCTGGGGATCTGGATGCGGCCTTTGTCGTCATGCAGCGTGCCGAGCATGCGGGTGAGGGCATTGACCGGGTTGGTGAGCGCCCCGCCGAAGACACCGCTGTGCAGATCCTGATGCGGGCCGTGCAGAGTGACCTCACACGCAAGAATGCCTCGCAGGCCGTAGGTGATGGCGGGAATACCGTCGCCATACTGGGCCGTGTCGCTGACGACGGCGATGTCGCAGGCGAGGCGTTGCTTGTTCTGTTCAAGGAACGTGTCGAGATTGTTCGAGCCGACCTCTTCCTCCCCTTCGATGATGAACTTCACATTAATCGGGAGTTTGCCAGTGGTTTTGAGCCACGCAGCGACCGACTTGATGTGTGTAAACATTTGGCCTTTGTCGTCTGTCGCTCCGCGGGCATAGAGGCAACCATCACGGATCGTCGGCTCAAAGGGGGGCGTCGTCCACTCGTCGAGCGGGTCGGGAGGTTGCACGTCGTAGTGGCCGTAGACGAGCGCGGTGGGGGCTCCGTCGGCTCGCAGCCATTCGGCGTAGATGATGGGCAGGCCGTCGGTTTCGACGGTTTCGGTCGCGAATCCGCCAGCGGTCAATTGGTCGTGGACCCACTGCGCAGCTGTGCGGCAGTCGTCGTGGTGACTCGATATGGCACTCACACTGGGTATGCGGAGCAATTCCTGCAGTTCGGCGACACGTTCATCGCGGGTCTGTTCGAGGTGCTGCTGCACAGCGTCAATCGGCGAATTGTCTGACATGGTGCGTCCTTGTACGGTCGTGGCGACTTCTCAGATTAGCGAATCGCAGAATGAAGGGCGACGCTCTTGCAGAGCCGCGACGGTGGATCGTAGCTGGATTCGCAAGAATTCAGCATGAGATGAGGGTCGACACGATGTCGTCTGAACTCTTGCGAGTTCCGCTACCGCATCTTCACTTCACGCATGCAAGAAGCCCATTCTCAAGTCTTGGAATGACCGATTTCTGCGGCATCGCCCGCTTGTCACCAGACGTTTGGGAAACTACAACCGCATGCGCATCGAGAGAGCAGAGCGTTCGGGGTCCGTGTGCCGCGAGCGAAGTTGCTGAGACATCGCAACCTGCTTTCCCACCGTCATTTGTCGTCAGCACACGTCCGTCACCAGTCGTGCCCCAAATTACCATCAAACGTGGATTGGACCTGCCCATTGCAGGTGTTCCGGAGCAGCGGATTGATCCGTCGCCGGTGGTCAAGCGCGTCGCGATCGTGGCGGACGACTATGTGGGCATGAAGCCGACGATGGCTGTGAATGAGGGCGACTCGGTCAAACTGGGGCAGGTGCTGTTTTCCGATAAGAAGACTGAAGGAGTGCAATACACCTCGCCCGGCTGTGGCAAGGTCGTCGAGGTGAACCGAGGTGCCAAGCGGGCGTTCCAGTCGGTTGTTATCGAGCTGGAGGGCGACGACGAGGAGTCGTTTGCCAGCTATTCGACCGGTCAACTCTCGACACTGACGCGAGATCAGGTCGTCGAGAATCTCACCGCTTCAGGTCTGTGGACCGCCCTTCGACGGCGTCCGTACAGCAAGATCCCCTCGCCGTCCGCGAAGCCGCATGCCGTGTTCGTGCAGGCCATTGATACAAATCCACTGGCACCGAACCCGAAGGTGGTCATTGGCGAGAAGGTGCCGTACTTTGAGCATGGGCTGCATGTGCTGCGGCATCTGACTGATGGGGCGGTCTATCTCTGCACATCGCCGGGAACAGACATCCCCGGCAAGTCGTTCAACTTTATTAATCACTACGAATTTGAAGGCCCACACCCGGCGGGACTTCCTGGAACACACATTCACTTTCTTGATCCAGTCAACGATCGCCGGAGTGTGTGGTACATCGGCTATCAGGACGTGATCGCGATTGGTGAATTATTCGTGACTGGCAGTGTGCCGGTCGAAAGGGTGATCTCGCTCGCGGGTCCGCAAGTCAATGAACCTCGACTGTTGCGGACTCGGCTCGGCGCGAGCATTACCGAACTGACGGTTGGACAACTCAAAGCGGGTGAGAATCGCTTGATCTCGGGTTCGGTGCTCTCGGGGCGTCAGGCAGTCGGCACGGGGGATTACCTCGGTCGATACGACGTACAGGTCTCTGTGATTCGGGAAGGTCGCGAACGTGAACTGCTTGGCTGGCAGAAGCCGGGCTTCGACAAGTTCTCGGTCAAGCCAGTGTATGCCTCCGGGTTTGCTGCCGACGCGCGTCGGTTTGAGTTCACAACTAACACCAATGGTAGTCATCGAGCGATGGTGCCGATTGGAATGTACGAGCAGGTGATGCCGCTCGACATTCTTCCCACATTCCTGCTGAGAGCCTTGCTCTCCGGCGACACCGATCAAGCACAGGCATTAGGGGCACTCGAACTGGACGAAGACGACGTCGCCCTGTGCACGTTCGTCGATCCCGGCAAGTCAAACTACGGACCCATGCTGCGAGAGATTCTGAATATGATTGAGAAAGAAGGGTAGGAACAGAAGGAACACTAATCGGCACTAATATTCACTAATCAAGTCTTGGTGGTTGTGAGTGAGTGACGAGTTACAGTCTTCTCATTCAACAGGAGGTGAGGTTGGGGCAACGATGTTCTCAGCCTCTCGTTCAAGAGAAAGCAATTAGTGGAGATTAGTGTTCATAGATTCCTGCAACGTTATGCATACGTCGTCTGACAGACATTCATTGACCTTCAGCCTTCATCCATGAAGCCACTTCGGAAATTTCTCGACTCGCTCGAACCAACCTTCAAGGACGGAAAGCTGAAACCGCTTTATCCGTTGTATGAGGCTGCGGATACGTTTCTGTATACGCCGCCGAGTGTGACGCCAGGGCCGTCGCATGTGCGTGATGCGATGGACCTCAAGCGGATGATGATCATGGTCGTGGTCGCGCTGGGGCCGTGCATCGTGATGGCGATGTACAACACGGGGCTGCAGGCCAACCTTGCCTTGCAGCAGATGGCCGAGGCGGGGAGCCAGGTATCGACGCTCGGATGGCGTGAGGATCTCTTACAGTGGATCAACGTCGGCTATAACCCCGGATCGTTCTTCGGCAACATCCTGCATGGGGCACTCTACTTCATCCCCGTGTATCTGGTCACGCAGATCGCTGGCGGTCTGTGTGAGTTCGTGTTTGCCTCGGTTCGTAAGCATGAGATCAACGAAGGTTTCCTCGTGACGGGGATGCTCTTCCCGTTGACGTTGCCGCCGACCATTCCGTTATGGCAGGTGGCCATTGGGATCATGTTTGGCGTGGTGATTGGCAAAGAGGTATTCGGCGGCACAGGGAAGAATTTCCTCAACCCTGCGTTGACCGCGCGCGCCTTCCTGTACTTCGCGTATCCGGCTGATATGTCAGGCGACACCATCTGGGTGGCCGTCGATGGCCTGACCGCCGCGACGCCTCTGGGGGCGATGGCGACTGCACCAATCGCACTTGTCGAGGGAGCCGCAGCGGTGCCACTGGCGGTCAATATGCAGGCAGTGACGGAAGGCTTGAACATCACATGGACTCAGGCGTTCCTCGGCACCATCCCCGGATCGATGGGTGAGACGTCTGCGTTATGTTGCATTATTGGCGCGTTGGTACTCGTGGCGACGGGTGTCGGCTCGTGGCGGATCATGCTCTCCGTGCTGCTGGGCGGATTCTTCTCGGCTCTGTTCTTCTGGATGCTACGTGATCACAGTGACAACCCCATGTTCCACATGAGTCCGTGGTGGCATCTGGTCTCCGGCGGCTTCGCATTCGGGCTGGTGTTCATGGCGACCGACCCGGTCTCTGCCGCGATGACTGACACCGGCAAGTGGGTGTATGGTGCGCTGATCGGCGTGGTGACCACGCTCGTGCGAGTCATCAACCCCGGCTATGCCGAGGGCATCATGCTGGCGATTCTGTTCGGAAACGTCTTTGCCCCGTTGATTGACTACTTCGTGGTACAGGCCAACATCAATCGGAGGCTCAAACGCAGTGTCGGCTGAGAATGACACAAGTGACGCGCCCGCCCTTGATGGCGGGACAGACGCGACTGCCCCTGGAGGCGGGGCCAGGTTGCAACCCAACACGGTGAGCGGCACGCTCATTGTGGCGACGACATTGTGCCTCGTCTGCTCGTTGCTTGTCTCCGGCGGAGCCGTGCTGCTGCGACCGCGCATCGAAGTCAACAAACTGCTCAAGAAACAACGCAATGTGCTCATCGCTGCGGGTCTATTCGACACAGCGACCAACACAGACGCAGACATCCCGGGTCTGTTCGAAAATGTCGAGACCGTCCTCGTCAACCTGCCCGGACGGACAGACGCAGGCGAGTTGGACGCGGGTGACGGAGGCGCGGGTCAGTTGAACGGTGACATGGACGTCGACACGTACGACCCTCGTAAGGCAGCGAAAGATCCCAAGCAGAGCGTCACGATCCCAGGGGATCTCGATCAGGCAGGGATCAAGCGTCGCGAACGAGTGGCCGCTGCCTACGTGGTCAAAAGTGAGGACGGCAAGGTTTCTCAAATCGTGCTCCCGGTCTATGGCAAAGGCCTGTGGTCAACCTTGTATGGCTTTCTGGCCCTCAAGTCGGACGACGTGACCGACATGCCGGTCACCGGAATCACGTTTTACGAACACGCAGAGACACCCGGTCTGGGTGGTGAGGTCGACAATCCGAAGTGGAAGGCCCAGTGGTCTGGAAAAGAGCTGCTGAGTGACAAAGGGCTTCCGATCCTCGACGTCACGAAACCGGGTCAGGCGAACGCCGAGAATGAAGTCGATGGGATGTCCGGGGCGACAATCACCTCCAACGGTGTGGAAGGACTTGTGAACTACTGGCTCGGACCAGACGGCTTTGGGCCGTTCCTCGATCGATATCGTGAAGGGAAAGTCGATTTCACAGCGGAGAATCCGACGCAATGACGTTTAGCCGCGACCAGCGGGAGCGCTCCCGCTGGTCGCGGCTAGACGAGGTACCTCATTCATGGCAGAACCCAAAAACACAGACGTCCTGTTCGATCCGGTGTTCAAGAACAACCCGATCGCGCTGCAGGTGCTGGGCATTTGCTCGGCGCTGGCGGTGACGACGCGGCTGGACAAAGCGATCGTGATGTCGCTGGCAGTGATCTTCGTGGTCGCCTGCTCAAACGCAGCAGTTGCGGCCCTGCGGCACTACATTCCCACCAGCATCCGCATCATCGTGCAGATGACGATCATTTCGTCACTCGTGATCCTCGTTGACCTGTTCCTGCAGGCGTTCATTCCCAAGATCGCAGACGAACTGTCCGTGTTCGTGGGACTCATCATCACCAACTGCATCGTGATGGGCCGCGCTGAAGGCTTTGCGATGAAAAACGGACCGCTGGTCAGCTTTCTCGATGGCATCGGCAACGGGCTGGGCTACTCGGTCATTCTGCTGGTCGTCGGTTTCTTCCGCGAACTCTTCGGCTCCGGGACGCTGCTGGGATATACAATCTTTCCTCTCGTCGGTGATGGCGGCTGGTACGTCCGCAACGGCATCATGCTCACACCGCCGAGTGCATTTTTCATTATCGGACTGTTCATCTGGGCCCTGCGAACCTGGAAACCCGATCAAATCGAGACGGAGTAACGAGTTTTCAGTGGTCAGTTATCAAGAACGATGGCTGATCCCGGCGCAACGCAACTGAAAACTGACGACTGAAAACTGACAACTCAACACATGCTCGAACATCATCTCTCAATATTCTTCACCGCGATCTTCGAGGAGAACCTCGCGCTGGCTTTCTTCCTCGGGATGTGCACATTTCTCGCCGTCTCGAAGACTGTCAAGACAGCCGTTGGATTGGGCGGTGCGGTCATCTTAATTCAAACCATCACGGTGACGGTCAACTGCGTCATCTATCAGTATCTGCTCAAAGAGAACGCTCTCAACTGGACCGGTATCTCCAGTCTGCAAGGGACCGATCTGCGGTTTCTGGGGCTGATCAGCTACATCGGCACGATTGCTGCGATGGTGCAGATTCTGGAGATGGCACTCGATCGCTTTTACCCGCCGCTCTACAACGCCCTGGGCATCTTCCTGCCGTTGATCACCGTCAACTGCGCGATCCTCGGCGGCACGCTCTTCATGGTCGAGCGGGACTACACTCCCCTTGAAGCTCTCAACTTTGGCTTCTCGGGCGGTCTCGGCTGGGCGATGGCCATCTGTGCTCTGGCCGGCATTCGTGAGAAGCTCAAGTACAGCGATATCCCCGCTGGTCTAAGAGGACTCGGCATTACGTTCATCACCGTGGGCCTGATGGCGATGGCCTTCATGGCGTTTGCAGGAATTGACATTTGAGTTGTCAGTTTTCAGTCGTCAGTTTTTAATTCGAACCGACGACACGATCCTTCACTGACAACTGAACACTGACAACTAAAAACTTCCATCATGGAAATCATCCTCGGAGTTGGGTTCTTCACGGCCATTGTGCTTTCGCTGGTGGCGGTGATTCTGGTCGCCAAACGGTTCCTCGTGGCGAGTGGGGCCGTGTCGATCCTCATCAACGAACAGAAGCGACTCAGCGTCCCTGCTGGCGGGAAGCTGTTGGGGGCTCTGGCCGACAATGGCATCTTTGTGTCGTCTGCCTGTGGAGGCGGCGGCACGTGTGCTCAGTGCAAGGT
>JAJDEJ010000284.1 GCA_029259815.1 Planctomycetaceae bacterium | reverse complement strand
CCTCCCGGCCTTCCTTCCCCCTTCGATCACCTCAAACCACTGCTCATTAACCGCCCCCCCAGGGGGAAGGGGGCCCTCCGCACCAACTCCCACCGCCGCGACAAAACCTACCAACAGCGGCAACTCATGAATAATCCAGGTCAAAGCCCATCACACCGCCTCGACGGGAGGTCGCCGAGCCGGTGAAAAAAAACGAGGCCGACGACCGGCGGTGCCTGGGACGAAGTCGCGGCGGATTGACGACCAAGATTCATGCAGCCACTGGCCAGAACGGGTGTCTGATCCACCTTGTGCTGACCGCCGGACAAAGCGGCGATGCTCCACAAGACGAACGTCTGCTCGACGAATTCGAGCCGGGCGAGGTCGACACGATCATCGCGGAAGTCGCCTACGACTCGAACGCGATTCGCCAGCGTGGCCGACAACTCAGCGCCAAAGTGTGCATCAAACCCAATCCAACACGAAAGGTGTCTTCACACACAGGCACACCAGCACGGTAACAGACAAGATTCGTTCGAGAGGTCATCACTTATTCTCCAGTTGGCCGGAACCATGAATGAGACGGTAGCCACCGCTGAGATTGACAGCATTGAAACCTTTCTGTCGAAGGAGTCGCGTCGCCATGTATCCACGTTGGCCGACCTGGCAGTACACGATGATCTTACGATCTCGGGGGAGTTCTGAATATCTTTCTCGGAGAACTTCCAACGGAATGTTCCGTGCATTGGGGACGTGTCCTCTTGCAAACTCCTGCTCGGTCCGGACATCCAGCAACACTTCCTCATCCAGTTCGGAGATTGGCAAAACGTCTATCGAGTGAGCGTGTGAATGATCTCCGCGGAGCACACCCGCCGCAACAAATCCAGCCATATTGACTGCATCCTTGGCCGAACCGTATTGCGGTGCATAACAGAGTTCGACTTCCTCCAAATCGTAGACTGTCATGCCTGAGTGGATCGCCATCGCGATCACATCGATGCGCTTGTCGACACCGTGCGTCCCAACTGCCTGGGCGCCATAGATGCGTCCGTCGTCGGGGTCGAACAACAGCTTGAGCGTCATCTGTGTCGCACCGGGATAGTAGCCAGCATGATCGTTCGGGTGGACGTAGATTTTCTCGTACGAACCGTTGGCTCGCTGGAGGAGCTTCTCACTGTGACCAGTCATGGCGGCAGTCTTACCGAAGACACCAACGACTGCTGTCCCTTGCGTGCCTCGATACTTGGAGTCACGACCAAAGATGTGATCGGCGGCGATGCGGCCCTGCCGATTGGCTGGACCGGCCAAAGGAATCTGCGTCGGTTCTCCCGTGATGAAGTCCCTCACTTGTGCGACATCGCCGACGGCGTAGATGTTCAAGTCGTTTGTCTGCATATGGTCGTTGGTGACGATGCCGCCACGCGGACCGCACGCGATTCCCGCATCAGCCGCCATCTTGCTTTCTGGTCGCACGCCAATGCAGACAACTGCGAAACAGGCCGGAATTTCTTCACCCGACTTAAGCTTCACCGTCAGGTTGCTGTCGTCCGTCGAACAATCTTCAAACGCCACAGCTGAATCATTTAATCGCAGAGTCACACCCTGTTCGCGGAGATGATTTTCCAGCGGACGCACCATTTCCACATCCCACGGCGGTAGAACCTGATCGGCCAATTCAACCACGGTGACGTCGAGTCCCCGGCGAATCAGGTTCTCCGCGACTTCGATCCCAATGAATCCGGCTCCCACAATGACAGCGCGACGACTGTTGCCCGTCGTGACGAGATCGTGCATGCGATCGGCGTCCGCCAGGTCGCGCAACTCCAGGACGTGCGTGCCGTCGATACCGGGAATCGGTGGACGAAAGGGAGACGCACCTGTTGAAATGATCAGCCGATCGTACGTTTCTTCATAAGTTTCTCCTGTTCCCAGTTTCTTAACCGTTACCGATTTGTCCTCGCGGTTGATTGCTGTGACTTCTTGTCGAGTCCGCACGTCGAGCCGATGACGTTGCTGCAGTTGTGCGGTCGGAGCCACCAATAGCTTGTCTCGCGATTCGATCTCGCCGCCAATATAGTAGGGTAGTCCACAGTTGGCGAAGGACGGTTCAGCCCCGCGCTCAATGAGAATGATCTCTGCATCTTCGTCCAGGCGTCTCGCGCGAGCTGCCGCAGAAGCACCACCCGCAACTGCACCGATAATGACAATCTTCATTGTTCTTGCCTTTGTGTTGGCCGTAAATTGACGGCTCAGTCATATTGTCCTGTTGTTTCGTTTCTCTTGATCTTGGAGAGTGGGGTCTCCACACAGCTTCCGGGCAGGCACGTCTTGAGTCCGAGTCAGCGCAGAACCCAAGCATTCAACACGAACCACGCGACCATGATGCCGAGTGGCAGGAGCTGTTCCTTCATGGCGGTTTCTTTCTCAGTGAAATTGTGTTGAACTAACAACGCAGGCCGCGTTCGCTTCGGACTTGTCCACAGACAGTCCTGCATCGGTCCAGGCTCCAAAACCACCGGTCATGTTGATCACTTCGAATCCGGCAGCCTGCAGGATGCTGGCCGCGATGGCCGAACGACCGCCGGTTTGACACTGGGTGACGATCGGCTTGCGACTGTCAATCTCAGAGACATTTTCGGGCAATCGTCCGAGGAACCAATGGTCGGCTTGCGCGATGCGGCCGGACTTCCATTCTTCATCGGAGCGAACATCAATGAGTCCCACGTCGCCCGCTTCGATCCGTGATGCCAGTTCGCCTGGCTTCGCGGTTTCGTAGCTCTCGGTTGCGAGTCCTGCTCCACGAACCTTCGAGACATCAAAGTGCCCTCGCACGTCGTCCAGTCCGATCTTGCGAAGTACGCGAGTCGCTTCGGGAAGCTGACTCGGATCGGCAATCAGGTAAGCCGGCATGGAGTAATCAACAATCCAGCCCGCCCATCCGGCAAGCATCGAAGTCGGAATGTTGAGTGTTCGCGGCACGTGACCATCAGCGAATTGGCTCGATGGCGACAGGTCAATGACGATCGCTGAATCCAAAGCGGAACTCAGTTCGTCGATCGGTCGTGATTCAGGCAGACCCTGATCGCCCAGGACCGCTGGCCCTTCCTTGTTGACACGTTTCATCACGGCGAAATACTTTGGAGCTTCGGGCTGGTCCGACAGGATGTACTTCACGAACTCTTCTTCATCGGTGAATTGCAACGCCGGGTTGAACAGCTTTTCGTAGCCGACTGTTGAAGAAGGAATCGCTCCCAGTCCTTTGCCGCAGGCACTGCCCGCTCCGTGAGCAGGCCAGACTTGTAGGAAGTCAGGTAGCTCCTTGAACTTCTCTGCCGAACCGAACAGTTCACGAGCGCCAGGTTCCGCTGTGCCCGCCAAACCTGCAGCTTCTTCGAGCAAGTCAGGGCGACCGATCGAACCGACGAACACGAAGTCGCCGCTGAAAATTCCCATCGGCTCGTCGGCTCCTCCCCCTTGGTCGGTCAGCATGAATGAGAGACTTTCAGGCGTATGACCGGGCGTGTGCAGCACATCGAACTTGATGTTGCCGATCATGAACGAGTCGCCGTCGGTGAGCAGTTGGTGGTCGTACTGATCAGCGAACAAGTACTTCCAGTCCGACGGTCCTTCATCCGACAGGTAGAGCTTCGCACCGACACGCTCAGCCAACTCGCGCGAGCCCGAGACAAAGTCGGCGTGAATGTGCGTTTCGGCAGCCGCGACCAGCTTAAGTCCTTCGTGGTCGGCCATGTCCAGAGACTGATCGATGTCTCGTCCGGGATCGATCACGACCGCGACTTTAGCTCGCTGACAGCCGACCAGATAAGAAGCATGGGCCAGAGCTTCGTCATAGAAATACTTGAGCAACATCACGATCTCCTTGTGAGTTGAGTTGTAAGCGATACACCGCTCGCATGTCTCGGAACGTTGTTCGATGCCTCTGCGGCAGGTCGTTCGTTCCGCGGTGCGACCAGCTTGCTCCCTTCGTTGAGTATCACAAATCCCCCAGGCGGAACGAGGAACACTGCAAACACCTGCTTCAACAATCGTTGATTCATGCATGCGTTGACCGACTTGCCGATCAGGCTGCCGAAAACAACCAATGATGAGTGCTCCGATCAATACGGCAGCCATTGTCTCGTTCCGCCTTCTCCAGTTCAGTGATGACTCGATTCACGATCACACACAGTTCAATTCTCAGTACAACACGCACCACCGTCCGTAACCTGATTCCACGGCATCTTGGCAATCAGCATTCCCATTGCGCAGGTGTCAGTGATGCCCGCGAACATCAGTCCCGCACCTACGAATGCCGGAATCCCGGCGAAGTACACATTGCTCGTCACCATCGCTGCGACCGCACCGACAAAAACGAAGAATCCAGCAGCGATTCGCACCTGCCGCTCAAGCGACATGGCCTTCTTGCCACGCACGACTGGTAAACCAGCGTGGACCCAAGCCTCTGTTCCACCTTCGACGTTGGCAACATTGGTAAACCCGGCATCGATGAACTTCTGGCACGCCTTGGCCCCACGAGTCCCGCCCTTGCAGATCACGTAGAGCGTTTCATCCGCCGAACCCTCGCGGTTCTCCATGACGGCGTGCGGGTCAAGGACATCAAGCGGAACATTCCGTGCTGCTACTGCCCGAACCTCACGAAACTCCAGCGGAGTGCGAACGTCGATGATGTCCACGTTGTCTTGACCATTGCGTTGGGCAAGCTCATGTACGGTAACCGTTTGCGTTGTATTCATTACGTCCTCCTCGGGTTTTAACATGTCGTCACATCACAATGTGACGATACTAGAGTCTAAAAAAACGGCCCTCCGGTTTGCTTACTCATTCAAAAAACGACTCTCGACACAGTCCATAATGTTCTTCAAGTGCGGCTCTGCGACTTGATAGTAGACCCGTCGACCTTCCCGCTCACTGGTGAAGAACCCACATCGCTGCATCAATCGTAGATGCTCCGAAGCCACATTGTCTGGAACGCCGCAATCCTCAGCCAACTCGCCCACGGTGTACCGACCATGCAGCAACAACTGCACGATCCGCAACCGCACCGGATGAGCCAGCGTCTTCAGGCATTCTGCCGCTTGAGCAAACGCCGCCGGATCACCCGCGGGTTTGGCTATCGGCTTGGTTTTCGGGGCCATTACAAATCTCCTCGCACAAGTATATCGTATTATCGCGATATGTCAAGGAGTCTGTGTGAGTGGTGATGAGAAAGTGGAGCGCTCGGTGGGAAGTGGCGGGCGTTCGTATTCTTCGGTGCCGTGCAGCACGGCCTGGAGATCGGTGCCACGAGTGCCGATGGAGCGTATCCGTTCACAGCCCGGGGAGGAGTGAGGGGGGTGGTTGTTGTTTGAAGGATTGTTGGATCGAGTTGGTGACAAAGTCGAACACGTCGCGGTCCTGCTGGAGACAGGTTTAGATCACGATCAGCAAGGTCTCCACGAAGCGGCTGCCCGCAGCACTCTGTGTACCGAAGGACAGTCTTCTCCAGATCACCGCGTGACGCAAGGCGCGCTCGGATGCATTGTTGGTCGGCTCCACGCCGTGGTGGTGCAGGAACGTCCACA
>JAJDEJ010000283.1 GCA_029259815.1 Planctomycetaceae bacterium | reverse complement strand
CAGCTGTGGGATACTTCCTTCCCTGGGCATTTCCTCCTTGGGGTCGAGTGCCCAAACTCAAACAATGACTCCAAGTTAGGAAATTCCCTTCTCACTTTGCCAACCTCTCAAATCGCTGCACAATCACGCTCGGTTATTTAGATCCATTCGTCTCATTCGCGTCATTCGTGGTTGTCAGAAGGAGCCGCGAATGACGCAAATGTTGCGAATGGCGGGTTGGTAGATCTGAACAAACGAGAGTCAGAGTGCGACAAGCTGATTTCCCTGCATTCTGTGGTTTCACCGAAAGACCAGGCACGGAGTACACAGAGGGAGGGTAACTAACAAGTGAGCCTGATCGGATGTCTTCTGGTTGTGCTAAACCGCACGCGATGGATGGAGTTGGTGGAGAGCACAGACACTTTTTACCATTTTGTCCAACGAAAAAACGGGACCGGCTCGTCCTGAGCACGGTCCCGTTTCGGGTCGTCGGGTTGTTGAGGTGACTGACTTCCCCTCAATCGTTTCTCAAACAACCATTCTTAGTTGCAGCATGGGTCACAGCAAGGATCGCAGCAGGGAACCTGGCGGCAGACCACTTTCGGCACACAACGGGTCTTCTTGACGGTCACACAGCGCGGCACACACTTCGTCTTGGTGACGTAGCGGGTGTAGCACTCCTGACGCGGGACGCAGTAAGGAACCTTGCGAGTGCGGCATTCCTTGACGTAGCTGCACGTCGTGTAAGGAATCTGCTTCGTGCGGGTCTCGCAGGTGTAGTTGCAGGTCGTGTAAGGAATCTTCTTGGTGATGCACTCGCACTTCCAGGTGCAGGTTGTGTACGGCACCTTCTTGGTGCGACACTCGCGGACCATCGTGCAGGTGCGATAAGGAATCTTGCGGTGCTTGGTCTCACACGTCCAGGTGCAGGTCGTATAGGGGATCTGCTTCGTGACGGTGTAAGGAACCTGACGGCAGACCGTGTACGGCACTTGCTTGGTGCAGCACTCGGGAACCATGCGGGTGCAGCAAACTTCCTTCTTCACGCACTTCGGGCAGCAGACCTTGCAGCAAACCGTCTGCGGGCAACCCTGGCAGCGAACCTTGCGGCAGCGACCCGGAATGTACTCACAGCAACAGGTGTTGCGGTTGTAACGGTACCGACCGGGAGTCTGAACGTGCTTGATGATCACTGGACCGGGAACGGTCTTGGTGACGGTCTTGTACTCATTGACAATTTCGTCGACGTAGCGAGTCTCGGTGACCGGCTTGCAGACGGTGTAGTTGACCGTGCGGTAGCAGGTCTGGCTCTCGGTCTTGTACTGCGTGCAGCAAACTTGCTTGTAGCAGGTGTTGTAACACGGCTTGCGGACCGTGTAGCAGACATCGCGGTAGCAAGTGTTGTAGACCGGCTTGCAGACCGTGTAGCAGACATCGCGGTAGCACGTGTTGTAGCACGGCTTGCGAACGTTGCAGGTCACTGTGCGGTAGCAAGTCTGGTAGTGCGGCACGCGAACCTGGTAACAGCACTGCTTGTAGCAGGTCGTGTGAACCGGCTTGCAGACTGTGTAAGGCACTTCCTTGTAGCACGTGTCGTAGACAGTGCGATGGCAGGTGACCGGCACCTTCTCCACGCAGTGATCGTACGTCGTGATGGTGTCACAGTACTCTTCCTGGCACCAGACAACATCCTTCACCGTGCGGTACTTCGTGCAACACGCCTTGGCGTGGCCGTAGTCGCCGCAAGGGGCACAAGCTGGCGTCGGACAACAGCGGTAGCGGCGTGCGCCGCACATTCCCGCCTCAGCATCGTTTGATCCGAAACTGGCGACGACCAGCAGCGTCGCGAGGGCGGATCCCCACATCTTGTGTTTCATGGCGTCAGTCTCTCTCTTTTTCAACAACCCTGGGATTCGAAGTGATCTGCCGAAGTGGCCGTCATCAGTTTTTCGGAAGCGTCAGAGCCATCTGTCCTGATGGACTTCAGATTGCAGCCGACCGCTCGGAGGATGACAGGAACTTCGTGATCGTCTCTCCTTTCGTCGACTCGCTGACCCGGAAAGCTTCAGCAGCATGAACACTCTTCGTGGCTTACCTCACTTTCCATCACACCGAACCCCGGACGACTGACACCACTGACAAATCCCTCACATGAAAGCTTGCTCAGGACTGACGCATACCGATCGCAGTGGTCACCGGCAGCGGATTCGGGGAATCCCGCATCTTGCATCGACGCGTCACAACCCGGCTCTACATCACCAGTGTAAGAATCATCACCAAACGCTCGCCGTTGAACGGGGCAGGTGGTAAGGTGCGCCCAAACCGCAAACTCGACGCGGTTCCACAGGACTGCCATTGTCACCGATCTTGCAGTGGTCCGGTTCGCGATGACTTGGGCCATTGCTGTGAACACCCCTCTGGCAATGGAGAGAATATGACGGAGCCTGTCTCTCACCACCCAGGAAATCGGTTCACCCCACACTCTCTATCACCCCACACAAGCAGGGAGAAACTCCATGAAATTCGCGATCTGTCAGGAATTGTTCGTCGATTGGGACTGGGAGCGACAGTGCCGGTTCATCGCGGAAACAGGGTATACGGGCGTCGAAGTCGCTCCCTTTGCACTGGCTGCTCACCCTTCGGACATCTCAACCGAGCAACGTGCCCATTTGCGACGCGTGGCGACCGATCACGGCTTGGAAATCATCGGGCTTCATTGGCTGCTGGCAAAGACGGAGGGTTTGCATCTCACGACATCCGACACGGCAACACGCGCACGCACCATCGCCTATCTCAACGAGTTGACCGACCTGTGCGGTGACCTCGGTGGCAGCGTGATGGTCTTCGGTTCTCCGCAGCAGCGAAACCTCGAAGAGGGTGTCTCACTTGACCAAGCATTCGACAATGCGACGACTCTCTTTCGTGAATGTTTGCCGCGCTTCGCCGATCGCGGCGTGACTCTTTGCATGGAACCATTGACCACCAAAGAGACCAACTTCTGCAATTCGTGTGCAGATGCAAAAAAAATCATCGAAAAAATTGGGCACCCGAATTTTCGTTTACACCAGGATGTCAAAGCCATGTTGAGTGAACAAACTCCGGTGCCCGAACTCATCGAAGAGTTCGCCGACATCACCGAACACTTTCATGCAAACGACAGCAACCTGCTCGGTCCTGGCATGGGCGAGACCGATTACTTGCCAATTTTCGATGCCTTGAAGCGGACGAATTACGATGGATGGGTCTCCGTGGAAGTGTTCGACTACTCGCCCGGCGCTGAAGAAATTGCCATAAACAGCCTGGAAAACATGCGAAAGACGTGGCGAGAGGTTTGCCCATGATATCGCATAGCAATGAAATCAATGAGCAATGCTGCTGCAGTGATCGCGTTGATGTCACCTTCTGCGCAACGCAGCGTCGCGTGAGTAGAGATGAGTTGCTCTTCAATTTGTGAACGACATCTTTGGGTCCAACACAATGAGCACTCACTTATTCTCGCCGTGCAACATCACGGTCTCGGGTTGAGGACGACCGTTGTTTGACATCTCTGAAGCACGCGCGATTTTGATTCCACCAAGAATTGGCTTGCACGTATTGGACATTTCTTTACCATGTCGCACAACTAGATGTCACTGCTTGTGATGTGACCAATTGACTCAAAGATAAAGCGAGTTGTTGATCACGACGAAACCAAGAAGTGGCAAACGGCTCACTATGGTTGGCGAGCCGGAATGGAATCGTTTTATGTGAGTGTACTTCGCCCAACTCAACTGAGCCCGGTACCAGCGGCGAAACATTCACGTAGTAGCTCTCGGAAGGAGGAGTTACCGTGGCAAAAAAGAAAGCCAAAAAAGCAACGAGGAAAAAGACTGCTAAGAAAGCAGTCAAGAAGAAGGCCGTGAAGAAGAAGGCAGCCAAGAAGAAGGCAGCCAAGAAGAAGACAGCCAAGAAGAAGACTGCCAAGAAGAAGACTGCCAAGAAGAAGACTGCCAAGAAGAAGACTGCCAAGAAGAAGAAGAAAGCCGCCAAGAAGAAAACCGCCAAGAAGAAGTGATGGTTTGACGGTTGTGGCGAGAACTTGCAAGAAGAGGAGTGGTCAGATTTCTGACTACTCCTCTTTTCGCTTTACAGAAGTCTGCCGAATGGCACTACAGGATATACTTTTGAACTGTCCGTCAATCGTCTGATTGAGTCCGTGCTTGGCTTTCCAGCTGAGTGAGGGCGTTCTTGGCAGCGAGTTGTTCGGCTTCTTTTTTGCTGGGTCCCCAGGCGGCGGCGTACGTTCGTTGGCCGATGGCAGCAGAGACCTGGAAGCACTTGGAGTGATCCGGTCCTTTCTCATCGAGCACCTGATACACGGGCGTTTCTCCATGCGATTGTTGAGCATGTTGTTGCAACAGGCTCTTGTAGTTGACGCCTGCGGTCGATTCGGCGACGCGCGGAATCAGGTCATCGAGGCAGCGCAGGATGAAGTCTCGAGCGATGTCGCGTCCGCCGTCGAGGTACATTGCACCAATCAACGATTCAAATACAGCTGCGGCAATCGAGCCCGGTATGCGGACACTACTGGTCAGTCCTTTTCCCAGTAGCAGGAAATCATCAAGATTGAGTTCGTGCGTCACTTTCGCGCAGGTCGCGCGGCTGACCAACACCGACTTGATGCGTGTCAGTTCGCCCTCGGGACTGTCGGGGTAGCGTTGAAAAAGCTCTTCGCAGACCACGCTGCCGAGAATGGCATCGCCCAGAAACTCCAGCCGTTCGTTTGAGTCCGAGCGTGTGCGGGCAATTGACGCATGCGTCAGCGCCTGTTGCAGCAATTCGCGAGAGCGAAACTCGTATTCTAAAACGTCCTCGCATTCAGCAAGAACATCGTCGGAGAGGTCGATGACGGGGGGACGGCGGGACATTGCTCTTTCGGGTTAGACCGCGACGCAATTTGGCCAGTCTACGACCACATCGCGACGACTGTCAACGAGCGATGAACCAATACGGAAGTCGGAAGTCGGAATGCGGAATGTCCGCGTTGTCGACCGCTATGGCTTGTCTGTCTTTTGCGTTCCCCGTTCCGCCTTCCCACTTCTTTCACGATACTCGTCGCGAAAACTTCTCGCCGGGACGATCGGCAGCTCACGTTGACGGCCCCAATCGTTGAAGCGGTGATACACCATCCAGCGTGGCAGCTTGGGGAGCCAGTACCGGGCCAGCCGTCCGCTCCAAGTGAACAGTCGCCGACTGCCCAACACACGACCCGCAACCGACATGCCCCAGCGCTTGGACCGAGGCAGCAGTCCTTTGAGAGCCAGTTTGCTTCGCCACGTGTACAGTTGCTGGTGGATGTCGATCTTCACTGGACAGACATCAGTGCATGAGCCACACAAGCTGCAAGCGAAGGGCAACGAGGCATGCTCGGCTGCGTTTGAGGCGGGTGCGAGAATCGAACCGATCGGACCGGGCACCGTGTTGTGATAGCTATGACCACCACTGCGTCGAAAGACAGGGCACGTGTTCATGCAGGCCCCACAGCGAATGCAGTTCAGCGAGCGACGGAAGTCATCACTGGCGAGAAGGTCACTCCGCCCATTGTCGACGATCACGATGTGTAGTTCGCGATGTTCCCCGTCAGGCTGTTGTTTGTGCGGCCCATGAAAGTGGGTCGAGTACGTGGTGATCGGTTGACCGGTGGCGGAGCGTGCCAGCAATCTCAAGAACACGCCGAGGTCTGCCGCTCTGGGGATAAGCTTCTCGATGCCCATGCAGCCGATGTGCAGGTTCGGCAGTGTCGTGCCGATGTCTGCATTGCCTTCGTTCGTGCAAACGACGAACCCGCCCGTCTCAGCGATCGCGAAGTTGACCCCCGTGATGCCCGCCTCGGCGGCGAGGAACTTGCGTCGCAACTCCTGTCGTGCGGCTTCCGTCAGATACTGCGGATCGGTCGCCCCCTTCTCGGTGCCGATGTGCTTATGAAACAGCTCGCCAATCTCTTCTCGTTTGGTGTGAATGGCCGGCAGGACAATGTGACTCGGTGGTTCCTTCCGCAACTGCACAATCCACTCGCCCAAGTCCGTATCGACAACCTCAATCCCCTGTCGCTCCAGATAGGGGTTGAGATGACACTCCTCCGTGAGCATCGATTTGCTCTTCACGACCTTCGTGACACCCCGATCCCGCAGCAGCGAATGCACAATCTCGTTATGCTCGGCTGCATCCTTTGCCCAATGCACGACTGCCCCGTTCGCGACCGCGTTCCGCTCGAACTCCTCCAGCAGATCGCCCAGCCGCGCCATGGTCTCCTGCTTGATCCGCGAAGCGTGTTCCCGCAACGCCTCCCACTCGGGGAGCGACTGAGCCATTTTGTCCCGCTTGGTCCGCACAAACCACAGAGTGCGATCATGCCAAGCCGCACGCTCGGCATTCGCAACGAACGCCGACGCTTCGTGAGGATGAGTATGGATGGACATCGATGATAAATCAGCGGGGTGTTGGTGAGCGTAGGACGTCAGTCACCCGATGGTAGCGAGTCCGTGAAAACTCTCATGATCGCCAATGTAACATCCGCCCCCAAACATGACATCCGTCGTCCTCCCCCCTTGTCTGTTGAAAATACGTGTTCTTCAGATGTTGAGAGAGACACCGCTGTAGCAGGCTCTGCGGAGCAGAGTCTGCCACAGCAACCGGCGACAGATCGTCCCCCCTCAGGTCCTCCAAGACCGTGGGTGAGCTGGGGCGTCGCCGGTTTTGTGGACCTAGCAGCAACGGCCTGATGTTCAGAAGAAACGTCGCTGATGGGACATAAGGTTCCCTGCCCCCTCAATAATTCGGCCCACCACTAGCGGTGACCGGCTGAGCCACCGGACCTGTCGTGAGCGGCGGGAGTCGCTCTTCCATCACCCCCCTCACACGTGGCCACAAGAGGGCCGCCTCAATGATCATCCAAACCTCAAGCGCCAACGTCGCAGCACCGATGATGATCACCACCCAGTTCTTGGGTGATGGCGTGCCGTCGGTGAGTGCAGCCGGGTTGAGCCAGTCGCTCAGTTGCCACCACATCGCCCACGCGGGCATCACCAGCATGAACAACATGGGGATGACAATGAACCAAACCGGCACGTTGCGACGCCAAAGGAAGAACGAGATCACCAGAAACGCCAGCCCGGCGAGAAGCTGATTCGTTGCTCCAAACAGTGGCCATAAGATGAGTCCTCCCTTGCCGGCGTTTGCCCACGTCATCTCACTCCCCGGAGCAGGCAACGCAGCAATCAGTGCTGCCAGCACGACGGCAAAGATCGTCGCACCATGTTTGTTCGTCAGCCAGACCAGAGGGTTCAGCGAGACTCCGCGCTCCGCATTGCCACTTCCGATTTTGACAAACGTCCCAGCGAGTTCTTGAATCACGTACCGCTGTAATCGGCACGCCGTATCGAGCGTGGTGCCAGCGAAGGACGCAACCAGCACGCCCATTAGTGCGACTGCGATCCCCGCCGGGATGCCCATCGCTTTGAGGAAGTTGGCGGAGCCGTCGACGAATGCGCCGACCTTTTGAGCCAAACCTTGAGCGGCTCCCCAGTTGGCATAGCGGGCGAGGTACGCATCGGCTCCTGTTACGACTTCGCTACCGCCCAAGGTCTCAGTCGCCCCCAAACCCAGACCAGCCACGCAGGCGAGGATCACAATCACCGCGAGAAATCCTTCGGTCAGCATCGATCCATAACCGACGAACTGAGCGTCTGTCTCACACTTGATCTGCTTGCTCGACGTGCCCGACGACACCAGACAGTGAAACCCGCTGCAAGCTCCGCAGGCGATGGTGATGAACAGGAAGGGAATCAGCACGGGTGCCCCCGGCGGTTCTGCACGCACGGCTGGAGCCACGATCTCCAACGGCATTCGCTCGCCTCCGGTCTCCAACGGTGCTCCGCCGAACAGAGCGGCGGCAAACAGTCCCGCGACCACGAGCCCTAAGGCACTGATCAACTGCAACGAGTTGATGTAGTCCCTTGGCTGTAACAGCGTCCACACAGGCAGCACCGACGCCACGTACGAGTACACCAACAGCACGATCACCCATGCGATGACCGACCAACTCGCCATCGCTTCATTCAACTGACCAACCATCCCGTCGTTGCCAAAGATGACCGTCAGATACATCACTGTGAGGGCAAGAATCGACGGGACCAGGAGATTCATCCCCTTGCGATGCAGCCACACGCCAATTCCGACCGCGATTGGGATCTGAACGACACACGGGAAGATCGACGCGGGGTACTGTTTGAAGACGGCTGCTATGACCAACCCGAAGATGGCCAGCACGATTGTCAGTGCCATGAAAAGAATCAACAGGAACAGCAGCCGCACACGCGTGTTAAGCACTCGCCCGGCGACGTCACCGACTGTCTGGCCACGACTGCGCATCGAGACGACCAGCGAGCCGAAGTCATGCACAGCTCCGACGAGGATCGATCCGAGCAGCACCCACACTAAGGCTGGCAGCCAGCCCCACATCACCGCGATCGCAGGTCCGACAATCGGTCCGGTTCCAGCAATGGACGTGAAGTGATGCCCGAACAGAACCGACTTGTCCGTCGGCACGAAGTCCCGATCATCGTTCAACTCGACACTTGGCACGGCCGCCTGTGGGTCAAGTTGGAAGATCTTTTTCGCCAACCATCTCCCATAGGTGTGATAGGCGATGACATACCCCACCAGCGAACCAAGCGCGATCAACAGTGTCTGCATCTGCCATTTCCCCGATCTGAGCGACTTCCTGACCGTCTTCCGTGAGTATAACCACCTTCCACATCCGCGAAAATCCGCCCGACCCGCGTCATCCGTGTTCCATTCTTTCGGTCGATCTAACTCACCCGCCTTCCCATCCCCAAGGCGTGCCGCTCACACGAGTTTCGCTCGTCAGTATCCAATCCATCGGGTACACTTCCAGAAGCCCTCGCTCATGCAACACGAACCTTATGGATCGCTGTGCGTCTGCGGGGCATTGAACTGATTCGTTGCAACTTCTTCGAAGAGGCGGACTCTTGTCCACAGTCACCGAGAAAACCACACAGACGGCTCTCATCAATGGAGCCGACATCCTTGTCGAGTCACTCATCGAGCAGAACGCTGAGATGATCTTCGCCTATCCGGGTGGGGCGAGTATGCCCCTGCACCAAGCGCTGCGTCGGCATCGTGACCGGATCCGCACCATCCTCCCGCGGCACGAACAAGGGGGCGGTTTCGCGGCTCAGGGTGTGTCGCGAACCAGCGATCAAGTCGGCGTCTGCATGGCGACGAGCGGTCCTGGCGCGACCAACCTTGTGACAGCACTCGCGGATGCCAAACTCGACAGTGTGCCCATGGTCGCCGTCACGGGACAGGTGCCACAAATGGTCATCGGGTCCGATGCCTTCCAGGAGACGCCCATCGTCTCAGTCTGTCAGCAGATCACGAAGCACCACTACCTGATCACAGCTCCCGATCCGTACTGCACGAAATCAGTCCAGGAGACGCTGCAGTCGATCCCTCGCATCGTCAAGGAGTCATTCTACATTGCGAGAACCGGTCGACCCGGTCCGGTGCTCATCGACTTCCCAAAGAACATCCAACTCGCCACGATTGATCCCGGTGAAATCGATTTCGATCCGCCGGTCTATCTGCCCGGCTATCAACCCGAACGGCGAGTGGCCGCCGATGAACAGATCAAGCAGGTCATCGCCCAGATTCGTCGCGCGAAAAAGCCGGTGCTGTATGTCGGTGGAGGCGTGATCAACTCGGGTGCCGCTGAGGAACTGACGAAGTTCGCCAAGGCATCCGGCATCCCGGTGACCATGACCGTGATGGGACTCGGTGCCTTTCCGGCGGACGACGAGCAGTCTCTGCACATGCTGGGCATGCACGGCACAGTCTATGCGAACTACGCCGTCAATGATGCCGATCTGTTACTTGCATTGGGGGTTCGCTTCGATGACCGTGTGACCGGCAAGCTCGAAGAGTTCGCCAAGCACGGCATGATCGTGCATGTCGACATTGATCCATCGGAGATGCACAAAAACAAGGAAGCTCACATTCCCATCGTCGCCGATGTGAAGCTCTTTCTGGAGCAGTTGAATGCTGAGTACACGAAGGACGATAAACCCGAGATCGATGAGTGGACGACACAGATCAAGGGTTGGAAACAGAAGTATCCGCTCTCGTATCAGGAAACGGACGACTTTATCCTTCCACAACATGCGATCGCTGAACTCTCTCGTCTCACGGCTGAACACGATACGTACGTCGCAGTCGGTGTGGGCCAGCACCAGATGTTCGCTGCTCAGCACTTCAAGTTTAACAAGCCGAACCGCTGGCTGAGTAGCAGCGGCTTGGGCACAATGGGCTTCGGCCTCCCTGCTGCAATGGGCGTGCAAGCCGCCCATCCCGACAGTCTTGTCATCGACATCGACGGTGACGGCTCGATCATGATGAATATCCAGGAACTCGCTACCCTGCACTGCGAAGAGTTGCCGGTCAAGATCCTGCTGCTCAACAACCAGCACCTGGGCATGGTGGTGCAGTGGGAAGACCGTTTCATGGAAGGTCGTCGTGCCCACACGTATCTCGGCCCTGTCGATCACCCCGAAGCTCTCGGCGAGGGTGACGGCTCTCATTACGAAGACACGTACCCCGACTTCGTCAAGATCGCCGAAGGCTGTGGCGTGAAGGCCAAACAGATCCGCAGCAAGGCGAACCTCGAAGCAGCCCTGACCGAGATGATCAATCACGACGGCCCCTACCTGCTCGACGTCGTCTGCCCGTATCAAGAGCACGTGCTCCCCATGATCCCCAGCGGCGGCACGGTCCGGGACATCATTGTCGAGTAGAGACTCTGTGGAAGGGGCACGAGTCGGTCATGTTAGGCAAGAGGAGATAAGAATACTTGGCTGTGAAGGAATCACTCAAGAGCTTGGGGAGACAGTGCATTCGACAGTATTGTCGATCTCCATTCCGGGGAAAATCGCGACTCCGTGGGATCACGGACCGCTGGTTAGCTCCTGATGGACACATTGAGCAAGTCCAAGTCGGTCCCTCAGTCATGCTCCTCGACCATCGACACGAAGCCACTCGAAATATGGCCTATGGGACCTACGAGGCAAAAGAAATTGCACTGTTGAGTCGTATCCTCCATTTGGGAGATGTTGCTGCTGATGTGGGAGCGAATGTTGGGTACTTGTCCGCGCACATGGCAAAGCTGGTCGGCCCCTCCGGCAAAGTCTATTCTTTCGAACCTGGTCCAACCCCATTTCGTTCACTGACTATGGCAAAAGAAAGCAACTCCCATCAAAATCAGGAGATCTTTCAGATGGCGGTCGCGGACGAAGACCGTCGGTCGACCTATTATGAGACAGAAAGTATCCTGTCTAAGGGTTACGGTCGAATCGATGACGAACCCAGTGAGCGGTTTCACGGGGTCCAAGCACACGACATCACAGTCACCTCTCTCACCTCCTTTTTTGCGGACCGACAAATTGAGCGGCTCCGGTTGATCAAGATCGATGTGGAGGGACACGAAAAACAGGTCATTCAAGGACTCACGGGGTTGCTCGAAAGAGGAATTCGGCCCATCCTCATCACTGAGGTCACGATCGTTGGGCGGACAGCAATTGACGTCGCTGACTACGAACAGGTCCTGTTGGGATATGGATACGAGGCTTACTCCATCGTGCCGACTCTCAATCGCCTTGACCTGACCGATTTGAAAGACGGGTTTCATGGGAATGTCGCGTGGATGACGGAGGGTAACCGCCTTGACGCTCCCAAGTCTTCCACGGTGTCCCTCTAACCGTATCTTGTACTTAAGAAATTAGGCCGTATCCTCAGTCGAGGTTGGCAACGATATTCCTGATGAACGAATTGTGATTATGGCCGGTTACAAAAAGTACGATCCCCGTCTTGAGTCCCTTGTCGTGGAGACAAAGACCCTGTGGGGGGACGACGTCGGAGATCTCTCAGATGAAGATCGAGCATGGGTCGCCTCGGCCATACAACGAAACCCGCAGTTGGCCGGAAACATCGAGTACGAACGAGCCCACACCGGCTTCACCCGCATCATTACCGTCACCGCTGATGACATCGCACAGTTATACGAGTCGCGTGTGAACTAACCCGCTTGCGATTTCGCATCGTCTTCCTTGCACCGCTGACGCCTCGCGTCCAGAATGGGCCACTCTCTTCTCTCAGCGGGGTGCAACATGAGCGACACTTGGGTGACGCTGGCCGTCATTCTTTCCGGCGTGGCGATCGTTGTCGGCAGCGTTCTCTGGCTCAGACTGCACGCGTTCCTTGCTCTTGTCTTCGGTGCCCTCGTGGTGGCTGCCCTCACGCCCCGGGCAAACATCGAGCAGTATTACATGCAGTCGAAGTCGCTGTCGGCTGAAGCAGCGGCAGCTCAGGCGGACAAGACGGTCGGCGTGCGGGTCGCAGAGGGGTTCGGCGACACGTGCATGAAGATCGGCATCCTGATCGCCATGGCGGCCATCATTGGCACGTGTCTCCTCGAGAGTGGCGCAGCAGACCGCATTGTAAGGACGGCTCTCAATTGGTTCGGCGAACGGGCAGCTCCGCTCGCGTTCATGCTCAGCGGTTTCACGCTCGGCATCCCCGTGTTCTTCGACACTGTGTTCTATCTGATGATCCCGCTCGGCAAGGCCATGCAGATGCGGACTGGCCGCAACTATCTGCTCTATGTGTTGACGATCGTCTGCGGAGCGACAATGGCTCATTCGCTCGTCCCGCCCACGCCGGGGCCGTTGTTCGTGGCCGAGGAGTTGGGCGTCGATATCGGCCTGATGATGATTGCAGGTGGAATTGTTGGTCTCTTCACCGCGTCGGCGGGATACCTCTTTGCTGTGATCGTGAACCGTCTGTGGACGCTGCCGCTGCGGGAGTCACCCGACGTCTCACTCGCACAGTTGCGTGAAGCGGCCGAACTCGATGAGAGCAAACTTCCTCCGCTCTGGCTCTCTTTGTTGCCAATCTTGTTCCCGGTTCTGTTCATTGCCGGGAAGCCGATTATTGAGAGCATGACGTCCCTCTCTGGATCGGCAGAAATGGTCGTCGACACTTTGGGCAATAAGACGATCGCACTGACGATCGCAGCTGTTGTGGCGATGCTCACGCTCGTTTGGCAGAAGCGGACGTCTCGTGAGGATCTGGCCAATGCCATTCAAGGATCGTTGGCGAGCGGCGGGGTGATCATTCTCATCACGGCTGCCGGCGGTGCGTTCGGTGGGGTGCTGCGTCAGACAAATGTTGCCGGGCTGATCGAGGACCTGCCACGCGCGTCACCTGTGATCATCTGCACAATGGCTTGGCTGATCACTGCGGCCATCCGCACGGCCCAGGGGTCAGCGACGGTCGCGATGATCACCGCCGTCGGCATCCTTTCCGGACTTGCCAGCCGGGGCGATCTCGGCTTTCACCCGGTGTACCTCGCACTCGCGATCGGCTGTGGCTCAAAGCCCGTCGCCTGGATGAACGACAGCGGCTTCTGGGTCGTCACCCGCATGAGCGGCATGACCGAGTCGGAAGGCCTGAAGTTCATCACGCCGATGTCGGTCATCATGGGCGTCGTGGGATTGGCCGTCGTGCTCGTGGGCGTAACAGTGTATCCCATGAACTGAATTTCAGCGTGACCATGCGAGCCACTTCGCCATCAGACTCTTCACCGTGGGTGTGAGCCGTGTGCGGTTGTATTGGTCGCCCAGCTTGCGGATTGCGTCCGCCTGAGTGGGGTAGGGATGGATGGTGCTGCCGATCTTTTTGAGGCCGAGTCCATGCGTCATCGCCAGAGAGATCTCGCCAATCATGTCGCCGGCGTGTGAGGCGACGATTGTTGCGCCGACGATCTCATCCGTGCCCTGTTTGACGTGTGCTTTGACGAACCCTTCGGTCTCGCCGTCGAGGATGGCGCGATCGACGTCCTCGAACGACTGTGTGTACGTGTCGATGGACAACCCTGCCTCTTTGGCGTCCTTCTCGGTCAGGCCAACGTGGGCCAATTCGGGTGAGGTGTACGTACACCACGGGATGGTGAGGGCACTCGCCTTGGCTCGACCGAAGAACAGGGCGTTTTGGATCACGATACGGGCCATGAAGTCGGCGGCATGCGTGAACTGATACTTCGAGCAGATGTCGCCGGCAGCGAAGATGTGGGAGTTGGTTGTCTGCAGGCGATCGTCGACGACGACCCCTTTGCGTTCATCGTACTTCACGCCGACCGTGTCGAGTCTGAGCCCGTCGACGTTCGGCTTGCGACCGACAGAGACGAGCAGCTTGTCAACAACGAGATCGTACGCCTGTTCGTGCGACGTCAGCGTCACGCGAATGCCTTCATCAGTGCTGCTGAATCTCGTCTCTTTCCCGCAACAGAGCAGGTTGACACCGTCTCGCTTGAGTGATGCCTCGACAATCGCCGCTGCCTCTGGATCCTCACGAGGGAGCACGCCATGTGCCGCTTCGATGAGGAACACCTCCGACCCGAGACGGGCAAAGGTCTGTGCCATCTCGCAGCCGATCGGACCGGCGCCGATGACCGCGAGCCTCTTCGGCAGTTCGGTGAGCGAGAACAACGTCTCGTTGGTGAGGTAGTCGACGTCATCCAGTCCGGGGATTGGTGGCGCGGCTGCTCTAGCTCCTGTTGCGATGACTGCCTTTTTGAACTTCAGCTTCGCATCACCGACCTGCACGGTGTCACCACCGACGAACTGACCGTCACCGAGGAAGACATCCACGCCCAAGTCGCGAAACCTCGCCGCAGAGTCGACATGTGCGATGCCCGCTCGGAGCCGACGCATGCGCTCCATGACGGCGGCGAAATCGACGCTCACTTCTTCGGGGACGCTGACACCGAATTTGCCGGCGTCACGGACCGCTGCGGCTGCACGAGCCGCGCTGATAACGCCCTTGGACGGCACACAGCCCACGTTGAGGCAGTCCCCCCCCATGAGATGTCGTTCGATGAGGGCTACTTTCGCTCCGAGTCCCGCAGCACCGGCTGCAGTGACGAGACCAGCGGTGCCGGCTCCAATCACCACGAGGTTGTAACGACCTGAAGGTGTGGGGTTTAGCCAGTCGGACGGGTGCACGTTGGATGCGAGCTTCTGGTTGTGTTCGTCCGGTGGCTTGAGGGCGGCAATGTCCAGCATGCTCAGTCTTTCTCCGAGGTTGAATCGAGAGTCGGCTTGTTGCCGGTCCACTGGATGATCTTCTTGACGGCCAACGGAAAGAGGCCAAGCAGGGCGAAGGCAATCACAACGTTGAGCGTGAGGATGCCGCTGGTGCCTTTGTCGGCCAGTGTGGCGAGATCGGGCACGGATGAGCCGGCGTAGACGTACACCGCTGTCCCCGGCAGCATGCCGAGTTGACTGACCCACCAGTAGGTGAGTGTCTTGAGCGGCGTCAGGCCCATCACCAGATTGAGGACAAAGAACGGGACGAGAGGGATCAGCCGCAGTGTGAACAGGTAGAATGCTCCCTCCCGTTTCAGTGCCTCATTGAATGTCTTGAGCCGGTCACCGAACTTTGACTGCACCGTGTCTCGCAAGAGAAACCGGGCCAGCAGAAACGCGAGTGTCGCCCCTGTTGTGGAGGCGAAGCTCACCAAGACGAGCCCACGCCAGAAGCCGAAAAACCAGCCGTATAACAGCGTTAACGCTGTCGCACCGGGGATCGAGAGGCCGGTCACTGCCGCGTACACCAGAAAGGCGACTCCATAGACGAGCACCGGATTCTGCTGTTGAAACTCACGCAGTTGTGACTCTCGGTCGGCCAATGCCTGGAGTGACAGTGAGTCGCCGTACTGCGTGAACAGCGCGCCTCCAACGACTACGACAATCGCGAGCACGACCAGCTTCAACCATGGAGAGCGGGTCGACTGAGAGGGTTCACTCGCCTGTTGTTCGTCTGACATATCGGCTCGCCGATGGCATGTGGCTGATGGCAGAGACTACTGCGTGGTCAGGAATATCATTGCATTAGACAAAACTTCCGTCTGTTGGCTCGCTCACTTATGGAGCATCGGTGCCGAGAAAGAGTTGCCAGATCATGACGGCGACTGGTCCGGCGAAGAGGATACTGTCTAACAGGTCGAGTAAGCCACCAAAGCCGGGCATCAGAGCAGCAGAGTCTTTCGCGCCCACGTCCCGCTTGATGAGTGACTCGGCCAGATCTCCGAACAGGCCGACGATGCCCATTGCGGCTCCGAACACGATCGCTGCGATCCACCAACTTGGTTGCCATTTCAGATCAAACAGCGGCGAGGCAACCCTTAACCAGAGCACGGCTCCGAGGACGCCTGCCAAAACGGCGCCGACCGCACCCATCCATGTCTTGCCGGGCGAGAGATGCGGGGCCATCTTGCGTTTGCCAAACAATCTCCCAAGGGTGTAGGCACCGATGTCACCCATCTTGGTCGCCACCAGCAACGACCCGAGAGCCAGATACCCATTGCCTCCCTGCCCGAGCCAGCGGAGTTGTGTCGTGACTGAGAGTAATAGTCCGACATATGTCACGGCGAGCAACTCGAACGCCAGCCCCTCGACATGCCCTCCCGGCTGACGAAATCGAAACACTCTCACGACGAACAGCAAGAGCACACACCCAGCGAACACTTGAGACAGGGAGGGGAGTGATCTGATTGTCAGTTGTGACGGATCAATTGCAGCGAGCCAGTGTGGTCCCCACGTTCCGAGGAGCAGAAGCGTCACACACATGGCAACCGGTATGAATTTCGGATCGCATGACTCCCGTCTCGCGAGAGTGAGCAACTCCCACGCGGCTCGTAGTCCGACCAGCAGACAGAGAACGAACAACACCGGAGCCGTGGGACCGAGCCAAGCGTCCCAGACCATCAGCCCCACGAGTAAAGGGACGATTGCGGCGGAGAGGAGCAGGCGCCAGCCGAGCATGGGTCAATCGGTTTCGTTGGGTGACTTGGAGAGACCGCCGAAGCGACGGTCGCGGCTGGCGAAGTCCTGGAAGGCCTGATACAGGTCCGGAGCACGGAAGGCGGGCCAGTGATTCTCCGTCACCCACAACTCGGCATAGCTGATCTGCCACAGCAGGAAGTTGCTAATCCGCATTTCCCCCGATGTCCGAATGACGAGGTCCGGATCCCCCATCCCAACTGTGTAGAGATGATCGGAAATGGTTGATTCATCGATTGTCTCGGGGTTGAGTTCACCAGCTTGGACCTGTCTTGCGATCTGTTGCATCGCATCGACAAGCTCGATGCGGCTGCCATAGTTGAGGGCCAGGCACAGTCGCATGCCCGTGTTGTGCTGTGAGAGATCGATCGTCTCCTGCACCTCAGCCAAGATGGAAGGGGCCAGTCCGTCGTTGCGACCGATCGTGCAGAAACGGATGTTCTGCCGCATGATTTCTTCCCGCTCCTTGACGACGTACGTTCGCAGCAGATTCATCAGCAACTCCAACTCAAGGGGCGGCCGCTTCCAGTTTTCGCTGCTGAAGCAGTACAAAGTGAGCTGTTCGAGCTGTAATCGAGCACATTCCTCGACGACGGCTCGCACGCTGGCGACGCCCCTGCGATGGCCCTCAACCCTTGGCAGACCTCGTGAGCGAGCCCAGCGACCATTGCCATCCATAATGATGGCGACATGTCGCGGCAACCGCTCACGTGTGAGGCCGCACTCGGCCAATTCGTCGTCAGTATAGGGGGTGTCAGCAGTCAATCGGGGCGCCTGAGCATGTATTCGTGGTTGTCGGGAGGCTGAGGTGGATTCTTCACATCGACTATGATACCAAAAAGTTGCGTCTGCCCCACTGGCATTGAGGGTCGCCCCGTATTATACTCCTTGGCTTGAACGACGTTGCAGACACCCCGAGTGGGTGGACGGCATTTGATACGACAGTGGACTGGATTTGAATCACCGGACATGCCCAATTCAAGTAGTGCTAAAAAGGAACTGCGGAAGAGCCGCAGCCGTCGTCTTCGCAACCGGACGCAGCGTTCCACGCTCCGAACCGTATTGAGGAAGGTCCGCAATGCCGCTGAGGCAGCAGACCGCGAAGGAGCCGAGCAGGCCTTTCGCACAGCGGTCAAGACGCTGGATCAGGCCGCTGCCAAGAATCTGATTCATCGCAACACAGCCGCACGAACCAAGTCCCGTCTCTCGAAGCTGATGCGAACGACATTCGCCGCATCCAGCTAGATCGAGACGTGATCGGTTGACTGCTTCGTGAGTTCTCTCAAGCAGAACTCGGTGGACCGGGTCGTAAATCCACTTTGACACGATTCGACGATCTCAGTATCTTTCCGCCCCACTCAAGCGATCGTGTGGCGCCTGTGATATGGGGTCGCTCATGCTTCCTGTGGATTCTGAACGGAAAACACCACGGCGAGGATGCCGGGTGCATAGTGATTTGGGGGGGCAGATCCTCCTCAAGGCACCGAGAAAGCCCTCAGCAAGGACTGCGTCGTGGTCAATCGAACAAATGTGATGCTCGTTGACGGATTGACCGAAACTGAGGAAGTGCTGAAGGCTGTGCTGGAACCACGTGGCATGCTGGTGACGCGTGTTCGCTCAACTCATTCGACCAACCCACTTGTGTCGCATGAGGCACCGAGTGTTGTGGTGTTGCACGAATCCGAGCGGTTGCAGGGACCATCATCACAAGGATTGACATCGCCCGCACCGTGGGGCAATGTGCCTCGCGTGGTCATCGGTCACTATCACACTCACACGTCCTCAACTGACAGGGGCTGCCGCTATCTCTCGCAGCCGTTTCAGTATGCCGAACTCGTGACCGCGATCGAGTCTCTGCTGCGGTCACATTGAGAGTTTGTCAGGATGTAGGGTGCGGTTGGACGTTGATGTCTGACCTTTCAACGCTCTTCGTCGGGCCTTTGCTGCCCCTCCGACTCTGGAGTGGATGCCGCTGGCTGCTATTATGTCCTGAGTTAGATAACCCTCCCAAGTCTGGAAAGTGACGGGATGGCGAAAGCGACACTGCTGGTACTCCAGGGGGTCGATCAAGGAAAACGTGCGACCATCGGTCCGCAAACGGTTTCTCTTGGTCGAGGCCCGCAGAATACCTTGCGGATTCTCGACACTGAGGTTTCCCGCAATCACGCGGAGATTCTCTACGCAGATGGCACGTGGACGCTGCATGACCTTGAGAGTTCGAATGGGTCATTCGTCAACGGCCAATCGATCCGTTCGTACGCACTGCGCACGGGAGACCAATTACAAATTGGTCGCACCATCATGTTGTTCTCAGACTCAACGAGCAACGAGACCAGTCAGATCGCGGATCGGATCGACTTACTGTCTGCCGACGACCCCGATCGCTCACAGATTGTGGGGACTCTGGCATCGGCCGAGGGGAAGCCCTTGTCGCGGCAAGCATCCGTCTCCCGGATTTCTCCTGTCGTCACAGCCGACGACAATTTGCAGACGTTATACCGCATCAGCGAAGAGGCAGTGCGTGCAACGGACTCACTGGATCTGCTGTTGCAACGGGTACTTGACCTGACAATTGATGCTGTCAGTGCCGATCGGGCGTGCATGCTGGTCGCGGAGTCGCGGTCGGATCGTATCCTGCCGCGTGTCTTCAGCCATCGACCCGGCGTGAATCCCAACGAACGCATGCCAGTCTCGACCAGCATCGTTAACTATGTCATTGCACAAGGGGAGGGTGTGTGGACGTCCGATGCCTTGCACGATAGTCGCTTTGACGCCGGACAGAGTATCGTCCAGGCGGGCATTCGTGAAGCGATGTGCGTACCGATGCAGGGTCGTTATGAGTTGATGGGCGTCATCTATGTGGACATCACATCCCCCGCCGACTATTTGCTCAAGGGCGGAGCACCGCGAACGTTCCGTGAGGAACTGCTGACTTTGCTACTCGCGATTGGACGGCAGTCGGCACTCGCGGTTGAGAATTTTCGGTATCAGGAAGCGCTCGTGACGGCAGAGCGTCTGGCGGCTGTGGGGCAGGCAATTGCCAGTCTCAGCCACGACATCAAAAACATCCTGCAGGGAGTGCGCGGCGGAAGCTATTTGATTGACATGGGACTCAACGAAGGCAAGGAAGACTTGATCCGCAAAGGGTGGACGATCGTTGAACGCAATCAGGATCGCATATACGGACTTGTCATGGACATGCTGACCTACAGCAAGGAACGACAACCGGCTTTGCAAGAGTCGAACCTGAACTCGGTGGTCGAAGAGGTCAGTCGTCTGATTGAGGGACGCGTGACAGATCAGCCGACCAAAGTTGAAATGGATCTTTCCGAGGATCTTCCTCTGTCGCTTTTCGATCCGGATGGCGTGCTCCGAGCGATACTCAACGTCGCCACGAATGCCATCGACGCTGTTGAAGAGAGTGATGATGGTCGAGTGGTCATCGCAACGAGGTTCGACCCAAACTCCGAGTTGTTGTCCGTGATCGTCACCGACAACGGGCCAGGCATCCCCGCGAATGAGCAAAAGCATATTTTCGATCTGTTCGAATCAACCAAGGGATCGCGTGGCACTGGGCTTGGTCTGGCGGTGAGTCAGAAGATCATGCAAGAGCATGGGGGCGAGATCAGCGTTGCCTCGCCCGAGGCCGGCGGTTGCGAGTTTCGGCTCACATGGCCCCGAATCTCCGATGATCCTGCGCCGCTCGAGCACACAAATGCTCCCACGTCAAACGAACCGACATCTTAGGACTCACGCACGCGGTCGGCTCAGAAGCCTCCCCGACGTTTCCTTGGTACAGACGGGGCTTGTGGGGAGTCTGTGTCCGGTGCTCCCTGCCCGCCCACTGACTGAGTGGACCCGATCTTGTCCAAAATTGCACCAGTTCCAGATTTATCCCGTCCCCATTTCGAGGCTCTTCCAGAATCGCTGAGCTTGAAACTTTGTGATTCGAGTTCGGTCCAGTCGGGGAATGACGCCTCGAAAATCACATCAGTCGCTGCAGTCAATGCGTTCACTTCATGCCCGGAACCCCACACAGATATCCACTGCTCTTTGAAGCTCAATGCCGATCGCTCTGCACCGGTCGTTTGCAGATAATCTGCCAGTGTGGTGGCATAGGCATTGGCGTTTCCCCACCACACAACGTGCGAACGCGTGGTGCTTTCTGCATCACGAGCAATAACTGTCGGATGTGATTCATTTACGCCAGCGGCGCCGACAAACAGACTCTGGGTAACGAACATCCGTAGCCTGGGAATGTCTTCGGTGAGCATCGTCTCGCTTCGAAGCCGAATCGCGGCCAAATTTCCCGAGCATGTGCAGTGTTCCATGACAACAGCCGGCCGACGCTGCAAGCCAACCGTGTCCAGTGTCAGGTCGAGGAAATCACCTTGAGTAACGAACACATTATTCCGAAGGACCAGCGATTCCCAGCGGATGTTACCAGACAGCAGTTGACCGGGACTCCTTAGGAAACTGTTCTCGATGAGCACGCTGCGTGGTGACTGGGGCGCTGCCTGTTCTCCTTCGGAAAACTTCAGTAACCCGGCATGAGACTCAGACGCTGCCGATGACCTTTCAATCGTGCAACCTCGCAGTGACAGGCTGGCATCATCGAGCGCAAACAGCCATTGTGGCTGCTTGTCCGATGTCGATGCCGGAATCTTGATCTGCGCACCGACCATGTCGAGGGTTGCATTCTGAAGGTTGAAGGCTGCTGCGAGCGGAGCATCCTTCCCTCGATTCGTTTCGACTTGCAGGATGAGCGGAGAGCTTCCCGATGAACGAAACTCCACACGAATGGACTTGTCCTTGATCAGGATCGGCGTGATCTCATGCAGTCCGGAGCCGCTGAAGATCATGTGAGATCCATCTTGGCAGACACGACTTCTCAGCACCCGGCTGATGTCCGTCTTGCGTGTCATCTCGCGGACGATTGGAGAGTCATCCAGTTGCATCCCCAGTCCCAGCCAATCCGGTTCGACCGGCACATTTGCTGCTGCGACGACGTGATCGATGAGCCCGAGGGGCACATGACTCAGGTCTCCCACGCGATAGCCGGTCGCAACGTCTCCGCTACCCGTCACGACCGCCTCCGCGATCGCAGCACTCAATGAGGTGAGATCAAGGTCGCTGTCATTGGTCGTCGGTGGTATTGAAAGCGGCTCCTGAAGGAACGTGTCACTACTGAGTGGTTTGTTCCAGAAGCGGCGCCACTCGTCGGCATTGGCAATTTGAGTTGTTGTCTGTGCGTCTGCTGACGTCATCGTGACCAACGTCGGCCATCCCAGAAATCTAGAGTCGTCGGTCGACCACTCGACTCCCTGTGCCCGACTGCTGCCGAGATTCGAAGTCTTCTCAGACCAATCGACGAAAGACACCATAGTGGCTGACGCAGACGCATCTGGGCGTGAGGTCGACACCAGCAGGGATTCCTTCGTGACCACTTCGCACGGCGCGGAGAAAGAAGTGCCTGCGTCGTGGACGAATCGCAAGACTGATTGATTGCTCGCAAGCGTTGATGCTAACAACCGGATACGTCGCTGTGCCGTGTCGTCTTCTGCAGGTCTGCCTTGCACCGCCGCATCACTCAGCTCGATGGCGGGAGCATCACCAGCTGATATCAAACAGTTCCCCGCCACCAGTTCACACTCCTTGCCAAGCAGTCTGACGGCTGTCAGCTGATCGCCATGAAAGATGACGTTTTCCAAGAGGCACCGACCCGTTGCCTCCTTGTTTTGCGGACCGGCACCCTGACGTCTCGGCAAGCTCTGCAGGGAAATCGCCGTCGTCGCGATGCCCTGCGACCCACTGACTGTGAACGAACAGTTCTGCAACGACAGATCCCCCTCGGCAACGTTGATGAGTGTCAGGTCGTGCGGGGGATCGACGAGTACAAAGTGGAGGTTCTCGATGACGAGTCGCGATGTGCGTACATTGACAAACGAATCCTGACCTCCCTTCAGAGCCTCTGCCGACAGGTTGATGACAGGTGAACTCCCCTCGGTCGCGGTGAGTCGCACCTCGCCTTCTGTGTTGAGATTCGCAGGATCGAGCGAGAAGGGACCTTCGCCATCCAGTTGGATCACACCTCCATTTCGTTTCAGTGCTGCCAAAGCCTGGTTCAGTCGACTCACCTGACTCTCGCCATTTGGCGTGCGAGTCACAATGATCGACTGGCGAGCCGTCTTCGGAGGAGTACGAAAGTGGCTAACCCAATTGGGGAGTAGTCGGACACCATCGGACGTCGTCCTTGAGTCTTCTGCCCCAGGAAACGGGACGGCGACCACAGATGGTGGGAATGGTTCATCCGGAGCGAACAATCCGGAGAGTTGATTCGGTTCCGCATTAACCGCGTCAGATGACGCGCCATCTCTTTCGTCTGGACTTGGCTCATCAGCAACCGCTGCAGCAGGTTCCTCTTCCCGACTCGAGTACGGGTTACCAACTCCATTTGCCGCTGCACCTCCACTGAAGGCATCATCGCTTTGCTGTGTCGCCCAAAACAGGATGACGAGCACTGCAATGACCAGCAGGGCCGGAATTGCGTAACGAATCAAATCAAGGTTGAGCTTGCTGCCAGTGGTGAGGTCGACAGGCTTGAACTTTTCCTTGGGGGGCAACACTGGCAGAGCCCCTGAGGACTGACTTTGCCGCTCCTTTCGTGATCCCGTGTCGGATTCAGCCGCGAGTGCTTCCATCACTTCGGCATTGATGTGGCTGGACTGCTTGGAGAGTAATTCGAGGTCGTCCAATAGTTCGCGAGCGGTCTGGTATCGATCTTGAGGTTGGCGTGCCATCATTCGATGGATGACAGCAACGTACGCCTCAGGCACGGCGGGATTCATCGACCGCGGGTCAGGACGTTTCCCGGCGGAGTGGGCCTGGAGCTTGGTTGTCATGCTGCCTTCAGAGAAGGGGGGAGAGCCGGTCAGCATGTGGTACCAGGTGCAGCCAAGTGAGTAGATATCACTACGCACGTCGGCCGACTTTGAACTTCGTGCCTGTTCGGGCGACATGTAATCGACGGTGCCGACCGTCATCCCTGCTCGGGTGATCCCGGTCTCCTGACTGTCATCGACAGCACGGGCCAATCCCATATCAGCCAGCTTGACAGTTCCATCCCGTTTGATCATCAAGTTGGCTGGCTTGATGTCCCTGTGGACGATCTGCTTGGCACTTGCATGCTCCAAAGCCAACGCGACTTGCCTGACAATATCGCGAGACCGTTTGGCCGGGATAACGCCCCGTTTGACGACCAAATCATGGACATCAATCCCATCGATGTACTCGAGAGCGATGTACAAGAATCCATCGATCTCGCCCGTGTCGTAGATACGAACGATATGCTTGTGTTCGAGTTGAGCAGCCGCCTTGGCTTCCGACTTGAAGCGTTTGACCAGAGTCGGGTTCTCAGCCCGGTCCTTCGGCAGCACCTTCAAGGCAACCGTACGATTGAGCTGCTGATCAATCGCAAGAAAGACGGTGCCCATGCCGCCTGCACCGAGTTTTTTCTTGATCTGGTACTTTCCGAGCGACTTGAGATGGTCGTGCTCGATATGCGTCGACCCACTCATTTCGTTCGTGCCAGATGAATTGGGCATGATGATGAGGGCTGAACAAGGAAGAATAATCAGAGGAATCGGGAAGAGAGAGATTCTCTACCACTGAGTGTAATTGGGCCCTCATATCATCAGCGAAAAAACACGGCAAACATGGCAAAAACGGCAATGAACTACAGTGACAGTCGACACATCCGTCGCGCGTGCCTGCTGAACTCACCTGATGACAAATATACCCCCCCATTTGGGCTGACGTCAAAGAGTCGGCTTTCAGGAAAAGAGATTGCACTCAGCGATGTTTCGCTACGCCCTTTGCCCCTGACTCTTAAAGGCGTGCTGCTTCCCAATCACGGCGATCCCCGATTCCGTCAAAGTGAATCCTCGTTCGCAGTCAAGATCGCTGTCAAAACCGATCTCAACTCCTTCGGGGATTGTGACGCCTTTGTCGATAATCGCACGCCGCACACGAGCATTACGACCAACGTCAACGCCTTCAAACAGAATGGAATCTTCGACGTGGGCCCAGCTGTTGATGCGGACCCCCGGTCCCAGGATGGATCGCTCGACCTGCCCGCCGGAGACAATGCTGCCCGCACACACGAGGCTGTCCATGGCCTCCCCCACGCGGGGTTGGTCGGCATCGCGCTGAGCAAACACGAACTTCGGCGGAGGGTAGGGCGGGTGATAGTTACGGATTGGCCAGGACTGGTCGTACAGGTTGAGTTCGGGGTCGACCGAGATGAGGTCCATATTGGCCTCGTAGTAGGCGTCGAGTGTGCCGACGTCTCTCCAGTAATGTCTCTTTCCCGTGTTCTTGTCGTGAAACGGAAAGGCCCGCACATGATGCGTGTGGATGATCGAGGGAATGATGTCCTTCCCAAAGTCATGCCGGCTGGCCGAGAGCGTGGCGTCGCGGCACAGTTCGTCGAACAGAAACTTCGTCTTGAAGACATAGACCCCCATTGACGCCAGACATTGACTGGCGTCGCCCGGCATCGGGAAAGGAGAGTCGGGCTTCTCCTCAAACCGCACGATCCGTCGCTGGTCGTCAATCCCCATCACGCCAAAGTCGCGACCCTGCTCTCGATCGACAGGCAGGCAGGCGATCGTCGCGTCGGCATTCGCCTCAATGTGGTCGCGGACCAGTTCCGAGTAATCCATCTTGTAGATGTGGTCACCCGCGAGGATCAGAATATGCTCGGCTGAGATATGCTCGATGGCATAGATGTTCTGGTAGACCGCATCAGCCGTCCCCTGATACCACTGCTCTGCGATCCGCTGTTCGGGCGGGAGAACATCGATGAATTCTTCGAGTTCGCGGCACAGAAACCGCCAGCTGAGGTTGATGTGCCGATCGAGGCTGAGGGCCTTGTACTGCGTGAGCAGCACCATCTTCCGCAGCCCGCTATTGATGCAGTTCGACAGCGTGAAGTCGATGATGCGATACACGCCGCCGAAGGGGACCGCCGGTTTGGCGCGATCCCGCGTCAGCGGTTCGAGCCGTGTTCCCTTACCTCCCGCAAGAATCAACGCCAGCACGTTGTGCATCCGGTCCTCCTCCCTGTCATTACTGAATGAATCATCAAGTGCAACAGCCGCCGGAATGTGTTGATCGCTGCCTGCAACTGTCGTCCCTGCAGTATAGCATCCGATCGACAATCTCACTGCAGTCACGGCATCTCAGGGGCAGTCGCGTGTTGTTTCTGATTCGTGGAGGTGTTGACGTGCGGTCGTTCGGTGGTGTGATGCATCGGGTGAGTCTGAGTGGACGTCCATGAGGATGTCTCCTGTCGAGCCGCGTCGTGCGACTTCATTGTCCATTTTCTCCACAATGGATGAATGCAGGAGTCGGATTTCCGCGTCGAAGGAATCCACACTTCAGCCCAACTCTGCGTCTGCAGATTGGCATGAGCCATGCCCTGTCTTGACGGTGGTCACTCTCTGCGAAGTTTCTTGCGGACAACGATCACCAAGGCGAGCGGCAGCAATACCGATGCGATCACCGCCACTGTGAGCGCATCGTGCTCTCCGAAATATGCTCCGAAGGCAGCGTAGGTCAGCGAGATTGCAAGATTGCTCAGCAGAACTGGTGGCAGAAAGCGTTTCCAGGGCAATCGCAACACACCCATCAGCAGAACGCAAGCTTCTGCAAGGATCGGCAATGCCCGCGTGAACACGAGAGCTACGGGGCCGTAACGTATTTGCGACTCCTCAAGCGTTACAACATCGACGCCGCCGAAACGGGTTGCAAACGGACGCCCCATCCATCGGGCGAGTAGAAATCCCAGTATGGCTCCCAATGACATTCCGAGCCAGGAGGCGAGCGCTCCTGAACCGAACCCGAGTGTGCCACCTGCGTAGGTGCTCACGCCGCTGGAGGGGATGGGCAACAGGATGTCGACCGACAACACCAGCACGATCAGCCAGAATCGGGTCCCGTATGACCACTCCTGCTGCACCCACGCTTGCACCTCGCTCTCAAAGCCATCGCCCAGCAACAGAAAGGGGACGATCGGCACCAGCAGC
>JAJDEJ010000282.1 GCA_029259815.1 Planctomycetaceae bacterium | reverse complement strand
GGCGCCTCTTGTTGTTCCATCAATACTCACATCGGGTCGATCACGTTGGCGCAGTGAAAAATGTCGCGATCGCGAGGATTCCACATGCCGACCCTGATCGCTGTGTCGATCAGGACTTCGTAGAAAGATTCAACGCTGATGATGGCTGGCAAGTCTGCAGCCTTCAGGAAGGTTCAGACGCTCGCCCACGTGGTGCAAAAACGGTTCGTCACACCACATCAGTACCCAGCACGCGTCCGTAAACTTCGCGAATGCGGCGGGTCATCGTTTGGTGACGGAATTGATCCGTGAACCGCTCCCGTCCTGTGCGTCCCAGCTGTCCCCGCAGAGCAGGGTTCTCGGCGAGATCACAGATGGCCGCGGTTAATTCGTCAACCGAATCGCGTGGCAGCAGGTAACCGGTCTCGCCGGGAATGACGACCTCTCTGGCCCCGCCCACGTCATAGGTCACGACCGGTTTCCCGGAGATGAGCCCCTGCGGCAGGACACGAGCCAGTCCCTCCCATTGGCTTGTGTGTGCGACGATATCCATCGCATGCACCAGTTCCGGAATTTGAGAGGGCGGCACAAGTCCCGTGAAGACGAAGTGCCCTGTTAATCCCATCTCTGCGATCTTTTGCTCGAACTGCTGGCGGAGGACGCCGTCGCCCACGAGCAGAAACCTCGCCTCCGGATGTGCGGCAACAATCGCCGGTGCCGCTTCCAACAGAAACTCGTGCCCCTTGAGATGGAACAGTCTCGCGATCTTGCCGATGACGAGATGTTCGGGGAGCAGCCCCAACTCTTGGCGTACCTCCTCAGCAGAACGAGGCGGTGTGAGAAACGGGTCCACCTCGAAGCCACTGTGCACCGTCGTGAAGCGGTCAGCCGTGTCGATGCGTTGTGCCACATAGTCGGCTGTCATCGCATCGGCCACACTGATGAAGTGTGCTGTCCGACGAGCAGCCCACCGCTCCGCTTGCACGTAGGTGCGGAAGATGGCCGGGTTCTGACCGTAGTGAAACGACGCTCCATGCACGGTATGCACGCAAGGGATTCCCACGCTCTTTGCGGCGGCGCGACCGATGATGCCCGCCTTGCTGCTATGGGTGTGGACAATGTCCGGCTTCAACTCCTGCATCAGACGTTTGAGTGACAGGTAGGTCTTCCAGTCCCACCTGGGATTGATGCTGCGTTGCATCTCGGGCAGCTCGTAAATCGGAAATCCCGCTGCATAGGCACGATCCATGAGGCTCCCTTCGGGGCCGAGAGGCGGACCAGTGACCAGTGACACTTCATCGCCATGAATGAGGTGCTGATCTTCGAGCGTATGCAGCGTATTCTCCTGCGCCCCGCCCACGATCATCCGCGTGATCACATGCACAACCTTCATCGCGTGGCCTCACGCGGTTGCGGGCGTTGTTGCAATCGATCAGCACCCGCATAGTCAACCCACATCAAGGACAACCCCTGCGGGGGCGCGGTGGCTCCAGCCTGTGAGCGGTCTTGACTGTTGAGGATGCGTGTGACGTCGTCAGCGGTCCCTCGACCCTGCGCCACTTGCACCAGTGTACCGACGATGGCCCGGACCATGTTGTACAAGAACCCATCAGCGGTCATCGCAATCGACAAGAGCTGATGATCACTCTGCCATCCCAATGCGGTCGGACTTCTGGTGACGTTGATGTCGAAAACCGTCCGACAGCTGTCTTCATCGGGAGAGGATTTGGACTCGAATGCACTGAAGTCATGCGTGCCGATCAGCCTTGGGGCGGCTGCAGCAAGGGCATCCTCGTCGAATCTGCCCGGCACCCGCCAGACGAGGCCCCGTAACCAGGGAGGTGTCATGTCCGCTGTGTCAATCAGGTAGCGATATTGCTTGCGGACAGCCGAGTACCGCGCATGGAAGTCATCGGGAACCTCGGACGAGTCTCGGAGAGTGATGTCATGCGGCAGCTCGCTGTTCAGGGCAGCTGCAAAGCGGTCCGGAGGGATTGACGATGCGATTGTGAAGTTGGCAACTTGCCCCGCAGCATGGACACCCGCATCGGTTCGCCCGGCACCGTGAATGCGTATCGCTTCCCCTGTGAGCGATTTCAGAGCGGCCTCAATGGTCCCCTGAATGGACGGCCGATTCGGCTGCACCTGCCAGCCAGCATAGTTCGTGCCCTCATAGGCAATCGTCAGACGGATGTTACGCAAGGCTGTCAGATTCTGTTCGCCATGAAGGGATTGCGATCAATCACAAGTCGGTTTGTGCGGGCTCGGGTCGGGTCGCAACTTCGCCATTGGAGCCCTCACCGGACGGATTCTCGGACAGAGCGCGTCCAGAGATTGTTCTGTCACTGACATTGAGCGAAGCATTCGACTCGGGTCGGGAGGGGATCTTGCGTTCGATCATTGTGCCGAGGGGACCTGCTAACAGAGCCGGCAAAAAAACAATGTCGGCAATCAAGGCAGCACCAATGAGGGCGCCCATCAGCCAGCCAAAGCGGCTGATTAACAACAGATCAGCCCATGCCAGCATCGCAAGGCCCAGACCAATCGATGCACTCGTCTGCCACATGGCCGGTCCACAGTGAGCCAAACCCAGAGCAATCGCCTCCTGTCGGGTCATGCCTCTGCGCAAACCATCGCGGAACCACGTCAGCAAATGCAGCGTGCCATCGACGGCAATACCGAGTGCGACCGATGCGGTGATCATGGTCCCAATGTCGACTGGCACTCCCGCAGCGGAGATCAGTCCAAACACAACAATCACCGGCATCAAATTGGGTAGCATGGTGACGAATCCTGCGACCGGATGACGCAGGAGCACCATGATCACCACTGCGATGACAGTGAACGCCAGTGCAAAGCTCTTGACCAGACTCTCGACAACAGCGTTCTGCGTCCGGAGGAAGAGGGGAACCATGCCCGTGACGACGTGCGTTGCTCCAGGGATGTCGACCAATTCCTCCGTCACGATCCGGTTGAGATCGTCCGTCAAGACGCTGTAGTCCAGGTCCGTCATCAGGGCGACCTGTGCCCGCACGCGCCACAGCTCTGCTCCCTCAGGCATGAGGACATCGCGATCCTCAAACTGCACGTCAAGTTTCGCCGGGTTGATGGCAACCAACCCGTTATGGCCATCCGATTGTGCTGACTCCAGAAACTTGTCGATGCCATGTACGGTTCGACGGTAACGGGCCTTCACACCGAACGGGGCATCATCGGGCGGTGTCTCCATGGGCGAGCGGAAGTCCGACAAGGTGAGCGTGCCGCTGATCTCTGGATAATCAGCCACTCGCTGTTGGATCCGCCGGACAATCTCCATCCGCTCAACCGAGGTGAGATCGTCGCGAGCCGTCTCGTCAAAGCCGACGACCACATCAACCGGTGCGATTCCCGCCAGGTTCTCTTCGAGGAACTCATAGTCTTGAACAATCCGGGCATCCGGTTTGAAGTAGCGAATGACCTTCGTCTCAGTGCGAAACCAACGCAGTCCATACGCCCCCAGGGCGATGCTCACGAGACAACAGACCGTCACAAGCGAGGCATACTGATACAACCAATGCCCCATACGACGCCACAAGGAGTGACCAGCATCTTCGGGGGGCGGCGCGCTTCCTCGCCACAATCTGAGCATTGACGGGAAGCCAAACAACACGACCGCCAGGGAGATCAGACAGCCGATCGCCGAGAAGATGCCAAACTCCCGCACCGGTCGCAACACACTTGTCGTCAGCGACGTCAGGCCCACTGCGGTCGTCAGGCTCGCTAGCACGCAGGGTTGCCAACCCATCTTGACCGCCGTCGAGACCGCTCCATCCATCTTCCGAGCGGCGGCGTGCTTCCAATAGTTAGCGATGTGAATCGCTCCCGATGCCGTGAGCACAATCAACAGATTGGGCATCACAATCAACACCATGTTCAAGCTATGCCCGGTCGCAGGAAGCAACGAGACGGCCAGAGCGGCCACGTACAGATCTGTAATCAGGACGAGTAGCGCCAAACGGAAGCTCTGCAGCACGACAAACGAGAGTCCGATGCCGACGATCGCCGACGTGAGGATGGGTGATCGCTTGGGCAGGTTCCACCACGGGTAGTGGGGATTCCACGAGGCACCTTCGGCCTCACGGTCCAACTCTCCTCGACCAACTGGACTGCCACCCATGTGCAGGTCTGCTTCGGGCACACCGACCGCCTTTGCAGTCTCTCGGAGGTCTGCGAGTGACTGCTCGACCTGCTCCTCACCTTCTTCATTCAGTGCGACAATCACTGCGACCGGAGTGCCCACGGAGAAGAAAGCACTTTCGATCAATACCTCCTCACCCCGCTTGCCAATCGACTCACAGATCTCGATCAGCTTTGCGGTGACAGGTGATGTGGGCGTTATGCCCGACCACCGGATCTGAAAATCGTGAGGAGGCGAGAGAGGGTATGGATCATCGGCCCCCGGACCTGAGAATTCGTCCTCCTGAAATGTCAGGTCGTCCGGTTCCTCGACAGGCTGTTTGGTCTGCTGCTCAGACTCAGGCGAGAGGAATGTGACTTCGATGTCGAGTTCGTTCAGCGCCTGCTCACGGATTTGCTCAACGAGTTCGTCCTGCACGCGCCTGCCTGCTGGGGAGAGTCGCACTTTGAGCGGGCCACTGCCAATGACAACGCCCTGAAGTTGCTTGATGGCCGTTTCTCGATCAACATCGCTGGCCAACATGCGGCGGATCAGATCCCTCGGACTGCGAACCTCCTTGATGCGAGGTTGCAGTTGACTTCTGACCCCTTCCTCATCCGGTGGGCCGGCGAGTGCGGCTGCGAATGCCTCGACACGTGGATCGTTCAGTGTGGCCCCGTCCCACGACGCCAGGATTCCGGACTGCTCCCCAAAGAGAGACTGAAACCACTGCAACACCAGCGAGTGTGGATCATCAGCTGGCAGCCAGGTTTCCACGTCGTTGTTGACTCGCAAACCGCCCAGTTGTAAGGCCATGAAGGGCACCGCCAGAACCATCACACCCAGCGCAAAGAAAGCCCGACGGACCGTCCAGCGGGAGGTTGTCGTCGTCGGATCAGAGTTGGAAGCAGTTTCGCCCATATGCTCCAGGGGGACGCGAACGGAGTCTGTCTGAGGGAGTGGTGAGGATAGGTGATTCCAACCTCGGAAAACAGGTCCCTTCGACAGTCGCCGGCCTTCTCATTGCTTTAGATTGTCATCGCAGTGAAGCCGCCGTCGACGTAGATGTTGGCTCCAGTCAGAAAGCTGCCCGCAGTATTGGAAGCCATCAGCAAAATGGCTCCCGCCAGTTCGTGAGGCTCGCCGAAGCGGTCGACGGGTGTGTGTTTCATGATGCTCTCAACACGGTCGGGCGTGAGCACTTTTTTATTCTGCTCGGCCGGAAAGAAGCCGGGCGACAGAGCGTTGACGCGAATGCCGCTCGTCGCCCACTCGCGGGCCAGATTTCGCGTCAGACTCAGCACGGCTGCTTTGCTCGTCGAATACGTGAACACCCGAGACAACGGCAACTCAGAACTCACCGATGCGATGTTGATGATCGACGCATGCGTGCCTCGGTCGAGCATGTCCTGACCAAACACCTGACACGCCAGCCGCACGCTGCGGACGTTGACGTTCATGATCTGCTCCCACTCCTCATCGCTGATCTCGAGGAAAGGGGTCGCGGAGTTCGTTCCTGCTCCATTGATCAGGACATCACACTCTCGATCATTTGCCTTGAGGTGATCGACGATGCCTTGCAGGTCATTGCGGCTCGTGGAGTCAGCAGCAAGGAACTCCGCACTCCCGCCCGCCTGAGTCATCCGTGAGACGGCCTCTTGCCCCCGCTCCTGACTCCGCCCAACAACAACCACATGCGCCCCCGCCCCCGCTAACGCATCGCAGAACGCGCCGCCCAAAACACCAGTGCCGCCGATGGCCACAGCCGTCTTGCCGTCCAGTCCGAACAAATTCGTGAGATAGTCCTGCGCCTTGGTACTCATGCCGTCGGTGTTTCGTCGTTGAAGGAGAATTGATCGACCAATCCGGTCAGCTTGGGGCATTGTCGTGACGACGTCAACTCACGTCGAATCGATCGCAACCAGGCTAGATGTCCAGCCCTACAAGCCGCATGAGTTCAATCGCGTTGCTCTTCTCGACAACACCTTGACGGAGATGGTAATCGAACGTCATTTCTCCGTTCTTCAGTTGGTCTGCAAAGTGCACGTTGGCGGCTCCGGGAAGACTATCAGCAATATCGGTGAGGGCGAGGTCGTGCGTGGTCACGAGGCCGATGGCACCGCGATCAATCAAGTTGCGGATCACAGCTTCGGCGCCGATGCGGCGGTCGTGGGAGTTGGTCCCCTGCAGGATTTCATCGAGAAGGAATAACAGAGGCCGTTCGTCATCAGCGAGGTCAACAACCCGCTTGATTCGTTTGAGGACGGCGAAGAACAGAGACTTGCCTTCCTGGAGTGAGTCACTGATTCGCATCGCTGTGCCCAGTTGGAAGGGTGAAGTCTCCAGCTCGTGAGCTCGGACAGGTCCTCCAGCGAGTGCCAACACAAGGTTGGTGCCAATCGTCCGCAACAGGGTGCTCTTGCCCGACATGTTCGATCCGCTCACCAAGAGGAGCGTGGTGTCACCGTCGAGTTGGACATCGTTAGTGACACACTCGCCGGGCGGAAGTAACGGATGCCCGAGTTCGGTCGCTCGGAAAATGAGTTGATCGTCAGTGAGTTGGGGAAACGGCTGAGAGGGGTGCTCGAACGCGTATCGGCTGAGTGAGACGAGCGCCTCGAACTCCGCGACAGCTGTGCACCACTGGGGGATATGCTGTCCGACGCGCTCGCGCCACTCTTCAATCGAATGGACCAGATGCAGGGGGAGGCACAGCAGGACAGCCAACGGGGCGAAAAACTGATTGCGCAGGGAGTTATTGAGATAGTTGATTCGCGTGTCGAGTTGCCCGATCGTTTGCGATGGAGGTGCCCCTTGAACGCTGAGACGGCTGACGATCTCATTCAACAGTGGCGATGTGAAGCGGCGGTCTTCCATCACGTCAAGGACTTGCTCCAGGATCGCGAGTCCTTGGCCGGCTTCATCAACGCCTGTGAGGACGGAGATGATCAAGCGGTGATAAATGGCTAGGAAGATTGTCTGCGCAATCAGCGAGATAAGCAGTGGGGAGGCCATCGTCCCAAGAAACCACCAACAGGCGAACAGAGTCATTGTGGAGATCGTGATCAGGACCGCGAACAGCCTCACAGCAAGTCGCAGCGGACGGGAGGGAAATCCGACCCATTCCAGCAATGCCTTCTGGTCGAGTTCGTCATGCACATGGGCATCGAGCAGAGCCAGTTGCTCATGCAGATCGAGATCACCTCGCAATTCCTGCACGGCTTGCTGACGGAGCAGGATCGTCTCCCGGTCGGCGGCCTGCTGAAACCACTCTGCAAGTTCGTCCTCGCCCAAACGCGTGCGGGCCGAGCAGACCAGCTGAAACAATGATCCCTGACCGAAGATATCGAGATCATCCGTGTAGACGTGTTCGGGATCACGATAGCGTTCACCCGCTGGTCCGTTGCCGATCCAACGACCACTCATTCGATCGAGTCCGACCTGATAGTGCGCGACACGACGCCGAGCGAGTCGGAGACCTGTGATCACACGGCTGTGGGCGATGACCGCGACACTGAAGAGTACCGCCGCAATCACAACCCACCATCCGGAGATCGTCTCACGGATACAGAGCCACAGCAAAGTCATCCCGACCAGAAACACCACGCCTCTGATGGCTGATAACCGTGCATCTTGCGATTCGAGCCGCTGCACCTCCCTCGTACCCTCCTCACGGCGACGTGTGTACTCGCCTTGGGGATCGTCCAGATCGTGAGATGTGTCAGTGGGCATCCGGGGATTGTATCGACCCCTCAGCAGATTCCCACCGCGTCACAACATCCCTCAATCCGCTGAATTACTTTCCCAAGCCGACGGCTCCGCCGTCGAACAACGTCGGTGAAACGATCCGGAGTCTCACATCAGGTCACTGTCCCTTTTGTGACCTCCAACAAAGCCCCACACACGTCGCAAAACCTGGCATCGGGTTGATGCCCCGTCCGCTCGCATTGCGGACACGCGATCGACGATGTACTCCGTCGTAACCCGCCCAGCTCGGCCGAGACAAACCCGGTCGGTACGATAATCAAGCTGTATCCCAAGAGCACCAAGATGGCCGCGACGAACTTGCCGTACACTGTCTGTGGGACGACGTCGCCATATCCCACGGTCGTCATCGTGATGATGGCCCAGTAGATCGACTGCGGGATGGACTCGAAGTGTGTTGGGTCACCGCTAACCGCTGTGTGCTCGATTTCGTACATCGCTGCTCCGGCAATCGTCACGATGATCAGCACTGTCATGAAAAACACGACAACCTTGGCCCGGGCATCCCACACAGCCTTACGGAGCGAGTAGGCTTCTGACTCGAACCATGACAGTTCCAGGATGCGGAACACCCGGAGCAGTCGGAGTGCTCGGATTACGGCGAAGCTGCTGCGTCGGGTGTCGAATGCGAACCCAAGATACGCGGGCAGGAATGACAGCAGATCAACGATTCCAAAGAAACTGAAAACATAGGCGGCAGGTCGCTTGAGACACCAGATGCGGACCACATACTCCAACGTAAACAGAATCGTGCACGTCCACTCGATCCCGTTCAGCTCTGTGTCCCATCTCTTGCCGAAGGGCTGGACGGTTTCGACGGCAACGGCAATCACACTCACCACAATGGCGACCAGCAGCCCAAGGTCAAACGCTTTGCCGGCGAATGTATGGGCCTCAAAGATGATCTCGTACAGCGTGCGTGCCAGCGGCGTGTCACGAGGTTCGAGTTTGTCGGACTTCATAGGTTCGTATCGTCGCACTGAGACTGATGCCAACGAGCATGTGCATCACGCCCGCTGAGCCTACCGCCGACGTGTCCTGTGAACAAGCCGCAGATACGAAATGAAGATTGACGTGAGGGCCACTGCCGAATGCATCGAGGGCGGGATCAGAGGACAGAGGAAAAGCGGATCAGGCAGATGCAGCGGATGGCAACGGATTCTTGATGTGAGTGCAGCAGAGCGAGGCGTCACTTCGATGAATGAACGATTGTGCCTCTGCTGATACTGATCACGATCTCAGTCAATTGGTGCACTGCAAAAAAGACGAGTCTTAACCGCGGATTTCACGGATGACACGGATTTTGTCAAGAACGCTCCGACATCATGACCGTCGGCTGTGAGCGAGATTCGATCAATCGCATTGTTACCTCTCCGCTAGCCGCGCTTCGCAACTGCCTTCGCCGCGGCTGTCCCTTTGGAGATGACACTTGGGCCAAGAGCAGCGTGCAGTGTCTGGGTTTGGAATCCACGCTCCGCCACCGGGGACGCCCCCGAAAGTCAGAAAAAGGGACTGTAACCGTTCACGGGTCGGAGAGCCTACGATAACAGGGGTTTCCGGAACTGATGGTGCAACTCATGCGGTCACGAAGTCGGGAACAACGATGCAATTCTTGATTCTGTTCAGTCTACTGGCGAAATCCCTCGGGAAACTC
>JAJDEJ010000281.1 GCA_029259815.1 Planctomycetaceae bacterium | reverse complement strand
AAGAGCCTCGAACTCACCGCCGAGGACCAACCCGGCTACTGGGAACGAGGCGGCTATCACAACCACGGCGACCCGTGGAAGGAAGAGCGGTTTGGTGCCTAGCTTCCTCCACATCTTGCTGTGAGACGCCAACTCGAAGGGGACTGTACCCTCAGGAGTTCATGACGTTGTCCTATCGGAGCGTCCCCGGCGGCAATTGCACAGTCGTCAAAGCTCATGCCTGACTGATACAATACGTCGAAACGCACTCTCGACGGTAACATCATCAGAAAGTGGCTCGCTTGCGAACTCTCCTGCCTATCATTGTGCTGACGTTCATCGCCTATTCTGTGGCATTTGCAGAGAACGAACGTCGCGTCGATTTCAACTTTGACATCAAGCCGATCCTGTCGGACCGCTGCTTTGTGTGTCATGGACCGGACGAAGAGGCGCGCGAGGCCGAGTTGCGGCTTGATTTGGCCGAAAGTGCGGCAGGGGTGCTCGTTCCCGGAGAGCCTGATGAGAGTGAACTCTACAGAAGGATCACATCGGATGATCCCGATGAGGTGATGCCGCCGGCAGATTCCAACCTGTCGTTAAGTGCGGACGAGGTTGATGTCGTCAGACGCTGGATCGAGCAGGGAGCCGAGTATGAGGGTCATTGGTCGTTCCTGCCGCTACGAGATGTCGAAGTGCCTGAGATTGATGGTGCAGGGTGGGCACGAGGACCAATTGATCAGTTCATCCTGCAGCAACTGTACGAGCACGACCTGCCACCAGCGACAGAGGCGTCGCGAGAGACGCTCATTCGGCGGGTGACGTTCGATGTCACCGGCCTGCCGCCGACGTTGGTTGAGATCGATGCGTTTCTCGCTGACGACTCAGCCGATGCGTACGAGCAAGTGGTTGATCGGCTGTTGGAATCCGAGCGTTACGGCGAGCGGATGGCGAGCGACTGGCTGGACGTCGCCCGGTACAGCGACACCTACGGCTATCAGGTCGACCGGGATCGATTCGTCTGGCCGTGGCGAGACTGGGTAATTCGAGCCTTGAACAACAACATGCCGTATGACGAGTTCATCACGCAGCAGTTGGCTGGTGATCTTCTCCCGGATGCGACTGATGACCAGATTCTGGCGACGACGTTTAATCGCCTGCATCCCCAAAAGGTGGAAGGGGGCAGCGTGCCGGAGGAGTTCCGCATCGAGTACGTCACCGACCGCACGCAAACGGTCGCGACCGCATTCCTCGGCCTCACGCTTGAATGTGCCCGCTGTCACGATCACAAGTACGACCCGATCAAACAGCGGGAGTACTACGAACTGACGGCCTTCTTCGACAACATCGACGAAGCGGGCCTGTACTCGTACTTCACACAGTCGGTGCCGACGCCGACGCTCGCCTTGACCGACGACGAGACGAAGGATGAACTCGCGCGGCTCATGACACGAGTGCAGCAGGCGGAGTCGCAGTTGAGGGAGGTCGCTGACGGAGCTCGTGGACGATTCGAGGAATGGCTTGCCGGTGAGGGAGAGCAGAGAGCGGAGCGTGGAGAGCAGGCGTCCCACACCGAAAGCTCTCCGCCCTCGGCTCTCCGCTCTCCGCCGGCCGTCCTCATCCCCGGTCGCGTCAAGCATCTCGACTTTGAAGAAATGACGGACGGCCCCAATACGAGTGTGCCCGGCGTCGTTGGACAGGCGGTCAAGCTCACGGGCGATGATAAGGTGGACGTCGGGATCGGCAACTTCCCGAGGCACGAGCCGTTCTCGGTTGCCCTGTGGATGAACACACCAGACCTCAAAGAGCGGGCTGTCATCTACCATCGGTCCGCGGCGTGGACGGATGCGGCGAGCCGGGGCTACGAGTTACTGCTCGAAGAGGGTCGGTTGAGTGCGGCGCTGATTCACTTCTGGCCCGGCAATGCGATCCGTGTTCGTGCGCGTGAGCCAATTGCCATTGGTGAGTGGGTGCATGTGGCAGTGACGTACGATGGATCGAGCCGCGCGGATGGACTCCGAGTCTTCGTTAACGGTCAACCGGCCGAGACTGAGATCATCCGCGACAAACTGACCAAGGAGATTCAAGGGGGCGGCGGCGACAATCTCTCCATCGGTGAACGCATGCGGGATCGCGGGTTCACCAATGGTCTGGTGGATGAGTTCCAGGTCTTTCATCGCCTATTGACGCCGATCGAAGTGGCGCAAATTCATGATGGAATCGCGCTCTCGTCACTGTTGAACACACAGACAGCAGACCTGAGCAACGAGCAAACGACCAGGCTGTTCGAGTATTACCTGTCGACGGTCGACCCCGAGTACGCTGCCCAACTTGCAGCCCTGCAAGAGTCGCGGCTTGAACTGACGAAGCAGCAGAATGCTCTGCAGGAGATCATGGTCATGCAGGAGATGGACGACCGGCGATCGACCTATCTGCTCAAACGGGGTGCGTATGACGCGAGAGGTGATCTGGTCTCGGCCGATTCGCCGGACATCTTTCCGCCCTTCCCCGACGGTGTCCCTCACAACCGACTGGGACTGGCTCAATGGTTGACGAATGGCGAGCACCCGCTGACTGCGCGCGTCGCAGTCAACCGGTACTGGCAACTGCTGTTCGGCAGTGGACTCGTGCGGACGCCTGAAGACTTTGGGAGTCAGGGGCAGATCCCGACGCATCCCGAGCTGCTCGACTGGCTGGCGGGGGACTTTGTCGCTCACGGCTGGGACGTCAAACGGTTGATCAAACAGTTAGTGATGACAGCGACGTATCGGCAGTCGTCCTCGCCGAGTGAGATGGCCGTGCGTCGTGATCCGGAAAACCGGTTGTGGTCTCACATGTCGAGCTATCGCATGCCGGCGGAGATGTTGCGGGACAACGCACTGGCCGTCAGTGGACTGCTGGTCGACCGCATTGGTGGTGCCCCGGCGAAGCCGTATGAGGTTGAGGTGTCGTTCAAGCCGACGAAGCCGGACGAAGGCGACGGGTTGTATCGCCGCAGTCTCTACACCTACTGGAAGCGGACCGGACCGGCCCCCGTGATGATGACGTTGGACGCGTCGAAGCGTGACGTCTGCCGTGTCCGCCGTGAACGGACGTCGTCTCCTTTGCAGGCGTTTGTGATGATGAACAGTCCGCAGTTCGTCGAGGCGTCGCGAGTCCTCAGTGAGCGGTTGATTCGACAGCACGGGGACGACACCGACGCCGCATTGCGTGACCTGTTTCGTCTGCTGACCAGCCGTCGACCGACGGACACAGAGTTGACGGTCCTCAAGAAACTTCATGCGGCCCAGATCGAACGATTCACCACCCAACCCGAACAAGCACTCGCGCTGCTCGGCATGGGCGCACAACCCCGTGATGAGTCCCTGGAACCGAACCATGTGGCGTCCCTCGCGGTCGTCGCCAATACCCTGTTTAACTTTGATGAATGTGTCACCCGCCGTTGACCGACGGATGTCTTCCTCCTACGACCATCGCTTGCGGCTTAGCACAACCAGAAGACTCTCAACGACGAGAGGCATTCAATGATGAACCAACTTTGCACAGGTCATACTCCGGCGAGTCTCATGAGCCGCCGCGACGTGTTGTCCCAGTTCGGCATGGGACTCGGCGCGATGGCACTCTCGGACATGCTCACCCCTGAGGCAGCGATTGCAGCGCCGCTCAGTGGGGAACTGAACGATCGGGGTGTGATGGAGTCGCTCCATCTCCCGGCGAAGGCCAAGCGGGTCATCTTCCTGTTTCAGGCCGGGGGACCATCGCAGATCGATCTGTTCGATCACAAACCGCTGCTCAAGGAACTGCATGGCACACAATTGCCGGAGGAGATTCGCCAGGGACAGCGGCTCACTGCAATGAGCGGCAACCAGTCGAGCATTCCCTTGGTGAGTTCGCCCTTCCAGTTCTCACAGCACGGCGAGGGGGGAACATGGTTCAGTGACTTGCTGCCGCACACGGCAAGCGTGGCGGACGATCTGTGTGTCATCAAGTCGGTGCATACCGAAGCGATCAATCATGGTCCTGGCGTGACATTCGTGCAGACGGGGTCGCAGTTCCCCGGACGACCGAGCATAGGGGCGTGGCTGAGCTACGGACTGGGGAGTGACAACGAGAATCTGCCGTCGTTTGTGGTGATGGTCACCAAGGACAAGGGAGGGCAGCCGTTGTTGTCGCGACTGTGGGGGAGTGGTTTTCTGCCGTCACGACATCAGGGAGTGCGGTTTCGTTCGGGGAAGGATCCGGTGCTGTACCTCAGCAACCCGGACGGCATCGACACGGCTGGTCGACGCGACATGCTCGACGCCCTGCGTGACCTGCACGAGTTGCGACTCGCAGAGAGTTCCGACCCGCTGATCGAGACCCGCATCTCGCAGTACGAACTGGCGTACCGCATGCAGATGTCGATCCCGGAAGCAACTAATCTCTCTGAAGAGTCGGCACACATCTTCGACGAGTATGGCGAAGACTCAAAGAATCCCGGCACCTTCGCTGCGAATTGCCTGCTGGCGCGACGATTGGCAGAACGCGGTGTGAAGTTCATTCAACTGTACCACCAGGGATGGGACCAACATGGTGGACTGCCGGGAGCGATTCGTACACAGTGCAAGGAGACCGATCAGGCGTCCGCCGCTCTCATCCGGGACCTCAAGCGACGCGGTCTGCTGGAGGACACGCTCGTGGTCTGGGGCGGTGAGTTCGGTCGCACCAACTACTGTCAGGGCAAACTGGCTGGCGACAACTTCGGCCGCGATCATCACCCCCGCTGCTACAGCATGTGGATGGCGGGCGGCGGCATTCGCGGAGGGATGTCCTTTGGCGAGACTGATCCCTACGGTTACAACGTCGCTGAGAATCCGGTGCATATCCATGACCTGCAGGCAACCATCCTGCATCAACTGGGCATCGACCATGAACGGCTGACATTCAAGTATCAGGGCAGGCGATTTCGGCTGACGGATGTGCATGGTCGGGTGGTTGAGGATGTGTTGGCGTGACACGCGCTCCCGTTGGTCGCGGCTAAACAAAACCATCGGTCGTTTAGCCGCGACCAACGGGAGCGCTCTGCGGACCAAATTACCATGACTCTCATTACTGACACCCATCGCCAGCAGTATCTCGACGAAGGTTACTTCATCCTCGAACGGGCCATCCCAAACGAGCATCTGCAAATCCTGCGTGACTCGTGCGACCGGCTGATCGAGTTGATGCATGAGGAGATGGACCGGCTGGGGACTGATCACATTCATATCAGTCATCGCGGCAAGCGGTATCACATCGCGAAAAAGTATGATCAGGTGCCACGTCTCTCGGAGTACGTGTTCAGCGACCTGATGGCGGAGGTCTGTCGCGCGACGATTGGCGACACCGCTTATCTGTTCTACGACCAATACGTCGTGAAGGCGGCTGAGCAGGGCATCACCTTCTCATGGCATCAGGACTCGGGGTATCTCGGCTTCCCGCATCGACCGTACGTGACCGTATGGGCGGCTGTGGACGACATGACATTGGAGAACGGCACTGCTTCGGTCATGCCCTTTTCGAGTGTTGGCATTCGCACACTGGTCGAACACATTCGCGACCCGACAACCGGGGACAAGACGGGCTACTTCGGCAAGGAATCCGGCATCCCTGCGATCGTCCCAGCCGGGAGTCTGATTGTGTTCAGCTCAGTGACTTTTCATCGGAGCGGAGCCAACACGACCGACCGCATGCGGAGGGCCTATGTCACCCAATACTCGGCTGAGCCGATCATCAACCCCGAGACCAACGAACCGATGCACTTGGCGGTGCCGTTTCTTCCGTGTTCCAGTGATGGGGCCACGTAGTCTTGTGCGCGGTTCTTGCTGTGGTCTACGTTGTGCCTTTGATTTGATACTGAGGCAGGACTCATGAACATACGCAAGGCTGTCATCACGGCGGCATCACCCGATCAGCATACGCTGCCGCTGCAGCGACTTGTGGATCGTGAAGGGCAAGACAAAACGGCGCTGCAACTCATTGTCGAGGAAGTGACTGGAGCGGGGATCGAAGAGATTTGCCTTGTGATCCGGTCGGGGGATCAAGCGTCTTACGAGCAGGCCGCAGGCGAGCATTTGGGTCTGCTACGGTTCGTGGAACAGACCGCACCACGGGGGTACGGCGACGCGCTGCTGCGAGCGAAGGACTTTGTCGGCGATGATCCTTTCCTGCATCTGGTCGGAGACCATCTGTACCTCAGCGAAGGTGACACCTGCTGTGCGAGGCAACTGATCGATGTGGCCCGCGAGCATGAGTGTGCCGTCTCTGCCGTGCAGGCAACGCGTGAGAACAAGCTGCCCGACTTCGGAGCGGTCGGTGGCTCACACGTGGCGAGGCACACCGATTTGTATGAGGTGAGCCGGGTGATCGAGAAACCGACCCCCACGCAGGCGGAGCAGGAGTTGATCATCGCCGGCCTGCGGTCCGGTTACTACTTATGCTTCTTCGGGATGCATGTGTTGACGCCCTTGGTCGTGGAGACGCTGGAGCATCTGCTGAGCGAATCTGATCGCCGCGTCACCCTGTCGGATGCTTTGTCACTCCTCGCTCAACGGCAGCGATACCTTGCCGCAGAACTGAAAGGGTCACGCTACAACATCGGTGCCCAGTATGGACTGCTGATCGCCCAACTCGCTCTATCGCTCTCCGGACGTGACCGTGATCAAATCTTGACGGAGTTGGTTGAGTTACTGGCGACCCGTACGGGAGATGCAACGAGCCGAGGGGCCACCGTATGAGTCGGCTCATTGATGTCATTATAAGCGGGCAGGACGATGTCCGGCATCAGTCTTTGGATATAATTTGCCGTGACGCGACACAGGACGAGTTACTCACACATTGTCGGGTGCTGGACGAGTTCCGAAGGCAGTCAGACAACTTGTACCACCGAGTACGGGCGTTGTTCTTTTTGTCTGCGATCTATCGCTTTCATCTCCCGACACGTTTGCCGACGACGAATACGGGGCATGTTCCATTCGATGGCTACGAGCATTTGCTGGAGCGTCGATTTCTGGAGGCGATTGACTCATTCCTGACGGATCAGGAGGAGCACGGACCGAGTGATGCCATTGCCAGTTGTCTTGCGGAGGCGTATCACCAACTCGCGTTTCAGACGTTGGCCGATCAGGTTCGCCGCAGTGTGCGGACGGTGCGTGGGAATCAGTGGATGTTCCGCATTGGTCACCCGGGCGATCATCCACTCCGACTGCGTAAAGAGCTACTTGCACGAGACGGCGAGCAATCGTTCTTTCCGCTGCTGAGCGAGCGGACATCAGTGCGGATGGACTTCTCGCACAGTGCGTGGAGCGACATCTTTTTTCTGGGGATGGACTTTCCGGAAGGAGCACGCGTGCTGAATGTCTCGGTCGACCTCGGCGTGCGAGGACGAGATGACGCACCTCGACCGCCAATTGAGACGTATCTGCGCGTGATCGATCAGCCTGTGCTGCGGCTGGTGAGTGTTGATCTTGGAGCTTCGACCGATGTGACGAGCATTCCGGAGATGTTCGACTTTGCACGGGACTATCTCGGGTTGCTGAAGGCAGCCGTGATTGCTGCAGGGTTAGTGCCGCCGGGTCTTGAGGGCTGTAAGCATTCGATGGGTCACTTGCTAAGCCGGATGGTGGGACCGGGACTCGGACTGGAGGTTGTGAGCAAGGTTAATGACATCCCGAAAGGGTCGCGACTGGCCGTGTCAACGAACCTGTTGGGGTCACTGATCTCGATCTGCATGCGGGCGACGGGACAGGTGTCTTCGTTGACCGGCGGACTCGAAGAAGCCGATCGACGCATTGTGGCGGCTCGCGCCATCCTGGGTGAGTGGATCGGCGGGTCGGGGGGCGGTTGGCAGGATTCTGGCGGCGTCTGGCCCGGCATCAAGCTCATCAAAGGTGCGGAGGCTGAGGAAGGCGACCCGGAGCATGGCGTCAGCCGAGGCCGACTCTTGCCGGAGCATACGATCCTCGGTGAGGAAGACGTCTCTGCGGAGACGCGGCAGCGTTTGCAGGACTCGCTGGTGCTTGTGCACGGAGGGATGGCACAGAATGTCGGGCCGATTCTGGAAATGGTCACTGAGAAGTATTTGCTTCGCAGCGAGCCGGAATGGTCTGCGCGGCATGAAGCCATGTCCATTCTGGACGATGTCGTCGATGCCTTGCGAGAAGGGGATGTCGAGCGAGTCGGTAGTGTCACGACTCGCAACTTTCATGGACCGTTGCAGACGATCATCCCCTGGGCCACGAACCAATTTACCGATTTGCTGATTGAGCGCTCACGTGAGCGGTTTGGCGAACAGTTCTGGGGTTTTTGGATGCTTGGTGGGATGGCGGGTGGCGGGATGGGATTCATTTTCGATCCCAAGGTCAAGGCCGAGGCGCAGGACTGGTTACAGCAGACAATGTCGGAGACGAAGCGGGAGTTGCAGACGGCTCTTCCCTTCGCCATGGAACCGGTGGTCTACGACTTTGCGATCAATGACCGTGGCTCCTGGGCCGAGTTAAACACGGGTCACGATGCTGTGATGCCGGATCGGTATTACGGGCTGCTCGTGCCGGGATGGCTGAAGAGGGAAGCACGCGATCTGTCGCCGTTAATGAGGTGGGAACTCGAACAACTCGGCGAGGCATGCCGCAGCGGTGACACTGACGGCGCGACATCTCAGATGCTGCTGGACCGCATGCTCCCGCGGGCGGACAAGGACGAGACTCGAGAAGAATCACTGCACGATCTGCTCGAAACATTCGGCTTCGATCACGAGCAACACGAGCAGATTCGTATTGACCTCCGAGCTGGTCGCGTCGGACTCTCACAGAACCGGTTGCCCGCGACGACCGAGATCACAGATGTGACACAGGAGGACGTCATCGATGTACGCGATGGAGTCGACTCGAAGTACGCGGACCTTGGCCAAGCGGCCATTCGCGCGGGCGAGGTCGCTGTCGTCTCACTGGCGGCGGGCGTGGGGAGTCGCTGGACGGAAGGGGCGGGTGTGTGCAAGGCCCTGCATCCGTTCTGCAAATTCGATGGACGGCATCGCAACTTTCTGGAAGTGCATCTGGCGAAGACCCGTCAAACGTCGCAGTTATATGACGGGCCGATCCCGCATGTCTTCACGACGGGTTATCTTACTGACGGACCGATCCATGAGCATCTCCAAAAGCACGAGCAATACGGATTCGAGCATTTATTGTTCGTTTCGCCCGGTCGGGCGGTCGGACTGCGAACGATTCCGATGGTGCGCGACCTGCGATTCGCATGGGAGGAGATGCCGCAACAGGTCCTTGATGCTCAACAGCAGAAGGTTCGCGAGAGTCTGAGGGCCGCTCTGATCGGCTGGGCTCAACAGGCGGGAGAAGGAGAGGACTACACAGACAATCTGCCGCTGCAATGTCTGCATCCGGTGGGGCATTGGTATGAGATTCCGAACCTGCTTCGCAATGGCACGCTGCGGGAAATGCTTGAGCGTCAGCCGTCCTTGAAGTCCCTCCTGCTGCATAACATCGACACGTTGGGGGCAAGCGTCGATCCGGGTTTGCTGGGCTTGCACATCGACGGCGGACAGACGTTGAGCTTCGAGGTCATCAGCCGCCGTCTGGAAGACCGCGGAGGCGGACTGGCCCGGGTCAATGGGCATCCGAGACTTGTTGAAGGACTGGCGATGCCGAACGAGGAGGCAGAGTTCGGTCTGTCGTTCTACAACTCGATGACGACGTGGATCGACATCGACGGGTTATTGCAGGTGTTCGGTCTGTCGCGAGATGAGTTGGGTGATGCCGACAAAGTCAACGCTGCTGTGCGTCGGATGGCGAAACGCATGCCGACGTACATCACGCTGAAGGATGTGAAGAAGCGGTGGGGCCACGGGCAGGAGGACATCTTCCCGGTGGCGCAGTTCGAGAAACTCTGGGGCGACATGTCAGCCCTGCCGGAGTTGAGTTGTGCATTCTTCGTGACACCCTTGCAGAGAGGTCAGCAATTGAAGCAACAGTCGCAACTCGACGGCTGGCTGCGAGACGGCTCGGCGGCACATGTTGAGGAACTCTGCGAGTGGTCATGACGGGACCGGGTGAAGAGATGTGATCAACGGCACCCTGCCAATTGGTACATCGATTGCTTACCGATGAGGCAGAGTCGCGGGGGGTCCGCGATCGTGACATGAAACTGTGGTGATTCGGCAGACGGCAAATCATGTCGGGCTGCTTGAGAAAACAAGGACCAAGGACCGTCCGCTGAATTACCGGTTTCGCGAATCTCCTGAGCGCTCAAGGAGTTGCACGTGATCTATCGTTTGAGTATTGCACTGATTCTGTCCTTCAATCTCCTGAGTTTCGTATCAGCCTCTGCAATGGCTGATGATGTTCCGATGTCTGGGGAAGCGGCCGAGGAGGTCGCTGCGGATGAAGGATTGGACTCGGGGAACATCGCCTGGATGCTGACTTCTTCAGCACTGGTGCTAATGATGACGGCACCTGGTCTGGCATTGTTTTACGGCGGACTAGTTCGGAAGAAGAATATCCTGGGTGTGATGATGCAGTGCATCTTCCTGATGGGGTTGATGACGGTGGTCTGGGCCCTGTGGGGATACAGTTTGGCCTTTGGCGGCGACAGCCCGTTCGTAGGTAACTTCGATCATCTGTTGCTCAAGGGAGTCATTCCCGATGGTCAATTGGCTGAGTCGGAGTGGGTGAATTCGTGTATCTTTTGTGTGTTTCAGGGCATGTTCTTCATCATCACTCCGGCGCTGATCTGTGGAGCATTCGCTGAGCGGATGAAGTTCAGCACAATGTGTGTGTTCATGGTCCTCTGGGGCACGTTCGTCTATTGTCCGATTGCTCACTGGGTGTGGGCAGATGCTGGTTGGTTGTGTGAGTGGAACGAAGAAGCCTTGTATCCCGCATTCGACTTCGCAGGCGGGACTGTGGTGCATATCAGTTCGGGAGTGTCAGCGTTGATCTGTGCACTGCTGATTGGGAAGCGACTTGGCTTCGGTCAGGAACCGATGCCTCCCCATAACCTGACGTATACGTGCATCGGAGCCGCTCTGCTATGGGTGGGGTGGTTCGGATTCAATGCCGGGAGTGCACTCGGTGCCAATGCGTTTGCAGTGAACGCATTCGTCGCGACCCACTTTGCTGCGGCGGCGGGAGTGCTGGCATGGTCGATCGCGGAATGGATTGCTCTAGGTCGACCCAGCATTCTGGGTGCCTGTTCTGGAGCGGTGGCAGGACTGGTGTGCATCACGCCCGCTGCGGGGGCCGTCAATCCGATTCAGGGAATCCTGCTGGGCTTCGTGGCTGGTCTCGTCTGCTATCTTGCGTGTACGAAGATGAAGAACGCGTTTGGATATGATGATTCACTCGACGCATTTGGTGTTCATGGTGTAGGTGGAACTATTGGCGCGCTGCTGGTCGGCATCTTCGCCACCGGTGACGTGACCGGAGGACGAGTCGGTTTGATTGAAGGAAATGCCGCCCAAATGGTCAATCAGGTGGTCAGCATTGGTGCCTCAGCGATTCTGGCCGTCATTGGGTCAGTCATCCTCCTGAAGGTGCTTGATGTAACGATGGGTCTGCGTGTTTCTCAGGAGGACGAGATTCGCGGTCTGGACCTCTCTCAGCATAGCGAGGAAGGATATATCTTCCTGTGATGTTGTCTCCCCAGCAGTTCCGGATGACCGTCATTGTTGCCCGGCTACTTCAATGTGAGAATAATGGCACAGGCAGAAGAAAATTGGCTATCCATTCGCGAAGCTTCCCTCCTCCTGAAGGACTCAACTGATGAAAAAAATCGAGGCGATTATTCGCCATTACAAATTGGAAGAGGTCAAGGATGCGTTGACCGAGGTCGGCGTGAACGGAATGACCGTCTCCGAAATCCGAGGTTTCGGGCGTCAAAAAGGCCACAAGGAGCAATACCGTGGGGCGGAGTACTCGGTCGACTTTCTCCCCAAGGTCAAAATGGAAATCGTCGCCGCTGATGAAGATGTGAAATCGGTGATCGACACCATCCTGCAAACAGCCCGGACGGGTCAAATCGGCGATGGAAAGATTTTTGTAACCAACCTCGAAGAGGCGATTCGTATTCGAACTGGCGAGACTGGGGCCGAGTCGTTGTAACGATTCGGGCTCTCAATTGTGAAAACATTCAACACCGTGGAAAGGTGCCTGCTGCTATGAAGAAGATTGAAGCCGTCATCCGTCATTACAAACTTGAAGATGTCAAGAAGGCGTTGACCGATGCGGGGATCGTGGGCATGACGGTCGGCGAGGTCCGGGGTTTCGGACGTCAACGCGGGCATAAGGAGCAGTACCGGGGAGCTGAGTACACGGTCGACTTCATGCCCAAGCTGAAGCTGGAGGTGGTCGTCGATGATCCGCAACTGGAAGTGGCCATTACTGCGATCACGTCCTCCGCTCAAACCGGCAATGTGGGTGATGGCAAGATCTTTGTCACGTCGCTCGAGGACGTCATCAGGATTCGCACTGGTGAGACTGGAGTTGAGGCGATCTGACAGTTGGCCGCAAGCCGATTCATGCATTGTGGGTCAGTGCAAACGCACCGAAGCACCCCGGCTGCTGGAAAGCAGCCGGGGTGTTCGCGCTGGGGGACGCTGGTTTGAACCGTCCTTTCTCATTCAAGAGGTGAGAGGTGACATGAGCAGGTTTCCAAACCTCTCTACGTAACGGTGTCAGGGTCAGGTGCGAAACGGATGGCCCTGCGATCGCCGGCCCGGACCTTCCCGATGGTCAGACCCAGCCCCCCCTGTGATGGGTTTTGAAACTGCTTTATGGTGCATCGGTCGAACAGCAAAACCAAGACAAAACGGTGCCCGCGTCTGCCCTCAAACTGCGGCCATAGTGCGGATCACAGAAATCGGTTGAGTTGCTATCATGGCGTCAGTTCGCTGTCTCTCCATGATCTCGCTCATCGTGATGGCCCGACGATGATGTCAACTCCCCGGGTACTTCCCCTATGAGTATTGCCCCTTCGGTCACATCGTCCGCCGCTGGTGTCGCTGAACAGCGCGGGCGAGTGAGTGCAATTCGTGAAGAGGCGCACCGTCGGTTCGAGGCAGGGACGGGGAGCGTGCCGGTCGCGTGCTTTCTTTCCGATTCATTTGATGTGCTGCTGTGCGAACTGATGGAGAATGCCATCAACCGGTGGCCGGAGAGTCGGCAGGAGCGTGCACGGACTTCAGGATGTATGATCGCGGTCGGCGGCACCGGTCGGGGCGAGTTGGCCCCCTACTCAGACATTGATTTGCTGTTTCTGGATCGAGGCGGTTCGGATCCGGCGTTTCGCGATGCGGTGACTCGGATGTCGCAGAGTTGCTGGGACGCGGGGATCGAACTCGGTCACTCTCTGCGGACGATTCGAGACTGCGTCACTCTTTCTCGACAGGACAGTCAAATCGCGACCACGTTGGTTGAGGCGCGGCATCTCTGGGGACCCGAGGATCATACGGCCAAACTGAAGCACACGTTTCGCTCTCGCGTTGTCCGATCTCGAATGAGAGCGTTCATTGATGATTGTGTGACAGCGAGGAGAGAGGAGTGGGGTGAAGCCCGGCCCACTGCATTGGAATTGACGCCCGATGTGAAGAAGTCACTGGGTGGCCTGCGAGACTTGCATCTGATTCGCTGGATCACTTTTGCTGTCTGCGGTCATCCCGATCTGGAGTCGCTGCGGCTTCACGGGTTGCTGCCGGCAGAAGATGTGCGCCGTCTACGGATTGCCCGCGAGTACCTCACGCGGATTCGCCTGGACCTGCACTTCCACGCGGGTCGAGCCCAGGATGTGCTCACTCGTGACGATCAACTTCGCCTGGCTGAGGAAGGGGGATTCGTGGCGTCGATCGCTCAGAGGCCTGTTGAGCAATTCATGCAGCACCACTTTCAGCAATGCTCCGCCATTGCAGAAATCACTCGTCGCTTTGTCGCATTGCAGCAGCGGCCTCCTCTGTTGCGTCGGGTCATCGCGTCGTTTGGCACACATCGGTCCGACGGCGTGCTCCTGATTCGTCCGCAGGAGATTGAGGTTGCCTCCCGTCATCACGGGACAGTGACGAGGTCGATTGAAGCGATGCTGCGTTTGTTCAAGTCGGCGGCATTGTACGGACTGCCGTTGTCGGCGGGAGTCATCGAGGCCGTCAAAAATGCGGTCCCAGGTGAAGAGGGGCCGCTGACCGAGACCGAGGCGACGCTGTTTCGGGACATCCTCAAAGCAACCTCGATGCTGGGTCCAATTCTCAGGCAGATGTTCGACTGTCGTCTGTTGGATTACGTGATTCCACAAATGTCACACACACGATGTCTACTGCAGTTCAATCAGTACCACAGTTACACCGTCGATGAGCATACGTTACTGGCGATGGAAACAATCACCGGATTTGATTTGGTCGAAGGGCCGGTCGGTTCAGCCTATCGGAATGTTCAGCGGAAGGACGTCCTGCATTTGGCGATGCTGCTACACGACATCGGCAAGGGATTCGAGGAGGAGCACTGCGAAGTCGGACGCCGGATTGCTGAGGTTGTCGCACCGCGATTGGGATTTTCTGAGAATCGACGCAAACAGATCATGCTGCTTGTGAAGATGCATCTGGAAATGGCCGACCTCGCATTACGCAAGGACTTCACCGAAGAGAAACTGCTCGTCAACTTCGTTCGCAATGTGGGAACGCCCGACACTTTGAGGATGTTGTACGTGTTGACGGTGGCTGACATCACCGCAGTTGGGCCGGGAGTCTTTACGAAGTGGAAGTCGGAATTACTCGCCGATCTGTACGACCGGGCGATGTTGCTCGTCAGTGGCAAGCGGCACAGCTACCTGGAAGAGTCGCGGATGCAGGAGGTCAAGCGGCACGTGGCTGAGGCGATTGTGCCTCTGGATTCGCATCACGACGAAGCCAGTTGGCAGCAATGGATCGATCAACAGTTGGAAGGATTCTCGGCTTATTACCTCACCTGCACTCCTCCGCACCGCATCGCTGCTGATCTGGACGTTATTCAACACCTGCAGCCGGATGAATGCAGGGTGGACGGCGTGTACGACCGGGCGACGAAAACAGTCGACTATCGCATTATCATGCGAGACACGCTTGGCAGTCATTGCTTTCAGCGGATCACCGGCGTGCTTGCCTCGATGCGGATGGAAATCTTCTCAGCAGAGATCAATACCACCACAGATGGTGTCGTTGTTGATCAGTTCCGGGTCGAGGATCGAGACTTTTCGGGAGATGTCCCTGTCCATCGCATTCAGGAAGTTGGGGACGCCATTCGTTGTATCCTCCGAGAAGAAGATCCACCGGAGCCCGTGTTTCGCCGGAACCGCCGCATGGATATGAACGGCACCCAGGGGCCGGTCGCTGAACTGCCGCTCCATGTGGAGATTGACAAGACCTCCTCAGACAGCCGTACCATCGTCAACGTGTTCGCCTACGATCGTCCGGGACTGCTGTATGTCATCGCCAAGACGCTCCACGAACTCGATTTATCAATCGATTTGGCGAAGATCGACACTCACTTCGATCAAGTCGTCGACGTGTTCTACGTGACTGACATTGAAGGCGGGAAAATCGAAGACGATGCCCGCTTGCGGGACATCCGGCAGACACTTCACGCTCGGTTGGAAGACTTTCAGCGAGGGGATCATCCCTCCGCAGCCAAGTCATGACGATTGCATCGAAAAAACCTGCCATGTTGCCATGGCAGGTTCGGATTCGCGGGAATCCTGAAAAACGTCGTTAGTGCCACGGGCACTTTGGTGTAGCGGCGTTTGGACGCCGAACGGTCGAAGATTCCAGTCTGGACCGCCGCTAGGGACGCTACACTGATTTGTCCCCCGCAGTAAATCAGTTTGTTGTTGAAGTCGCTTAGCGGACTCTGCATCGGAAGGTAAGTGTGCCCCCCGTGAGACCCGGCAGCGGATCAGTGACTTCGAAGGTCACGATGACGCTGCCCTCGCCGTTAGGCTCGACGGTGACCTCGCCCTCTCGATCAGAGTCGGTCGTGCCGTCGATGAACTCGAGACGGGGTGTCAGGTTGTCCACAATACTGATGCGATACAGGCTGCGTTCGCCGATATTCTCGTAGTGGATTGTGAATGTCACAATGTCGCCCGGCAGAGCCGTGGGCTGGTCGACTAATTTGATAATCTTGAGGTCGCCCGGCGTGCGTTTATCCTCGATGCCGACGTACTCTTCGACGGAAAATTCAGCGATGACTTCCTGACCACCCGCGTCGCTGGCGACGATGACGGGGTTCAGATCACGCGTCCAGGTCGCTGCGAGTTGAACTTCCTGAGCGAGATAGGCTTCTTCCGTGCGATCAAGTTGTCCGCGTTGGAGAAAGAGGCGGTCCTCGAAGGCGTTAATGAGTTTGATGTGACGCGCGAGTCTCGCGATCTGGTCGAGTTCGTTCTGACTCAGCAGCCGATCCATGCCGCTGGCACGCGACCGTGTGTTGATGCCAATCGGTTGGTCGTTCTGCAACTCAACCTCTGGCGTGAGCTTCGAGTAGAGGCCGACGGTGCTGCGGCGATCGTGTGTACCGGCGGCTCGGTCGACAGCGAGACTAATCTCGGGCAAACTGGCTGATCGCACAGCAGCGAATTGTGGGGCGTAGATGCACGTGCGACACGAGGGACGAATGCGGCGATGCCCGGTGTCGTCGGTGAACTCGGCGACTGTGTCTTCGGTCTCCAGTCCCTGACGACCGAACTCGTTGTGATAGACTTTGATGCCCCGATCGCCACCGTCGCAGATATATTCGTCCGGATAGTAATCCGGCTCATAGCAAGGCAGAACAACCTCACAGGCAGGTGCCCCTGGCAGTGGACACTGCGTTTGACAGTCAGAGGCGGTCTCAAGTGGAACACGAGCTGACGCCGGGAGAAAGTTTGTTTCATACTTGCCACGAGATGACGTCTCGTAAGAGACGGCCTGGAATCCTTCGGAGTGAGTAACGCTCTGTGAATCGCGGCTTGACTTCAGAGAGAGCACGGGCGAGTGATCTCCGAAGAAGGTCGGATCGCTGCCGTGCTTGAGGTCAGGCGTGCGTCCGCCGAGACGGACGATGGCCATCGGGCGTCCACGCTGGTCGGCGGCTTGGAGCAAGTTGTCGGTGACGGCGAGGTCTGCGACATGAAGGGCCTCGTCGGGTGCTTTCGGCGCCGCTGTCTGCGGTCGTTCGAGATAGATGACTTTGGTGACCAGTTGATCCTGGATCGCTGTTTCGATCTCTTCGACGGTGAAGTTAACCGGAATGGGGTACTCGTGCTCCTGGCCCGTCGGCGGGTGCAGTCGATCGAAGAGTTCAATCGACGGGTAGAGTTCGACACCCGGGAACTCAGGCATTCCGCTGATCTGAACGCGGTACGTCTGCCCCACCACGAAGCCCGCTTGTGACGGCGAGTGAGTGAGCGTCGCGTTCTCGGCACTGCCGTCGTAATAGGTCACGAGGCCGATGCTAGGCAACTCGATGCGAACGGGTTGCACGTACTCGCACGCTCGCGGTTTGATGGCAGCCGTCCACTGACTGACGCGTCCGGGGATGCGATGGTCCAGTGGGAAGTAGCGTCCTCCCAGGTCTTTATGTTGAGCGGAGGCTCCTTGAGGTGCCATCGCTGTCACAAGGGCGAAGAGTCCTCCGACCATTGTAAGGGCAGTCGAGCATCGCATAGTGATCAGTGATCGACAGAGGAGAGGGAAGAGAAAACTGTGTCGGGACGACTTGGGTGGCATGCTCTCACGCCGAAAGGCGGGTGAGCATGTTTTGGTGTGTCGTCCCAACATGGCGACCCGGCTTTGGCCGTGACGCCCTGCCACCCGGCCGCTCGAAGTCTCATCACTGACCCACGACCGAGAAGTCAGCAGACAAGCAAGGCCGATCTCTCGTGTGATGCGAGAGACCGGCCGGCTTGAGATTTCATCGTTGACAATCAGTAACCGGCACCCTGACCCGGCAGGCCGGAGACTTCACCCGGTCCGTAGACAGGATGCTGTTCGGTGTACTCGATGTGCTTGACCGGTTTCGGCAAGCTGAGGCCCGGCTCGTGCCTGACGTCGATCAACAGGTGTTCCACTGGCGGAGCGAGGTGCGTGTCGGTGAGGTTACGCACGGTGTGAGACTTCAGACCAGCAGGTCGTCCGTACGGAATGTGCGGCGGTCCGACGAGTCCGATGGGCGTTCCAGTGCGCGGCATGCCCCAGGGGGTCATGCTGGCATGAGCACCTGGAGGCAATTTGCCACTGACGAGTGGGTTGCTCGGCACTCCGGTTCCGATGTGACCGTCAATGCCGCTGATGGCGACAGGGGCAGCGTGCTGATCCTGATACCCATCCACTTGCACGACATGGCCGGTTTGCTGAACGCCACCGGTGATGTTGCCACCAAACAGTTCGGCGCCGGGCATCTCCAGGTCCATGTTACCGACACGGAGGACAGCCATGATCGAGCCACGACGATCAGCTTCTGCGACCGGGTCGAGGCCCGGATCGAGACGCGTCGAGACGAGTTCCTCAACACCGGCGATGGCGAGGTCCTGGAACTTGGGATCTGGCAGGTACACCACCTTGGTGACGAAGTTGTTGGTCTCGATCTGATCGAGGTCTTCATCGGTGATACGAATCGGCAGACTGTTGTGAGAGAGATAGGCGTCTGTTGTGGGATGCGTTGGGTAGACGGCCAGGGTGGGATAGATGACCAACCCGTCACGACCGGGAATGCCTGTGACCTTGAGGCGATACAAGGCTCCTTGTTTGAAATTGTATCGTCCTGGAGCGATGATCTGATTCTCTGCGAAGCCCTGCCCGATCTGCCAGCCGACGGACATGCCCTCGGGGCCGAGGAAGCGGACCTGACTACTCTTGTTGGCGTAGGCCGGTGCTCCCCGATAGCCACCACCCGGAGGGCCGGGAATGACGCCACCCGGTCCCATCCCCATGACTCCCGGTCCGGGTCCTGCGACCATGGGGCCGGGTGCCGCAAGCATGGCGGCGGGTGGTGCGTGGTATTCATCTTTGTGGAAAACTTCGTGACCGCTGCCAGCGCAGCCGACGCACACGATCAAGAGCGTTCCAAGTGCCAGAAAGTAGAGTTTCATTGCAATCCCTTTGCGGTTCCTGGTGCCCTTGCGGGCTGACCTGATCGTCGTCATGACTGGTTGTTCGTTGCGAGCAACGGGACGATGGCAGTCAATCCCCGAGTCTGTCGTGATATGTGTGCTGACAATCTGATGGCTGCCTTCGGTTGCGGTCGACCCGGCGGTCACTTCGACGCTAAGATGTCGGGAACGACTTTAACCCACTGGAATGTCCAGTGAGGCACGTCCTCTGCCGGTGTTTCTGAATTGAACTGGACGGCAGTTAGTTCTGTTTTCGGTCGTGAGAAACTCATTTCTTTGGTAAATCCGTTATTTTCAGACCAATATGAAAAGAATGCCTATCTTGACAGCCGTGCTTCTGGCGGCTGGGATCGCTGGATCAACCGGGCTTTTTGACTGGCAAAACGCTCTCGTCGCCGATGATGTCGCCACGACGGAAGGGGCGTCGACTGCATCGACAACAGGCGATCAGACGTCGAACAAAGCCGTCACGCTGTTGCAGGACTCGCGAGATCGACTGTTTAATCGGAAATCAGTCCGAGCGAAGCTCCACGAGACGGTCTCAATGGGGGACCGCAAGTTTCGAGCCTCTGGGTCATACATCGCAGGTGAGTTTCCCAAACTACGACTCGAATTCGACGTCGAGGTTGGCAAGACCAAAGGGACGCTCCGCGAAATCTGTGACGGAAACTTACTGTGGACCGAACAGACTCTCGAGACAATCGGTGGTCAGGAGCCAACAGTGCAGGTCTCGAGAACTGTCATCGAGGACGTGCTTCAAGCAGTCGCTCAAAGTGGGAACCATCCCGAGGCGATGCTCATCGCTGGGCTTGGCGTTGGTGGAGTGCCCGCGCTTCTCGCAGCCTTGGAACGTGCCATGACCTTCGAGGCCATGAAAGCTGACGAGGCAGACGGGCGTCCGTTTTCGGTGATCCAGGGACGGTGGAATGATGACTATCTCTCACGGTTTGGCGGCACTGGTGACAAGGCGCTGCCGGACTATGTGCCAGACCGTGTGCGCATCTACATTGACCAGGAAACCCTCTTTCCCACGCGAATCCTGTATCTCAAACAGGTGACCACCCAAGAAGGCACTGCCGCAGAGAAGAAGTATCGATCCCTGCTTTCTCTGGAGTTTTCCGAGATCGTGCTGGATGGCCCAGTCAGCGAGGAGGACTTCCGATACCAGCCCAGAGGGGATATTGAAACTCGTGATCGGACGAAAGAGTTTCTGGACATGATTCAGAGGGCCACTCAGTCCACGGAGACAGCGACGTCAGGTTCGAATCCATGACAGCCTTGGTTCCTCCGGAGTTTCTATTTCGTTACTCATTCCCTGTGCAGCACATCAAGGGCCTCCCCCGACGAGGCAAACGACTGCTCAATCTGACGCCTGAGTGCACTCTCCCGAGTGTGGCCGAACTGGCTCAGAAGTCAGATTATGGACAGATCCAACTCGCATGGAATGACCGTGGGATAGGCATCAGTGTGAGTGTCGACGGTAAGACACATCCGCCGGTCGGTGACCCGGAGAAGTTGGGACAGTCTGACGGCATCCGTGTGTGGATCGACACCCGCTGCACACAGACTGTCCACCGTGCCAGTCGGTTTTGTCATCAGTTCGAACTTCTGCCAATCGGCGGGGGCGAAGACAGCATGCAGCCTGTCGCGACAATGTGGCCCGTCGCCCGAGCAAGTGATGATCCTCCCCAAGTCGACTCAGATCTCCTGCCGATCCAATCCGAATTCACAGATGATGGCTATCGCATGGAAGCCTGGCTGCCCGCCGATGCCTTGCACGGGTACGACCCCGTCGAGCAACCCCGTCTCGGATTCATGTACGCTCTCAACGATTCCGAGCGAGGCTTGCAATGCCTTAGTATCGGTGCCGAGTTCCCCTTCGCCTCCGACCCCAGCCTGTGGTGCACGCTCGACCTGACGGAGTCGATTGCTGCACGATGAGTGGAATCAAAAACGTTCTTGAAGGGCGTGAGTGACTTGGTGCTGGCCTTGTGTTTGAATCGAGAGGACTCGCAAGGGAATGATCGGTGAATCGTTGGGGACCATCGTGTTTGATGTCACCGCTCCGACTGGCTCAATGTTCAGTCTTAGCAGCCGAAATTGAGTTGTGCTTGAATGGCATTCTCAAGCAGAATTGGTATAACAGCAGGCCTGTCGCGCCGTCTTTTTTAGGAAGTCCAAGATTCCCGAAAAACTGGTGTAAACAGCGTTGCCCAAGTGGCGGAATTGGCAGACGCGCTAGGTTCAGGACCTAGTGGGAGTAAATCCCGTGGAGGTTCGAGTCCTCTCTTGGGCACTTGCGAGCAAAGGACTTACGACCAACAGTCGTGAGTCCTTTTTCATGCGCTGTTGGAAAGGCGCAACAAATGCGCAACAACAGGGCGCTCAGATGGCGATTGCGCCGATAGTCTCGCCTCAGACCGCGTACGATCGGATCGTTCCACAACGGTCCTTTGACGCAGACGCAACTCATGGCCAGCCTTCGCCAAGATTCTCGCAACGGAAGGTATCACGTTCTGTTCCGCTATGGTGGACGACAGTTTCGCCGATCGCTGAACACCACCCAACAACGTGAAGCCAAAGCCATTCGTGGCCGCATTGAAGAGACCTTGGCCTTGCTTCAACGGGGGCGTCTGGAGATGCCGATCGATGCCGATCCGGCGTTGTTCATTCTGTCGGACGGCAAGGTGTCGACCAAGCCGATCATCGAACGAAAACGAACCCTCGGAGAGTTGCTCGATCTCTATCAAACCGAGCTAATCGAGGGAGTGAAAGAGGCGACGACCAGGGCCACCGAAGACATTCACATTGATCATCTCAAGCGAATCCTGAAAACAAGTCGAATCGCCCAGTCCATGACAACCGCTGACCTCCAGCAGTACGTTCGACGTCGTCTCCGGGAGAAATATCAGGGAAGCCCCATTCGTCCGACGACAGCACGGAAAGAGGTCGCCACGTTTCGAGCCATCTGGAACTGGTGCAAGCGAAACGGATACGTGACCGGAGATTCCCCCACCACCGACCTGGAGTACCCCAAGGAAGACCAGCCACCACCCTTTATGACGTGGGAGGAAATTGAACGAACGGTCGAACGCGGCGGACTCAAAACTCAGGAGATCGCGGAGCTCTGGGAGTGTCTCTATTTGTCGACCGGCCAGATCAATCAGCTGTTGAACCATGTCAACCAAGTCGCACGCCATCCGTTTATCCACCCGATGTTCGTGTTCGTGGCGCATACCGGTGCCAGACGAAGCGAGCTTCTGCGATTTGAAATCGACGACTTTGATTTTGACGGCGGCACTGTCCAAATTCGTGAGAAGAAACGGAGTCGCAAATCGTCACTTACTTTTCGTCGCGTCCCACTGACGCCGCTGTTGCGATCGGTGATGCGACAATGGTTCTCAAATCATCCAGGTGGTCGTCGAACACTCTCTCAATTATCTGGACGATGTCAGCGACAGAGAACCTTCGTACCGAAACCGGTGACGGTGAATGAAGCAACAAATCACTTCAAACGAACGCTCCGTAGCAGTGAATGGGAACGGGTACGGGGCTTTCACGTCTTTCGCCACTCATTCGCTTCCAACGCGGCATCAAGGGGTGTCGACCAGCGGATGATCGATGAGTGGCTCGGGCATCAGACAGAGGCGATGCGGCTACGTTATCGGCATCTGTTCCCCAACTCTCAGCAGGAAGCGTTGTCCTCGATCTTTCAATCGACCGACGCAGCATGACTTCTCATCACATCTGTGCTAACTGCACAGATGTGATGATGGTTTCTGATCCTTTCGATGTCTGTTTCGAGTAGTCGTCATCGCCGGCTCTGGCTGGAGGAGTGAGTTACTTCTGCGATCAGAGTGCGGTGGTGCTGGAAGGTTTTGACGAGGTTCAAATCTGTTGAAGTCTCCGGAACGGGGACACGGAGCCTGCGCGAGGACTGGTTGTCAGTCTTCGCCACGGCTGCGTGGATCTTCGATCTCTCTGGAGACTCAACATGGCGACACTCACTCAAGCTCACGACGAACTGTTCAAACGGATGCCGGACGAGTGCTTTGACTCGTTCGAGACCTTGTGCGACCACTGCGATGCCCAGAAGGCAAACTCTCGCGGACTGTGGGAGCCGTGGGAGAATCTCACGCTGTCACATGATCTGACGATCTGTGGCGGCGGTGACGGTGCTGAGCTGGCGTTGAACGACTGGTCGTTCTCACAGTTGTGCGGCATGGCCGGGGTGCAGAAGGGGACCGTCAATCGGTTGTCTCGCAAGACGGCCAGCAAAGTCTTCGACGAAACGCTGCCGCAAGATGGCAAGCCTTTGCAGATCTTGTCGACGGACGATGTCGTTCGTGCTGTGCATGGCACGACCTACACGCGGCTGTGGAACTCGCAACTGCTGGATGTCGTGGCCGAGTTCGCCTCGGATTTCACGCCACCACAAAAGGCGGCGGCAGATATCCACACCGGACTCTACTGTGGTGAGCAGGACTTATTCGTCTTCCTGATTGACCCGCAGGGCTGGACGGAGGTCAATGGCGAGGCCTTCGCTCCCGGCTTCTTCGTCTGGAACAGCGAGGTCGGCAAACGCTCACTCGGTTGTCAGACGTTCTGGTTCCAGAAGGTGTGTGCGAATCACATCGTCTGGGATGCGACACAAGTGACTGAGTTCAGCCGCAAGCACACGTCCGGTGTGCGTGATGGTCTCGATGAGATACGCCGCATGATCGAGACGCTGGTCAAATATCGGGACGACCGGCGTGACGGCTTTGCTCGTGTGATGCGGCAAGCCATGAGCGAGCGACTCGGTCATGATGCAGACGAAGTTACGAAAGTGCTCTCGGCGGAGAAGATTCCAAAACATCTCATCAAGGATGCGATTGAGATCGCACAGCACCACGGAGGCTTCACGATCTTTGCTCTCGTCGATGCGCTGACGAAGCTCACCCAGCGGGCCAGCTACGCCGGTGAGCGGGCCGAATTGGATACACGCATTGGCCGACTGATGTCACTCGCGGTGTAATGCGATTCATTCCGTGGGACGTGAGCTTTCTTTTGAAACCCCAGGGAGGAGTTCCGGCAGCGGCGGTTGGCGTTTGTGCGTCCCGTCTGCTCCGGGCTCCTTTCATTTCTGTCTGACTGAAAGGTACGACACATGAGCGATGCAATTCCGCGTGATGTCCCGTTCACGCTCTCCTGCAGCGAGTGTGACAGAGATTCACCCGACAGCTATGACGAAGCCATCGCCGATGGCTGGACTCACATTGTGTACTTCCCGCAAGGCTGCTCCGAGAACTTCCTGGGCCTGTGCCCTGCGTGCCGCCAGGAAGAGGAACGTACCGAGGCATTGTTGCGTCAGTCGTTCGCGTCTCCGGACGACACGGAGCACGACTCAGGCTCTCCCTGAAACAGCTTCAACGGACTGAAGACGTGGCTCGTTACGGTCACAGTGATTGTTGACGAGCATGTGAGATGACTTCTGGGGAACTAGTGACGGCAACATCAATGCCTGCCGATCGACCGGTGTCCCTCTCGACTTTCCTTCTGTTTCCACGAAAGGACAGAACTCATGGCCAACCAATCCGATACGAAAGTGAAACCGGTGCACGAGATTCGGCTGGGCCGCATCCGGGCTGCCATCTGGGCGAATTCCACCGACAACGGCATCCGGCATAACGTGACTGTCAGTCGGCTCTACAAGGACGGCGAGAACTGGAAGGACTCACATTCGTTTGGACGGGACGACCTGCCACTGGTCGGCAAGGTGCTGGACCGTTGTCATTCGTGGATCTTCGACCAGGCGATTCGTCCGGCAACAGATACCTCGGCTCATGATGACGGTCCTCCTCCCAACGAGAACGTGCCGTTCTGACCAAGGCCATCACGGTTTCCGACAGGTTTTGCACCACCGTCCACTCTGTTCAAACTTTTTGGTGATCCTCCCCATTTGTGATAGAATCGACAGATGACAAAGGACATCTCTCCCGATAACGAGGACTTCCTCGAACGCCAAATCGCCGATGGCAAATATGCTGACCGACAGCAGGCACTCGATGCGGCAGTCGAGTTACTCAGGGTGCGTTTGTAAATAAACTATCGAAGTTCTAGTTCTTACGTGGGGCGATTTGATAGTTCCAATCACCGTGGAACGCATTGCGTTTCAGTTTGATGGCGTTCATTTCGGCATCACGGATTTTGCGCCCCTTGAGATATTGATTCTCGTCGAGTCGGCAATGAACGGCCAGTCCCTTTTCAGTGCGAGTCGAGCTGACAAGGCTGACGACCACTCGATGGCTTTCCAGCGGGACGCCACGCCAGTTTCGAGTGATATGACAAAACAAGCGATGTTCGATTTTGTTCCACTTGCTCGTCCCGGGTGGATAGTGACACACCTCGATCGTCATCCCGGTTTCATCGGCCAGGCGTTGAAGCTCATACTTCCATAGTCGGTTGCGATGCCCATTGCTGCCGCCACTGTCGGCGGTGATCAGGAGACGTTTGGGGAACTTGTATCGCTTCTTGCCCATCTGACGCCACCAGCGTCGAATCGCTTCAACAGCAAACTCACCTGTATCGCGACTGATCCCCACTGAAACCCATGCTTCGTTCGAATCAATATCGTAGACCCCGTAAGGAATCGCCTTGCCGAGTTCCTTGTCCGGGAAATCGTGTGTGTCCACCTCCAACGGTTCGCCTTTGGGGCGATACTCTTTTCCGATATTTGCCTTCTTTCCCAGTGTTTCTTTCTTCTTCGTATCCACCGAGACCGCAGGGCGACCTGCACGCTGACACGCGCGGACGCGCCGAGCGATGTGCTCAAACTGGGCATTGCGGTCGGGATGATCGGTGCCCTCGCGGGTTTTGCGGTTGCCTTGCAGTGAGTACCCCAACGCATGAAGAATTTTGGAAATCTTCGTGCGGCCGACGTGATATCCCTGCAGTACAAGTTCGCGTTGAAGATTGCTCAAGCTTTTGCACGTCCAGCGTAGCGGCGATTGAGGATCACCTCGCTCAGTCGGCTCCACCAATTGATCAATCGCATCTCTTAGGTCGGTCTGCGTGTCTTCGAGCGGTTTGCGGCCACCCCCCGTTCGACGCTGCCGTCCGCTTGGAAGTGGATTGTCACTGTCCAGTTCCTTGATCCCATTGCGGATCGTGCCATGAGAGAGTCCCGTGGCGATTGAAACAGCAGTAATCCCGCCGTAGCCTAAAGCCAACGCCTCGGTCGCCGCCCAACGTCGTCGCCCTCGCTCGTCAAGATCTCCGATGAGCGAATTAAACTTCAATTCCAATCCATCGATCGTTTGTGCGTCGTGCATCGCCGCATTGTCCGCGATCCACGGTAAATTGACCTATCGCACTTCGATAGTTTATTTGAGGACAGTCCC
>JAJDEJ010000029.1 GCA_029259815.1 Planctomycetaceae bacterium | reverse complement strand
ACAAGCCTGTGACCATCGAGGCGTATCTCAGCCCTGCTGACGAAGTTCCGCAACAGTACGTCGGTATTCGGAAGAAGCTGGTCGGACTGTTGCGTGAACTGGACAGTCGCGGTGGCAGCAAAGTCCAGGTGCAGTATGTCGAGGTTGAGCCCTTCAGCGAAGAGGCCGAGATCGCGGAGAAATGGGGCATCCAACCTCGTTCCGTCACGACCGAGGACGAGGGCGGTCGCTTTGTGCGAAAGGACATCTTCCTCGGTACGGTCACGCGGAGCGGTTACGACCAGGTGGTCGTCCCCTTCTATGGAGTCGGTGACTCAGTCGAGTTCGAGTTGGCTCGCTCGCTGGGAACGGTCGCGAACGAGGAACGACTGACGATCGGCATTCTGGAGACGGATGCCAAGTTGATGGGCGGATTCAATCAGCAGACGTTCCGCTCCGATCCCGAGTGGCGGATCGTCACCGAGTTAAAGAAGCAGTACAAGGTGAAGACCGTTTCGCCCGCCTCGACGATCGAGGATGACGTGGACGTGCTGCTCGCGGTGATGCCCTCTTCGCTCACTGAGCCGCAAATGGCAAACTTCGTCGAGTACGTGAAGTCCGGTGAGCCGGTTTTGATCTTCGACGACCCGTTGCCCGTCACTTGGGGATCAGGCATTCAAGGGGCACCACTGATGCCCAAGCCGTCACCCGGCGGCGGCATGATGGGGATGCAGCAACAGCCACCGGAGCCCAAAGCCTCCGGCGGACGCGCGACCGACCTCGTCAACGCTCTCGACATCGCTTGGGATGCAGGACAACTGGCCTTCGACGCTTTCAACCCACACCCCGAGTTCTTCGATGTTGTCCGTCCCGAACTCGTGTTCGTCAAATCTGACAGTGGCAGTGCTAATGCTTTTAATCCCGATAGTGACATCACGAAGGGATTGGAAGAGATGCTGATGTTCTTCCCGGGAAGCATTCGTCCTCGTGAGGGCAGTAAACTGGAGTTCACGAAGTTGCTCCTCACAGGCTCGAAGAACTCGGGGACCCTCGACTGGGATGAAATCACAACTCCGGGCATCTTCGGCGGCAGGAATGTGAATCCCTTCCCCGACCGTATCGTCGACGAGTACGCCCATGTTCTGGCCGCCCGTGTGCAATCGAAAGCGGAGAGCGATTCAGGGTCATCGATCAACGCGATCTTTGTAGCCGATTCAGACGTGATTTCCGATGAGTCCTTCCGTTTACGGGAGGACGTGTTCCTCGATCTGTCGATCGACAACGTCACTTTTGTCATGAACGCTGTCGACGTGCTGGCAGGAGAAGAGCGATATGTCGAGCTTCGCTCGCGGCGACCCAAGCAACGCATTCTCACGGTCGTCCAGCGTCAGAAGGAGCAGTTCATCAACCAGCGAATCGCACGTCAGACTGAGGCCAAGGAAGAGGCTGACAAACGACTGGAAGACGCGCGGGAGCGACTCCAGGACAAGGTCGATGAGATTCAAAACGACAGCGCGCTCGATGCTCGCACAAAACAGCAGTTGCTACGCAATGCTCAGAAGAGTCTGACGAGGCAGCTGGAGTTAGAAGAATCCGAGATCGAGCGAGAGAAAGAGGCTGAGGTCCGGCAGGCCAAGATCGCGTCCGAACGGTCGATCCGCAAGATCGAAGACCGCGTCTGGCGTTGGGCCGTCCTGTTCCCGCCGATTCCGGCCATCCTGGTGGGCCTGATCATGTTGAGCATTCGGATCACGAACGAACGACAGAACATCGACGCCACTCGCCGCGTCTGAAAGACCGCGAGAGCGACGTTTTCCAACCAATTCTTTCGGTAGTAGATGCAGTCATGCAGGAATCACAACGCACATTGATCTTCGTTGGTGCAGCCGTCGTTTCGGTCGTCTTGGCGGCTGCCACACATTGGTCGACTCAACCCGCGTCCCTCGCCGAATTCAGCGACGTGGGAGAGCCCTTCTATGAAAACTTTGATGATCCGAATCAAGCAACGGGCCTGCGGGTCGCGGCGTACAACGAGGACGCTGCACAGGTCGACGTGTTCAATGTTGAGTTTCAGGACGGGCTTTGGCGGATACCGTCCCATCACAACTACCCGGCCGACGGCGAGGAGCAACTCTCTAAGACGGCCACTTCGATCATCGGCATTGAGCGTGGTGCACTGGCGAGTACATCTCCTGACGACTTCAAACGTCTCGGCGTTCTTGACCCGCTCGACGAAAGTGTGACCGGCACCGAAGGCCGGGGCGACCGCATCACGTTGCTCGAAGGAGAGAACGTGCTGGCCGACTACATCATCGGCACCAAGGTCGAAGATCAGAACAACGTCTATCACATCCGTCGCCCTGATGAGGACCGCACGTATCGTGCGACATTGGACATTGACATCTCGACAAAGTTTGCAGACTGGATCGAGCCGGATCTGCTCGAGGTCAGCCGTTCTGACTTGCGAGAAATCGTCATCGACAACTACTCCATCGACGAAACGAGAGGGGCACTCATCCCCGGCGAGCAGAGCCAGCTCACTCGACCGAACTCCACCGATCCCTGGACGCTTGATGGACTCGACGACAGCGCGGAGGTGAACACGGCCAACGTCAATTCAATCATCACGGCCTTGGAAGACCTGAAGATTGTCGGCGTCCGACCGAAGCCACCCGGTCTGAGTGCAGAACTCAAAGGTGAATCCGAGGGCGGCGCGCGAGTTGACGGTTTGGCCATCCTTGATTTGGAGCAGAAAGGTTACTTCATTGCTGATGGAGCCTTGGTCTCTAACGAAGGTGAAGTCCGCGTGGGAACTGCGGACGGAGTGCTTTACGTCTTGCGATTCGGCGAGGTCTTCACCGGTACTGATGTCGAAATTGAGGTCGGCAGTGAGGGCGGAGATGACGAGACAGTCGAAGAGGCAGACAGTGATGGGGACGCGTCAGACGAAGGAGATGCGACCGAGGGCGAGGCGGATGACGAGGACGGAGAGTCTGCGAAGCAAAGCCGCTATCTCTTCATTACCACGCAGTTTCATGATCCGCTCATCGAGCCACCGGGCGAGAAACCTGTCGCACCAGAAAAGCCGGAGAGTGAAGAGACTCCGGACAACGAGAGTGATGACGCAGAAGCAGAGACCGATCCGGAAAGCACTGAGGAGACTTCAGACGATGAGACTTCAGAGGAAGACACCGAGTATCAGCAGGCACTTGCCGACTACGAAACCAAGCTGATGCAATGGGAGTCTGAGCAGGCTGCATATGAAGAGAAACTGGAAGCGGGACAGAAGAAAGTTCAGGAGTTGAACGTCCGCTTTGCAGACTGGTACTACGTGATTTCGTCAGAGACCTTCGATGACATTCGAGTTGACCGCTCGGCGTTGATCAAGGAGCAGGAGCCAGAGGAAGGTGAAGAGGCCAGTGACTCCGGTCCGGCGCTCGATCCGCCGTCCACAGATCCAGCACCTGAAGGGACTCCTCCAGCGGACACTCCGAGTGACGAGCCAATGAGTCAGAGCGCGTCACCCGAAGACTTGCCGGAGATCGACGAGGAAACGTTGCCAGAAGACGAACCGGACCTCAAGGAGCCTGCGCCGGAAGCCGGAGATGACTCAACCGAGTAACGAATCGGTGAAGTTTCAAGACGGTTTTCAGTGAGGGTGGCAGGGTCAGGAGCGAAGCGGATGGCCCTGCAATCGCCGGACCGGGCCTTTCCGTTGGTCAGACCCGGCCACCCCTAACTTTGCAGTTGTTCTTTCACGCTTCGATATCGGATGAGCGCTGAAAACGGGGTGAGTTGATCATGCCAAGACGGTGTGCGAAGAACTCGCTGAGGACTCCCAGTGTCCCGCAGCCGTAAGTCACGCACCGGCGAAAGGGGATACTCGACGCTTCCTCGAAGTAGCGGACGGGAACAGGCACGTCACCAATGCGGAAGCCAAAGTGGACCGCTTGCGCGAGAAACTGGCTGTCGAACACGAAGTCGTCGGAGTTCTGCTCGATGGGGATCGTCTGCAACACCTCCCGGCTGTAGGCTCGGAATCCACTGTGAAAGTCGCCGAGGTTTTGTCCCAATGCAATGTTCTCAACGGTCGTGAGGATGCGGTTGGCGACGTATTTCCAGACAGGCATCCCGCCTTCGAGTGCCTCACGACGCGTGCGGATGCGTGAGCCGAGCACGACGTCGCAGATACCCAGTTTGAGAAAGTCGACCGCGATGCCCGCAAGACGGCTGTCGTACTGGAAGTCAGGGTGGATCATGACGACATAGTCAGCACCCCGTTCCAGAGCATGCTGGTAGCAAGTCTTCTGATTGGCCCCGTAGCCGCCGTTCTGTTCTCGCTCGACGACGGTGATGCCCAGTGATTGAGCGACTTCGACCGTGCGATCGGTGCTGCAGTCGTCGACGAGGATGACTTCATCAATCGACCCATCTGGAATATCGCAGAGTGTGCGTTCGATCGTGGACTCTGCGTTGTAGGCCGGCATGACGGCGATGGTTCGCTGAGTGCCGACATCAGCCTGTGGGATCTTCGACAGCAATGGTTCGACCCGACGAAGTTGCTCGTCCGCCGACAGGAGAACTGCAGGTGAATCGAGTGCGGATGTCGTTGAATCGGTCATATTGGATGACAACGTGGCCTCGTTTCTCGGAGTGATACGGGAGTTGTTCGGTGATCAAAAACGGAGGACGGACCAAAACTTAGCTCGTGAATCTGACTTGCGCAGGCGGTGTGGCTGCGTGTTACGAAACATGGGGTATGTTTGAGAGTTCCCCCTCACGACTCAGACTCGGCAGATCAGCACGATCGTGCCGATGTTGACAGTCGCACGTGCTTGTTCTCCCGGACACCGTCATGGTTTCAATGTCACCAGACCGCTGTGCCACATCAGACGAGACAGTCTGGCCTTCGGGCTCCGACGCGTCATCGCGAATGGGTGTGTTCTGCTTGTTGGGATTGATTGCTGCAGTCTATTGGCCCGTGTTGGGGTTCGATTTCGTCAACTGGGACGACCCCTGGTACGTGTTGAACAACCCGTTGATCACCAGCTGGCATCCGTCCAACTTGTGGCGGATTGTCACGGAGTTCAACGTCAAGAATTATGCACCGCTCACAACGTTGTCGCTGCTCCTTGATCACACGCTCTATGGCAAGACAGCGGGGGGGTTTCACCTGACGAACGTCCTCTTGCACGCTTTGAACTCGGTGCTGATCCTGCTGCTTGTGACACGACTGACAGACAATCGATCGATTGGGCTGGTGACAGCCGTGTTGTTTGCAGTACATCCTGTCCAGATCGAGACGGTTGCCTGGGTGTCGTCTCGTAAGACTCTGTTGTGCAGTGTGTTCATGCTGGCGTCATGTCTGAGTTGGTTACGTCCAGATCGGATCGGTCGGCACGAGCTTCACGGCACGATGTGGCTGGCGTTAGCTCTGCTGACAAAAGCAGCGGCAATCATCATTCCACCGATCGTGCTGGCATATGACGTTCTCGTGCGTCGGAAGACGATCGCTGAGGCGCTCCCGCACCAACTGGCCCCGGGCTTTCTCTGCATTCTGCTGTTGAACATCACGATGTCTGCCCAAACGAGTGTGATGGGGGGCGTGCGTGATCACCTGGGGATGAGCAAATTGCAGATCCTCGGAATCGACTCGGTCATTGTGTGGAAGTACGTCGGCATGCTGCTGTGGCCGTCGGGCTTGAGTGTGCTGTATGACCCGCCGACTCAGGGCATTCTGTTGCCGATCATCGTGTCGTCAGTAGCTTGGACGGGCGTGGGGCTCCTCTGCTGGATGACGTGGCGACGTCTGCCATTGCTGAGTTTCGCAGTCATAACTTGGTTTCTGCTGTTGTTCCCGGTGCTCAACTTCTTCCCGATTACGACTTTGATGAACGATCGCTACATGTACTTGCCTTGTGTGTGTGCGTTCGGATTATCAGCCGGTGGGCTGGCATGGTGTGGGCGCTTGATTGCAGCGAAGTGGTCGATGCCTATGGCCGGACGACCGATGGGATTCTCACTCATCACTGGCGTGATCGTGAGCACGAGTGTGTTCGGGTATGCGTCTGCATCGGCTGATCATCTACATGTTTGGCGCGATGGCCTGAGTCTGTGGAAGAATGCTGTTGACTGCGCGCCGCAACTCCCGGTGGTGCAGATTCAATGGGCCGATGCCCTGCATGACGCAGGACAAGTCAAACAAGCGATTGCTGTGCTGGAAGAAACGCTGCAAACCCGACAACCGGACGAACCGGACCGTCTGCGAATCGAAGAACGGATCTCCCTGTGGTCAAGCGAGGTCGGGTTACGCGACTCCAGTGAAGTGCGACTGTCAACAGACCGGAAAAATCAGGAGATTCTCGTCAAAAGAATTTGACTGCCCCATTTGTCGACCTAGGTTTTCAGAGTGAATGGAATCATCAGGGTTCTCCGGATTTTTTCGGAGCCACTTATTGTGACATTAGGTCTCCAACGTTGTCGTGATGAGCGATTGCTCGCACGACATTCCCGACCTGGGGGGTAACGGGTTAGCTGATCGCAGGAATGTTTTCTGTGACCGACTGCCTGAAACATTTCGAAAGATTAGGGGTTTCCAATGAAGAACTTCGTCAACAGCGTCAAGCACTTTATCGAGTCCGAAGATGGCCCGACAGCGGTCGAGTATGCAGTCATGCTCGCACTGATCGTCGTCGTCTGCCTGACCGCCATCCAGGCGATCGGTACGAACGCGAATGCCAAGTTCAATGCCGTCAAAGACTCGCTGAGCTAATCGCCGCAGTCTCTCTTTGAGATCGCGAGAAGACTTTTCCTGCCGTCCGACCGTTCTTGCGGTCGGACGGCGGACTTTCCTGAACAACGACCGACCGACGACTCTTCTGTCCGATGTCCCACACAAATCAAAACAAACAATGTTCCCCTTTTGGATTGAGATTCCGATCGTCTCCCTGATGCAGTGGCTGCCCTTTGCTGTCGCAGTGATGGCGGTCTGGCTGACCACGAACGTCAGTCGAGGCTCCTACTTTTAGACCATTTTCATGGTTTTGTGCAGGAGCTTGTTCGAGGAATGACCTCTGCCTGCTTCCAGGCCCTCCTGCATGACACCTGAAGCACAAGTTTGAAATTGCTTTCGACCGGAACTGATCCACTTTCGACCTCCTCCGAAAAACGACCTCCTCCTCAAACTTGTCGAGCGGATCGACAATAGAAAGGTGACCTCATGGATTGGCATGCTCTCCTCACAGAAAACTTGCACGTCAAGTTCGTGTGTATTGTGCTCATCATTGCAGCATGGATCGATGGCAAAGAGCTTCGTGTTCCGAACTGGATCACGTTTCCTATGGTCCTCTCCGGCATTGCCTTCAATGTCTGGATGAGCGGCATGAGCGGACTCGGAGCGGCGCTTCTGGGTACCATGGTGGGACTCGCCACACTGCTGCCGTTGTATTCCGTCGGCGGCATGGGAGCAGGCGATGTCAAGCTGATGGCCGGCATGGGTGCCTGGCTCGGCCCCGTGGTGACCTGGTATGCCTTCTGCGTGTCCGTGGTCGTCGGAGCCATCATGGCGATCTGCATGGTCCTGTACCGCAAGGGCTGGGACAAGCACTACGGCCAGTTCCTGGTCATCGCTGCTGAATGGCTGACCATCAAGAATCCCAAAGAGCTTTCGCGCATCGCGGCCGAGCGGAAGCCCACCATGATGCTCTTGCCATACGGAATTCCCATCTGCATCGGATCAATCGCCTACTTCCTGTATGCAGGCATGATCTACTAAGCGATGGGTGAGGAGAGTACTTGATCGCAAGATGATGGCAGGACGGAGCCTTGTGAATCTGGGAAAGACGGGCGGTCCGTGACACTCGTAGTGAGCGGAACCGCAGGACCCGGATGATCATTTCAACTCGTCAAATCGTTATAGGCTGAAGAGTTTAACACGCTGGTGCCGATGATGGGAACGCGACCCCGCATTTCCATTGCGACACCTCCCCCGCGTCCCTCGGGACATTTCGTGAGGTGAAACAATGAAAGTCAAAACTGTCGCATTACTTGTGGTCGCTGTGGGATGTGGCTTGTTTGCCATGTTGGGCGTCCGGCAAGCCATGAATGGAAAACAATCTGGCGTTCAAGAGGAAAAGGTCTCTGTGTTGATGGCCGTCACCGAAATCCCTGTGGGGACCGTGCTGACTCCTGAGAACGTCATGTTCAAGGATGTCGCTGTGGCATTGGTTCCGGAGAATGCGGTGACCACCGAGGAGCAGTACGCAGATCGTGCAGCGAACAAGCTGATTTTGCCGGACAACTTCATCACGATGTCTGTCCTCGGTGAACCCGGCGTCCGGGGTGCATCGATGCAGATTCCCAAGGGGATGAGAATCGTCTCGGTGAAAGTCAATGACACACAAACACACAGCGGAATGTTGTCACCCGGCGACCGAGTCGATGTGCTGGTGACCTATCAGACACGCGGTCGTGGAGGCCAGACGACGCAAGTGAGGCCACTCCTCGAATACGTGTCGATCTTCGCCACCGGAAGCAAGACAGAGAATTCAAGCGATGAAAAGAAAGGTGGCGCGGCGGTGAAGAATGTTTCACTGCTCGTCACGCCGGAACAAGCGTCCTATGTTTATCTCGCTGAGCGGAAGGGGGAACTCTCTCTCGTTTGGCGTAACAAAGCGGATGACGAACATGTGCAGGTCGGAGCCATCGACGAACGGTTGATGGAAGAACTGCAAGGCACCGCTGATCGTGACGCACGATTCGCGATGTATGGACAAGGCTATGGTGAGGATGGTCCGTCGCAAGAGCCGGGCGTCGGGAACTTCCTCGCCGAACAGGAAAAGCCCGAGCCCGTGAAGCCTGAGCCGGAACCCAAAGTCGAAATCGCACTCAATGACGATCCAGACATTCCCAAATGGCGGATGCAAATCTTCCACGGTGACAACCTGGAAGAAATCGAACTCGAACTGCCGGTGGAGGAAGTCCCCGAAGAGGAGATCGAGTCCAGCAGTGAGGCTGGAGCCAACGGAACAAGCGACGTGAGTGCTCCTGCGACACGAGAGTCACCGTTTGCTCCTGTCCTGGAGCAGTTCATGAATCTCCCGTTCAAGAAGTAAATCTGCGAGTTTGCGGGCAACCTCAGCAAAGCGATCAGACACGGAAGTCAACTACCGAAACTCATACACTCCTCAGCGAGTCCGCTTGTGCAGGGGGCACATGCCTGTCTCGTTGATGAGCGAGTTTCCAATTTAAGCAAGGTGCACGGATGCAAACCTCTCATAAACGCTGGGGCCGATCGGCGTGGTTGTCTTTGCTGGCATCATTGATGCTCGTCGCAGGGCCGGTGACCACCTTTGCTCAGCCGGCAGAGGGTGTGCCGGAGATGCGTGCCAATGAGCACATCTACGAGGTTCTCACGCCCACGAGCGAACTGCAGATCACTGAGCAGTTCTCGCGTATCTTCCAATGTGCCAACCGGATTGTACGGGTCGACGGCTTTGACCCGGACGTCATCTCGGTGGACGCCCTCTCGCCTCAACGTCTCAGGGTGCGAGGCGAAAAGAGTGGCGTCACCACACTGGTGATCACCGACGAGTACGACAACAGCTACAGCATCGAAGTCTTCATCCTTGGCGATGTGCGACACGTCGAAGCTTACCTCCGACAGTTGTTCCCGGAAGCATCCGTGACGGCGGTCAAAATTAAAGAAAGCCTCGTGCTCAAGGGCGTCGTGACCGAGCCGGATCACATCACAGAGATCATGGACGTCGCGCAGGAATTCTACCCGAATGTGCTCAATCACATGCGAGTGGGCGGAGTGCATCAAGTTCTGTTGGACGTCCGGGTGATGGAAGTCGCCAGGACCAAAGTGCGGCAACTCGGCTTCAACTTCCTGTTGAACGGCAATCACACGTTCGTGGCCAGCACGCCGGGTGCTGTCACGGCTCTGAGCAGTGTGTCCACCCCAGCCGGGGGGCCAAGTATTGCGAACTTCACTGGTTTGGACTCTGCAATTCAATTTGCAGTCATGGGAACCACCGAGGTCTTCAACGGCTTTGTGGATGCCCTGCGAAACGAAAGCCTGCTCAAAATTCTGGCAGAGCCACGTCTCGTCACGACGAGCGGACGTCCCGCGACAATCCTGTCCGGTGGTGAATTCCCGATTCTGGTTCCTCAGAGTCTGGGTACTGTCTCGATCGAATGGCGCGAGTTCGGTGTGCGCATGGAGGCCGTGCCAGTGGTCCTTGGGAATGGTCGCTTGCGTCTCGATGTGGCTCCGGAAGTGAGCGAACGCGACTTTAGTAACGCAGTGACCGTCAATGGCATGGTCGTCCCCGGTATCACCACTCGCCGGGTCAACACGCAGGTGGAGATGCGGTTTGGGGAAACACTGATGATCGGTGGTTTGATCTCCACCCGGAAGGCTTCCGAGTCGACCAAACTCCCGTTTCTGGGAGAACTGCCACTCGTCGGTGCAGCGTTCCGAACGGTTTCCCACAGCCAGTCGGAAACCGAGTTGCTGATTCTGGTGACACCACACATGGTGGCACCTCTCAGTCCGGAACAGACACCATGCATTGGTCCGGGCGGCTTCACCGACGATCCCACGGATCGCGAACTGTTCATTGATGGCATGATCGAAGTGCCGAAATATGGAGATGCCTGTGAGGGTTGTGACATTGGAGGGGGTGCTTACGGAAGCGGCGGATACGGAGGTGGGGAATATGGACAGTGCGGACCAGGTCAGTATGCACCGTCGGAAATGCACGAGTACCCCACGGAAGAAATGATCAGCCCCAATTCCGACTACGAGATGATGTCACCACCACCAATTCCGTCAAACAGTGCTCCTCATCCGACGATGCAACCAGACACGATGCCAGCCGCTCCGTTCACAAGTCCCACATTCCAGATCGACGCCTCACCACAGAAGAACCAGCCGACATCGTTACAGTCACCGCCGGCTCTCCCGCCACTGCCTGGAAATGCGAGCATTCCCAGTCGGAGGGCCACTGGTGCGAATCAGCCGGCGAATCTGGGTCTGATTGATCCGTTTCGTGGCCCCCTCCAACAGGGGGAGGTCCCCATTCAGGTCGAATCCAAACCCATTCGTCTCACATCAAACGTGGCGAAAAGATAAGCGACACCTCGCATCAACAGGATCAATCGAGACAAACGATGATCGCATTTGGTCAACAGTAATCCACAAACATGATTTACCCGTCACAGTCATTCTAGGAAGTAGAGTCTTGATGACAGCTGTCTATCCGCGATCGGTGTCGAGTCGACCGGATGCCTTGGGGCCGATTGGCTGTCAAATCGTCTTGAGAGTGAATCGTTCATGAATAACGTTGTCCGCATGGCGATTGTTGATCCCAACGACGCCACTCGAAGTTCGCTCAAGAACATGCTGCTGGGAATCGATGCCGTTTGGCTCGAGGCCGAATGCTCCCGGTATGAGTTCTTCAACGACGTTCTCGAGCAAACCAAGCCGAATCTGGCTCTGGTTGCGATCGACTCAGATCCTGAAAAAGCCCTCCTGCTCCTCGCTCAGGTGAGTCAGGAGCTCCCCAGTTGTGCTCTGCTCGTCGTCAGTGGTTCTCAAGAGGGCAGCCTGATTCTGCAGGCGATGAGGAATGGCGCCCGGGAGTTTTTGAACTACCCGATTCAGCTCGACGACTTCATGGCCGCGCTGGATCGAATTCAACAATCATTGAACAAGTCTGGAGGACCAGGCAAGTCCAAGGAGCGACAGGTCATCACGGTTGCCGGGGCGAGTGGCGGCGTAGGCTGCACGGCTGTGGCCATCAACCTGGCCTGTGTCCTCGCTCAGAATCCGCAAAATAGTGTCGCTGTGATCGATCTCGACCTTTCACTCGGCGATGCCGACGTGTGGTTGGACATCATCCCCGATTACACAATCCTCGACGTGGCTGAGAACATCACTCGCCTCGACTACTCGCTGCTCAAGCGATCACTGACCATGCACGAGTGCGGCGCCTTCCTGCTGCCGCGACCGGTGCAAATGATCGAAGACGACTTAATCTCTCCCGACTCACTCAAACGTGTTGTCAAGCTGCTCAAGGCAACCTTTACGCACTTGGTGATCGACGTCAGCAAGTCCTACACGCCGCTCGACATTGCAGCGATGGAGCTCTCCAATCAGGTCCTGCTGGTCACTCAACTCGATCTGCCGAGCTTGCGAAACGTGGTCCGTCTGATTCAGTTCGCCGACGAGAAGGAAGAGATCCAGGAAAAGCTCCGCATTGTGGTGAACCGGATCGGCTTGGAGGATTCGCAGATCAGTCTTAATAAGGCCCTGGAAACAATCGGTCGTGAGATCTTCTGGCAAGTCCCCAACGACTACGCCAACATGGTCGAGTCTCGCAACAATGGGGTGCCCTTGATCACCGAAGCTCCCAAAGCCAAGCTGACACGGTCCATCGAACAACTCGCCGAAGCCATCGACTCCTCGTATGTTGCGAAACCCGGGGATGATGACGGTGCACAGTCCAAAAAAGGCAAGAGCCTCTTCAGCTTTCTCGGCTCCAAGTAGCTTCCTCGGCCATCGCGATCACTCACTCTGCCTGAGATGTGAGGCCTTCCAGAGATTGAAGGTGATGTGAGCCTGTCCCTGATGATGCGGCTCGTGCCAGGCGAGAATCTTCAAAGCAGTGCCCACATCCCATCCCCGCTCCGAGAGCGAGTCCGGGATGATGCCCAAGTCTTCCTCTGTGAACTGCTTGACAGTTGCCAGAAGATGACCACGTGTTTCTCCAAGCACTTTACGGATCTCCTCAAGAGAGGGGACCTTCTCATCGGGTGTGCTGCCCTTGCGGAAGTGGCCAAATGTCTCCTTGGAGATCGATGAAGCGAACCCGGGTTTCATCATCGCGAAGAACTCCTCCGTCATCGCCAGATGCATCAGTTGCCACCCGATGTGGGCACGTCCCGGTCCCGGCTGCCAGAGCAACACGGACTGCGGGTCCTCGGTCTCTGAAATGGCATTCAGAGTTTCCCATGTCCGCTCACGGTTGAATTGCCACTGTTCGATTCTGAATGGGATGACGCTCATGCTGGAGACTCCGCTGTTTCGGATGACGAATTGTTGAACAATGCACATGTCGCTCCGTCTGTGCTGATCCATATCCTATTGACGATGCCCCCCGGCGGAAATGGTCGTCAGACTCAGGAAGAAAGTGTCCTCACCCACGCGACACGAGATGACTCCTCACGGTAACATTCTGCGATGCCAACTTCGTCCGATCAGCCAACTCCTCTTGAGGAATCTGCGACTTCAGCCGACTCGCCTGCACACCAGCGGGTGATGCAGTTCATCAACAGCCGCATCAACTTCGAGCGCATCCCTTCTGAGCAGTATGACCTGCTGGACTTCAAGCTCGACCGGATGCGTGAGCTGCTGTCGCGTCTGGGGAATCCCCAACGGGCGATTCCCTCGATTCATATCGCGGGGACCAAGGGCAAAGGCTCAACCGCTGCGATGACAGCCGCCATCCTCTCGGCTGCCGGACCTCGTGTCGGCCTGTTCACCTCGCCACACCTCCACTCCATCGGCGAACGCATGACCGTCAACGGTCAACAACCGACGGAGGACGAACTTTACTCTGCGATGGAAGTCGTCCGTCCCGTCGTCGAGGAGATGGACCGCCTCGGTCCTTCCATGCGGCCAACCTTCTTTGAATGTATCACTGCGATCGCGTGGACTCATTTCACGAGTTGCCACGTCAATCTGGTGGTGCTGGAAGCAGGGCTCGGTGGACGGTTGGATGCCACCAACGTTTGCTCGCCTCGGGCGACGGTCATCACCAGTATCAGTCACGACCACGAGCGGCTGTTGGGCGATACACTCGCAAAGATCGCCGCCGAGAAAGCAGGGATCATCAAACCGGGTGTCCCAGTCATCAGCGGTGTGACACAGGCAGAACCGCGGGACATCATCCGAGGGACGGCCGACGAGCATGACTGCCTGCTGTACGAACTCGACCGAGAAATACGCTGGTCATTGGCCGACATTCCGAACTCGTCATTCCAGGACTTGCCAGGCCTGTCGCCGAAAATCATTGACGTGCAAACGCCGTGGAGAACGCATCGCGTTCGTGTCCCCCTCCCCGGAGATCATCAGGCACAAAACCTGTCGCTCGCTCTCACCGTGTGTGACGTGATTGCACAGAAGCGAGTCGTGATTCCACATAATGCCATCATCCGGCGTTTGGCTGAGTTACGCTGTCCGCTGCGGATCGAGGTGCTCGCACGCTCGCCGCTCGTCATCGTGGACGCCGCCCACAACGACGGGTCTGTCGATTGTCTCATCGACACACTGAAGGGGGTGAGCTCCGGGGAGCGAGTGCTGGTCTTCGCCACTTCCAAAGACAAAGACGCCGCCGGTCTGCTGAATCAACTCAGCGACCACTTCGACCGGGCGATCCTCACCCAATTTGTCGGCAACCCGCGAAGTGTCCCCGTCCCCACGCTGGAAGCCATCGCCCAAGATCATCTTCGCATCCCTTTCGAAGTTGCCGCTTCACCAACCGCCGCGTGGCAACTCGCCCGTCAACGGGCCAAACCGGTTGACCTCATCTGCGCAACCGGCTCTTTCTTTCTCGCTGCCGAGATGCGTGCCGTCATCCGCGGTGCCTCATCAAATCGACCACCTCACAGTCCCGTCTAGCCGCACATTTCAAATGTGCGGCTAGACGGAACTCGCTCAGACGCGAGCCGTTTCCGGTAACTCATACACATCGATCGCCCCCGCCTTCGTGAACACAGCGAGGTGCTTTGACCCCGGCACTTGCCTTGCTCCGATCGCATCGGGAATCGCGTGCGACGATTCGGCGACGAGTTTCAGGTCTTCATCCTGCGTGACTGAGATGGTCATCCCTCCCTCCCCCAGCACTACGAGGCGTCCGTCTCGAAGAAACGCCGCGACCGGAGCTTCGTGATCACACGCAAACGAACGTGCAAGTCTGCTGTTCGGATCGTGCCAGTGCATCTGTCCACCCCCAGCATGCAACACGACGAATCGCCGCGTCGAATGCGGGAATT
>JAJDEJ010000280.1 GCA_029259815.1 Planctomycetaceae bacterium | reverse complement strand
CATCAGGGTGATGATCATGTGAGTGATCTCCTTTCACGCACACGGTATGCAACTTGCTTGCCAATCTGTTCACCATCAGACGGGTTTTGAAACTACCTCAAGAGAAATTCGTCGAGAATCTGTTGTCGGGGGGGGGCAGTTTGGAGCGACGGTCTTGCGGGGTGGCACGCCCTGACGTCAGGAAGGGCGTGGCGAACGGTTCTGTCACCTTCAAACGCTGGTTCTGCGCTCGCCACGCCCATCCCGTTGGTCTGAGCGTGCCACCCACTCTTCCGAAACTGACCCACGACCCCTGACCCCGTTCGCCGGATGACCGATTGACCGTCGCCGCGCAACTGTCCCCGGTCTTTTCAGAGGGCACATACTTCGTTGCTCGGGCCGGGTGCGCATGATCGCCCGGTCCACCCGTGAGTTGATTGGCCGCTCTTCCGTGTGATTTGGGACCGGAAGAGTGATGACTGCAGTCGCTGAATCATCCACGGAACTGGCCCCGTCACCCGACGAAGTCGCGGCCCTCGCCTTGTGGACCAGCCGGTCCCTTTCCTTTTTCGGGAAAGTCCGACAACTCGCTCAGGCGGATGTCACTTGAGTCTTGAGAGCATGCAAGACGGCTGACACGTCTGCCCCTGTGACCCTCCCACGCTGAGTGGGCGCTCGCCCCTGCACGTCGCACATTTGTCTGCGGCTCCCGCTGCGGATCGCCGGTCGCTACAGTTCGACAGACACATTCACTGGCGACCGAAACAGACGATCATGCGTACCTTGCTTCTCATGGGCTGCGCCGCGTTGGCGGCGGGCGTGATTCCAATTCAGACAACCCTCAACGGACGTCTGGGGCAGTTGTTGGCGAACCCTTTGTTGGCGTCGCTCGTCTCGTTCGTCGGAGGCACACTTGCACTCGGGCTGTTGCTGCTCGTGACGACACCCGGCGTGCCGTCGATTCCCCAAGGCGTCCGCATTCCCTGGTATCTCTTGACCGGCGGATTTTTCGGAGCCGTGTTTGTCACGACCGTGCTGATGCTCGCTCCCCGGATCGGCATCACCAATGTCCTCGCCGCGGCCATCGCCGGCCAACTGATTGCCGCGCTCATCATCGATCACTACGGCCTGATGAACCTGCCACAAAGCAGCATCAGCCTGACGAAGGTCCTCGGCTGCTCGCTGTTGATCGGCGGCATGCTCCTGATCCAACGCGGCTGACGATTACAGCGGATAGTGGTGGGTCAGTTTGGTCATCATTATCGTGGGTGGCACGCCCTGTCGTCAGGAAGGGCGTGGCGAACTGTTCTGGAGCCTTCGATTCTATGTCCTGTGCTCGCCACGCCCATCCCGTTGGTCTGGGTCGTGCCACCCACTTCTATCAAACGGACCCACCACCCAGCGGATGGCGGAGCGCCGTCCAACTTGCACGGAAGCAAACTGCTGGACTATTCGAAAACCGTGCCCCATCACGATCACAGCGTCAGCATCAGCCTCCCCCGATCTCCCATGCCTGCTATTCCCTATTCGCTATTCCCTACTTCAAGTGGGTCGGGAGGCGCTCGAATCCTCGTCTGCGGTTCTTCAGACCGCCGCTAGGCCGTCTCAGCTACCGACCCTGGTGGACTTGCGAGACGGACGCTTGGACGGGCCGAAAGGTTCGCCTCAATCCCTCGCCCCGCATGAAGCGATTAAAGAATCTGTTGTGATCAGCCCCAATCCGCCTTATCCGCTCTACCCTTCTCTGCCCAGGCGTTGTCTGCAACAAATCACTGATCGGTTCAGAACAGACGGGGAAAAGCGGATGAGGCAGATCAGGCGGATGCAAGCGGATCGCGAGTGAGTTAGGCTAGACATTCACTCTCTCCTCCGAGGAAGTCTGCCAATGAAGAGTTGGTTCGTAGTTGCTCTGTCGTGGCTCATGCCGTTTGGGGTTCAGGCCGAGAACGCCGACTTTGCGAGAGACGTCGCCCCCATCCTGGAGCAGCACTGCCTGAGGTGTCACAACCCCGGCAACGTGAAGGGGGACTTCTCACTCGCGACGATCGATCACGCGCGTGAGCACGACTACCTCAGCCCCGGACAGCCAGACGAGAGTCATTTGTTGCAACTCGTCACCCCGCCGTCGGATGGCGAGCGGCCTGAAATGCCCAAGGAGGGCGAGCCGCTCTCCGCTGAACAAATCGACGTACTCAAACAATGGATCGCAGACGGTGCCAACTGGCCTAACGAGATTGTGCTGCACGAACCTTCCAAGGTCGACAAGTCATGGTGGTCGTTCCAGCCATTGGCCGATGTTGAAACACCAGTCGTCGACGATGCACCCGACGACTGGCAGTCGCATCCCATCGATCGATTCGTCGTCGCGACGATGTCCTCCAAAGGACTCACGCCGTCGTCTCCAGCCGATCGTCGCACTCTCATTCGCCGTGCCACCTATGACCTGTTGGGCCTGCCGCCCACGCCCGACGAGATGGCCGCGTTTGAGGCTGACGACTCGCCGGATGCGTGGAAGCGTTTGATCGATCGGCTGCTGGAGTCACCCCACTACGGCGAGCGTTGGGGACGGCACTGGCTCGATGTCGTCCGCTTCGGCGAGAGCCGCGGGTTTGAACGCAACGAAATCATCAACAATGCGTGGCCCTTCCGCGATTACGTCATCCGATCCTTCAACGATGACAAGCCGTTCGATCAGTTCGTCCGTGAGCAACTCGCGGGTGATGTGATCGGTGCAGACGATCCGGAGACCGCAGTCGCGACGACGTTCTTGGTTTGCGGCCCCTATGACGACGTGGGGAATCAGGACGCGGCCCAGGCGGCCCAGATTCGGGCCAACACGATCGACGACATCATCCGTGGCACAACCGAAGCATTCATCGGCCTCACCGTCGGATGTGCCCGTTGTCATGATCACAAGTTCGATCCGATCCGTCAGACCGACTACTACGCCCTGTACGCCACATTCGCCGGCGTGACTCACGGGCCGCGTGAAGTCTCTACAACCGAACAACGGCAGCAACGGACGGAGCAACTCGTCCCGCTGGAGGAGGCCCGCAACGAACTCCAGCAACCGATTGACCGCATCGAACAGTCGATCCGGGAGCGAGCAAAGTCACGAGAGGACGAACTCGCCGCCGCTTGGACTCGCCCCCCCTTGCAACGCACACTCACGGAAGAGTCATTCGAGCCGACCGAGGTACGGTTCGTGCGACTGGTCGTCGAGGGAGCCGAGAACAATCCGGCTGCACGCAGCGGCTATCGCATTGACGAGTTTGAAGTCTGGACAGCGGGCGAGGAGTCTCGCAACGTCGCACTCAAGTCGGCAGGCGGTCATGCGATCGGCGACAGTCGCATCGCGGCGGACTTCAACGGGGCCTACAGTGCCGACCTGACCAATGATGGCCTGTTCGGAGCACGTTGGATCGCCAGCGGTCCGCATCTCACGATCGACATCAAGGACCACTGGACAATCGATCGTGTCGTATTTTCCAGTGACCGCAAGGGGGACTCCGCAGGTCACAACGTCGCCTCCTTCATCAGCGAGTACCACATCGAAGTCTCGACCGATGGCGAGGAGTGGACAACAGTCGCAGACTCGCACGATCGTCAACCGATCAACGATGCCCATCGCAATCACCGAATGCGGCAGGCCGTGATCACTTCCGAGGAGCGTCAACAGCTGGCTGACCTGCGGAAGCAACTGGGCGAGGTCAACCGGCAGATCGCAGCGATCCCTGTCCTGCCCGTCTGGTGGGTCGGCAACTACTCCCGACCAGCCGGTCCGTTTCACACGTTCCTCGGCGGCGATCCCCAGAAGCCGGGCGAAGTCGTGACGCCCGCGAGCCTCTCACTGGTCGACAATGTCCCCGCTCCGACCGCTGACCTCACACAGATCGGACAGGCACGGGCCGATCTGGCCGAGTGGCTCGTCGACCCGCAGAACTCATTGACACCGCGCGTGCTGGTCAACCGCGTGTGGCACTATCACTTTGGCAAAGGCATCGTTGACACGCCGAGCGACTTTGGAGCGATGGGCGGACAACCGTCGCACCCCGAGTTGCTCGACTGGCTCGCGCGGAAACTCATCACCCCGGCAGCCGAGGGCGGGTTCGGCTGGAGGCTCAAGCCGCTGCACAAGTTCATCATGATGTCGCAGGCTTACCAGCAGTCATCGGCTCACCGCGAGGAGGCCGCTGCGATCGATGCTGACAGCCGGTTGCTCTGGCGATTCCCGCCGCGACGACTCTCCGCCGAAGAGATCCGCGACACGATGCTGAGCGTCACGGGTCAGCTCGACACGACAATGGGCGGCCCCGGCTTCCGTCTCTACCGTTACCTGCAAGACAACGTCGCCACCTACGTGCCGCTGGAGGAACACGGACCGGAGACGTATCGGCGAGCCGTCTATCACCAGAACGCACGGGCAACCGTCGTCGACCTCATGAGTGACTTCGACTGTCCCGACCCCGCCTTCGCAGCCCCCAAACGCTCGGCCACGACAACGCCGTTACAGGCGCTCACACTGATGAATCACGACTTCACCCTCGACATGGCGAACGCTTTGGCCGCGCGGCTCACGAGCGATGTCGGAGATGATGCCGCGGCACAAGTCGAACGCGGCTTTGAGTTGGCCTTTGGACGCTCACCCAGTGAGACCGAACGTGAAGCGTCAGTTCAACTGGTCGAACAACACGGACTCGTCGCGCTGTGTCGTGTCCTCTTGAACGCGAATGAGTTCATTTATTTACAATAATCGACTCGGACACGAAGGACTCTACCGCGCAGAGCGGGGCTTGCCGATTAGCGCGACCAACACGCACACGAACGCTCACTGGTCGTGCTAATCCGCAAGCGATGATCGTGACCGAATGAACCAACTCGGACGACATGAGAGAACGACCATGAATCGACGTGATCTGTTGGGCAACGTATACACGGCGATGACGGGCATCGGGTTGGCCCACCTGATGTCGGGTGAGTCGCGAGCGGCAAACGTCGAGACGCATCATGCCCCCAAGGCAAAACGTGTGTTGCAAATCTTTTGTCCGGGTGCTGCGTCGCACATGGACCTGTGGGAGCACAAGCCGTCGCTGGAGAAGTATCACGGACAGCCACTGCCGGGCGGGGAGAACCTCGTGTCGTTTCAGGGGAAGAACGGCAACCTCATGCGCAGCCCGTGGGACATGCCGCCTGCGGGGGAGACCGGCAAACGCATCTCATCTCTGCTGCCGAACCTGAGCAAACACGTTGACCGCATCGCTTTCGTGCATTCGATGCACTCGAAGACCAACACGCACGGCCCCGGCTGCGTATTCATGAACACGGGACATGCTCAGGAGGGATTCCCGAGTGCGGGCGCGTGGACGAGCTACGCCCTTGGCAGTGCCAACGACAATCTGCCGACGTACGTCGCCATGCCCGACATCCGCGGCGAGCCCCCCAACGGCAAGGCCAACTGGAGCAACGGCTTCCTCCCCGCAAAGCATCAGGGCGTCACCATCAGTGCCCAACAGCCGATCCGCAACCTCTCACGCCCCGAGTCCGTCACGGCTGACACCGAGCGAGCCTCGCGTGAACTCCTGCAACTCCTCAACGAACGGCATGCCGACGCCCATCCGGACATGACTGAGCTGCGGGCGCGGATGTCGGCCTACGAACTCGCGGCCCGCATGCAGTTGTCGGCCCCCGAAGTGATGGAGCTGTCGTCCGAGCCGCAGTCGACGCATCAGGCGTATGGCACCGACGATGCCAATTCGCTCAAGGCGGCGTATGCCCGCAACTGCCTGCTCGCCCGCCGACTCCTTGAGCGGGGCGTGCGGTACGTCAATCTGTACTGTGCGTCGCGTGCCTCGGGTGTCGATGGCCTGCTGAACTGGGACGCTCACAAGACGCTCAAGTCGGACTACGAACGCCACTGCCCCATCTTCGACCAACCGACCGCCGCCCTGTTCACCGACCTCGCCCAACGCGGCCTCCTCGACGACACGCTCGTCCTGTGGACCACCGAGTTCGGCCGCATGCCGACCCATCAGGCAGGCACCACCGGCCGCGACCACAACCCGGACGGCTTCACCTGCTGGATGCTGGGAGCCGGCGTCAAACCGGGCGTCAGTCACGGCGCGACCGACGAGTTCGGCCGCCGCGCCGAAGTCGACCCCACCACTGTCTGGGACTTCTACGCCACCGTCCTGCACCTGCTCGGCTTCGACCACACCCAACTCACCTGGTACCACAACGGTCTCGACCGCCGTTTGACGGACGTGCATGGGAATGTGATTGAGCCGCTTCTGGCATGATGAAAGTGTAGGGTCCGCTGTGCGGACCGAACCGTTTTTCACCATCACATGGTCCGCTCAGCGGACCCTACTGCTGGCCCTAAGGCGATCAATCGAATGGAGTTTCGATGCGTACTCTTCAATATTCACTTGTCTTACTTTTTTGCGTGGCGTTAGCACCAGCTGCGTATGGAAACGACCTGCCTGAGTTGCTGGAGAAGCTTGTGGCGACTTCGGAAATGGGGTGCGGGTACAGCACCTCAACGAGTTCCCTAATATTCCTGCCTCTCGGTGTTTCGGACCTTCAGGGAGCCATGTTGCTGGGCAACACACGCACGGTGCCGTCTGCACCACTCACAGAAATCGTCAGGCGCGGTGTCGATGCGCTGCCCATTCTGCTTGCTCACCTCGACGACGAGCGTCCTCTGTCCATTCCGCCGGTCTCTGGTTTTGAGTGGACGGAATTCGCAGATTCGCTTGACCGGTCGGATTCCGAAACTGTTGTCGATCCGAGCGGTCATGTCTTGACAGTGGGGGATCTTTGTTTTGTCGCAATCGGTCAAATCGTGAATCGGCCTTACCAGGCATGCCGATATGCTCCGTCCGGTGGCCTGTTGGTGTGTTCACCGACACATTCGAAGAACGTGCGTGAATCCGTGATTTCAAAGTGGGCTGGACTTACCCGCGAGAAGCATCGCAGTATGTTGGTGAGAGACTTCCTTCATCCTGATTACGATTCGCAGAGGATTTCAGCGTATAACCGACTTGCGTATTATTACCCGGAGATCGTCGAAAAGGTTGTTCCACAAGTGTTAGAGACTGCACTTTCTGAGAAAACGCATCCGATGCGGCGGAATTGGTCTTCACAAAGTTGGCTCATCCCTCACGCTTTGGTTGGGAGACCGAAGTCCGCAAGGGGGAGAGCCAAGGATGGCATCTGACCACGCCCCGCGCGAGTGGGAAGACTGGTCCGAGTGGTTGGCAGCCGGGCTGCATGGCCGGAGTCGCTGGCGGTTGCCTCTGTTAATGTCGGGGCTGCTGTTTGCCGGCGGGCGACGGGTGGTCGCTGCGTGGATTCGCGCGGCGGGC
>JAJDEJ010000279.1 GCA_029259815.1 Planctomycetaceae bacterium | reverse complement strand
CCCCGGCGGCGCTGAACGCTGCGCACGGCTCGACCTCCTCACCCCCTCGCTCCGCACGTCACCCCACTCCCTCCCCCACGTCCCTTCGACCACACCAACCCCGCCCCCACCAACAAACCAAGCGCCGAACGTGATTGGACTCACGTCCCCCGCTCGCCGTGTGCTTGCGTGACGGGTAAGTTGCTGCCGATGCTTGGTGGTGTCTCGTGGCTCGCTTGTGTTTGGGAGTGGTGGCGATTGTCGGAAAAAGTTGGACCGGCCGGTCCGAAGGCGCAGAACGGGGTGGTTCTCAGGCGGCGCGGCCAGGGCTGTCGACTTGTCGGGCGTTTGCAAACGTGACTCCGCTGTCGCCGTGTCGGCAGTGGAGCGGCCACAAGTCGTCGGCGTGAGACTCACGAGCATGCTCGTGGCCTCTAAAAACCGAGTGAACCGTTCTGTCATCGGTCTATACGTGTCGACCCGCGAAACCTTACACCCAAATTCCGTGTTCTTCACTCCGGCGGCGTGAACTCGAATCGCTCACACTGGCGAAAGAACTCCAGTGGGTTTTCGTAGACGATCTTGCGGATCTTGGCTTCGGTGTGGCCGCGGTGGCGCATTTCCTGGATGAAGTCGGGGACGGCGCAGGGGTTCGAGGGGCCCCAGTCGCCGGCCGAGTTGACCATGATGTGGTCGTCGCCGTAACGCTCGATGATGTCGGCTGCGCGGGCGGGGGTGCATTTGGTGGTGGGGTAGAGAGTCATCGCACACCAGAAGCCGCCGTCTTTGGCGACTTTGACGGTGTGTTCTTCGACGTGGTCGATCAACACGCGGTGCGGCGGGATGTCGTCTCGCTCCTGCAGCATGTCGACGATCATGCGGGTGCCCTTGTACTTGTCGACGAGGTGTGGCGTATGGATCAGCACGAGTTCGTTGGTCTTCGCGGCCAGTTCGAGATGTTCGCGGAAGATGGTCGCTTCGTTGGGCGTGTTCTTGTTGAGGCCGATTTCACCGATGCCCAAGACGCCCGGCTTGTCGAGAAACTCGGGGATCATGGCGATGACTTCCCGTGACAGCTCGACGTTCTCGGCTTCCTTCGCGTTGATGCACAACCACGTGTAGTGCTGAATGCCACTCCACCCGGCTCGCGTCGGTTCGAACTCGGTGAGTTGCCGATAGTAGTCACGAAACCCGTCGACCGACCCTCGATCGAACCCGGCCCAGAACGCCGGTTCGCTGACAGCGACGCAGCCCATCCGCCGCATGCGTTCGTAGTCGTCGGTCACACGAGAGACCATGTGGACGTGGGGATCAATGAAGTACATATTGGGAGTTGATCAGTTGATTGGATGATGAGTTCCAAGCCCACAAATTGCGAGCCGTGGGTCAGGATGCGACTACGCCCGTTCTGCCAGATCGTAACTCCAAAGCCCATTTCGATCGCGGCGTCGGCTAAAGACGAAGTCTTTGTTGAGGACTGTCGAATGCTGAAATCCATCCGCGTCGATTTTGACCGGAACAAATTCCTCCTCACCACGTCCGAATAGCTGTAATGAGAGCTCGTCTCTTCGCGCATCCACGAGCCAGTATTCGAGCACGCCAGCTTCGAAGTAGTCGTGGTACAGCCGCTCAGTGTCCTTGGTGACCGAACCTTCACTCACGATTTCGACAATCAGGTCGGGAGGCCCCTCGATCTCGCGGATGCTGTCGGGGTCTGATGATGATCGCGAAGGAACGGGGATGACGCGGCCCTCGGCGATGGCGTCATGCGAGACGAAGACCACATCGGGTTCGCAGGAGAGATCGACGGCTGGCATGGTGATGAGTGTCTGATCGATGAACACGTGTCCCAAGTTATGAATTTTCACGAACTGAGAAAGAACGGCTCCGATTTCGGTCTTGGGAGAGCTGTGCCGGAACACGTTGTCAGCGGCCATCTCGATCTCCAGTCTGCCGCCGATCCAATGCACGCGTGGACCCTCGGGAAAGTCGTCGGAATGCACCCAGCGACGGAAGTCGTCGAGGGTGTCCAGCCCAGGCGGAATATCAAGTTGATGATCGATTGAGATGCCAACGGACATCGGCGGTCTCCTTATACTGACGAAAAGGGGCTCAACTTGATTCTACACTCTCCTCGGACTCTTTCGCAGTGATTCCGCGTTCGATGGCTCGGGGAGAGCCTGGGTTGGACATCAGTCGAAAACCGTTTCGCCAGTGCCAGAGAGTGCTGGATTCGTTGCCGAGGAGAAATGTGCTGGCGAGATCGGTGTAGTCGATTTTGAGAAGGGCGTTGACCGCGTGGTCGAGCAGAGCAGTGCCGACACCGTGGCGGGCGTTCCAGTAATCGGTGAAGATCCAGGTGAGGTGCGGTCGTCCCCAACCTTTGGCGATGGCGTCTACAGCTGCCTGTTCGGTCCACGTGAGGTCATCACATGATTCGAGGTCGCCATCCTGCATGAGTGTGATGATGATCGCGCCGAGCCGTTGCTCGCCCTCATCAGATTTGCACCTTGCGACAAAGCAGGCGTCGCTGATGAGCGGACCATCGCCTCCCGTGCGGGTCTTTTCCAGGCATTGGTTTGCAGCCACGAGACGTTCGTCATCGGTGATGAGCGAAAAGGGAGGCACGCTTTGAAAGGCCCCGGCAAAGAGTGGCCTAAGGTAAGGCCACTCATCCCGATCAAGGGGACGAACAGTGATCTCCTCACGACCGAATCCACGGACGGAGGCTGCAGGCTCCCGGGCCTCCAGATCGAGCAGCGCGTGATAGGTCTTTGGCCGCGCAGTTAGCCAGGCTTCGCCGTCGACATACTCGTACTCGTACGAGGGATGCTGCGGTAGCTGACGGAACTGTTCTGCCGACAGTGGCAGTTTGACGAAGGGATACCACTTCTCGGTCGTCACTGGTTCCAACCCGCTTCGTACTCGTCACTGAAGAGCATCTGCACGCGCTCGGCCCGATCCGTGCCCTCGGTACGCAGGATGTCGAGTCCTTGCCGCAGCAGTTCCATGCGGCCATCGTCACGGACGGACTTATAACCTTCCGATCGCTCGATGCGATCGAAGGCGGCAGCGAGATTCAGAACTTCACAACGGAGTTCGAGGAAGTGCCTGTCAAGCACGACATCTGCAGACTGAATGGTCATCGGCTTGCTCTCATCAATGATTGGTTCGTCATTCAGCCTACCATACGTCGCGCCTGTCGCAAGTTATGATGTCTTCGCTCTGACGCAGCGAAAGCCGACGGCATCGTCTCTCGAGTCGATCTTCAGTGGTTGTCTCGCAGCTGAGCGAAGGCGTGGATGTTTGTCCTTCCAGGAGCCGCCTCGGATGACGATCTGAACATCGCCAGAGACCGAGATGTGCGGACTGCCATCCGTTGGAGCATCCGAATAGGTGTCATGCCAGTGATCGGCCGTGAATTCCCAAAGGTATCCATGCATATCAAACAAGCCCCAGGGATTGGGTTTGAGAGCACCAACGGGCGGATCATTCCCTGCAGCGTTGCCTGTGTGCCAACCGTATGCGTCGAGCAGACTGGCCTTCGCTTCCTTGTCCGTGGGCGACGTCGCTTTGTCGCCAAAACTGTATGAGGACGTTGTTCCCGCGCGACAACAATACTCCCATTCCGCCTCGCTCGGCAGGCGAATCACTTCGTCCTCGTCGAGCAGTTCGGCCTCTCTCAGCAGCGTCGTGACTCGTTCGCAAAAGATATTCGCCTCTGCCCAAGTTGTCATCTCAACCGAGTTTCGTGGGCCTTTCCAGCGACTCGGGTTATCGCCCATCACGGCTTCGTACAGGTTCTGCGGTATCTCGAATTTCGCCATCTGGAAACTCGCCGCGAGAGTGACCTGATGCACGGGCTGCTCCTGTGGCGTTTCCATCGAACCCATCTCGAATGACGCCGGAAAGTCACCCGTTCCTGGAGTGATGTGCACAAACTCGTCGTCGAAAGTCTTCAGCAGCGAGGCGAGGGTGGACGGCTCAGCGAGCCCATCGTCATCACCAATCGACAGCTGGGTCATAGTCATCAACGTGTTCACACAAATCAAGAACTTCAGTGCACATCGGGGCGTGAACATCTTTGAGGTCCTGAGCGAATTCTCAATGAATGGGATGGAAACCCTGATGCTATCAAATCCGGGCAATTAGCACTCAGCGTGCCATTCATCCTCGAATTGACGTTGACCGGGCTGTCTCTGTACACTTCAAGAACCAAACAACAGACGAGATCACCCACAAATCACGAAAATCGCACTCCGCTGACGGCAGATGGAACGTGACCGCAGGCGTTGAGACAGCGATGTAAACCCATGGGAGAATAGCACTTGACGACTTCAATCGATGGAACGTTAGCCACCATAACGGACAAATCTCACCAACAAGACACCAATCACGACTCACCGGACGACACTCCAGAAATCGTGGATTTCGCCAGTTTGGGCCTCGGCGATGACATGCTGCGGGCCTTGGAGGGAATGGGGTTTGAGGCTCCCACGCCGATCCAAGCCGCCTTTCTCCCAAAGGCGTTGACCGGACGGGACTGTATCGGACAGGCACGAACGGGCACGGGGAAGACGGCGGCATTCGTCATTCCAGTCCTTGAGCAGATCGATCACCACAGTGGCGAGTTGCAGGCGATCGTTCTCGCTCCCACTCGCGAACTGAGTGAGCAAGTCGCCGCAGAGGCATCACGGCTTGCTGCAGAGCATCATTGCGACCCTGCCTGCCTCGTCGGCGGACGTCCGATCGGGCGACAAGTTGAGCATCTGAATCGCAAGCCGACGATCGCCATCGGGACTCCGGGACGTGTCCTGGACCTCATCCGTCGCGGTATTCTCGATTTGTCCAAAGTCAAGATCGCCATTCTGGACGAAGCCGACCGCATGCTGGACATCGGCTTCCTCCCGGACATCGAACGCATCCTGAAGTACAGTCCGAAGCAAAGGCAGACGCTGCTTCTCTCCGCGACGATGCCTCCGCCGGTGGAGCGGCTCGCGATGCGGTTCATGTCCGACCCGATTCGTGTGGATCTGTCGGAAGACAACGTCGTGACCGATTTGGTCGAACAGTTCTACTGCACAGTGGACGGTGACCGGAAGTTCGAGTTGCTCGTCCGTCTGCTGCGTCGTGAGCGTCCCCATCAGGCAATTGTCTTCTGTCGTACGAAGCGGGGAGCCGACCAACTCCACAGCAAGCTCTCCAAGAAATTGCCCAATGCGGCCGTGATTCATGGTGATTTGCAGCAACGTCAACGTGACCGCGTGATGCGTGACTTCCGTGCCGGCAAGGCGCGACTGCTGATCGCGACAGATGTTGTCGGTCGTGGCATCGACGTGAGCAGCATTTCTCACATCATCAATTACAACGTGCCCGAGTACTGTGACGACTACGTGCATCGGGTGGGCCGGACCGGTCGCATATCATCGCTGCGAAAAGGGCGAGCCTTCACTTTTGCCACGAAGGAAGAAGGCAAGCAGCTGACAAGCATCGAGATGCGCATCAACCTCCTGCTCGACGAGTACACGATCGACGGGTTTGAGGCCTATCGTCCGGGCCCCGAGCGAAAGCATGTCGACGACATCACGAAGCCCGATCGGCCATCATTCAACTACGTTTGATGGCTCTCACGGGAGCTTCGTGTTACACTTCGTCCGGAATGAAGACACTCAACTCCCGGATCGGAGATTCGCAATGCAGCGAGAAACCGTTGGCCGTCCGATGGAGGTGCTCCTCGTCGAGGACAGTGTGGCTGCGGCCCGTTTGGCCATTGGCGGCCTGCGAAAAGGTCAGTTCGAACACCGGCTGACTTGGCTGCGCGATGGTGAAGAAGCGACTCAGTTTCTTCAATGCGAGGGAGTCTTCGCCCGTGCTCCACAGCCTGATCTGATCCTTCTCGATCTGGGATTGCCCGGCAAAGACGGTCGACAGGTTCTTACAGAGATCAAGGCGGACGATCGGTTGCGCAAAATTCCTGTCGTGATCATGACGGCATCCACTGATCAGCAGGACATGCTCGTCAGCGAGGATTTGCATGTGGAAGCCTATTTGGTGAAGCCGGTCGAACTCACGAAATTTCTCGACCTCGTGACGAATCTCAAACGCTTCTGGAAGGCCGACATGATCGTGCCGACACACCTTGAGGAGCATCCCACGGTCAATGACATTCCAGAACATCGCTGGGCCTGACGGCTCAAGCTAGAGCAATTCAAAAGTTGTTCTTCAGGTGTCATGCAGGAGGGCCTATGAGCAGGCAGAGGTCATTCCTCGAACAAGCTCCTGCACAGAAACCATAAAAATGGTCTGGAGCACAAATCAGTGCGGGATGATGATCTCTTTCGAGGTGGTGCTCCCCGATCTTCGATCGGGACCGTGTGAGAGTCACAGTGTGAGAGGGTGATGGAGTTCTCATGACAACGTGAAGCCCCCCGTCACGCCATCACTCTCCAACGCTCACGCAGCACCAAACGTCTCGGGGAGTCACATCGATGAAGCCATCCGCGACGAAACGCTGATCCGCAAAGCACTCTAACCGGACTTCCCGTCTGGCTCGTCGTCCGGCTGAGGTGTGTCTGCAGTGTTGGCAGAGCCGTCTGAGGGGCCTTGTGACTTTCCCTTCTTTGTTCGACGACGAAGTGGTTTTTCCAGTGTGTCCAACTCGTCCATCAAGGCACTGCGCCCCAGTTGCGTTTGCGGAAGGATGATGTCGGCTGTGGGACCTGGACGTCCGCCGCCGGAGTCGAGTTCCACACGGTCGACTTCACTCCCCAGACTTTGCAGCCATTCGGGGACATCCACGCCTGCCCCCCACGAGTCCTGCAGGTACTCGTCGACCTCAGCCTCCAACTTTCCAAAGTCGGCTGATGTGCCTGGCGAGGTGCCGGCATCTTCGATCGATTTCTGAACGAGCGACACCATGCGATTCACCGCCAATGGTTTCACGAAGCGTTCGTTCAGATGATCAGCGATGGCCGGCATGCGCATTCCATGATGCTGTGCTAAGCGTCGATACTCCTGGACATACTCTTCGGCCTGCTCCGACGCATGTTCTTCGCACAATTGCTCCCAGATGAATGCTGCTTCCGCATGTCCTTCACGGGCGAGGACTTCGTGAGCAATCTTCAACGGAATGAGGTTCCACGCATCCCGGTCGTACTGAGCTTCCAGTCGTAGAAAGTCCAGGAGACAATGGAACTGTTCCCCATAGTCGGATTGTGTGGTGGTCGTGTTGTATTCAACGAACCGATCAAACCTGTCGACGACGACGGAATAGATGAATTCCAGACACCACTCCGCATCTTCCCTGTCGATCTTGTTTTGCTCCAAGTCGACGATGAGCTTGATCGGTTGGATCGGATCCTGCTCTTTGATGAGGAAGTCGACATAGTGCGAGATGCCCATTCTCAGGATGGCGCGGACGTTACCGAGTGTCAGTTGACTGGCGTGGAACAGGTCGCCGCCGTACGTCTGGGTGAACTCTTCAATCGCGTCCCAGTCGACGCCACGATGCGGACCATCAGCATCGACCGCCGAGAGCCGCATGGTTTCGCTGTGCTTCATCCACAGATCCTGATACGGCCCCAACGTCTGCTGCACATGTTCGACCAGCGTCTCTTCCAAACTACCTGATGACGGATCTGTGTCCCACGACGCGGCTGACTCAACAACAGTCTCCAATGATCGACGCAGGGCCACTTGAAAAGCACGGTCAAACTCGGTGATGGCAGGGCCATTCGGTCGAGAGTTACGCTCCATCGTGAAGACGGCCTGCAGGAGATGGAACGTCCCCCGTAGCAGCCCAAGTCGAGGCATCGATGCCAGGAGAAAGCGGATCGTCGTTTGCAACTGCTGAACGTTGAGCACGGACTGCGGTGATCCGGAATGTTCCAACGGCACATACAACAGCTGTTGTTTTTGTTTCAGCGACGCGACCCAATCAGGCAACAAGCGAATGACTTCGTTGGCTTCGCCTCGGACGACATGTCCGAGCAGACCGACGACTTGACGTTCCTGCTCGTCATCGCGGCGAAGTGCGTCATCGGCTGGGAGGCAACTCTGCAAGAGCCGCTCGGCATGACGGCAGCCAATGACCGTCACAATCAATTGATGCATCACGTATAGTTTGACTTGCCATTGAATGTCGAACTCCAGATTGGCATCCTGATCCCCTGAGGGAGTGGCGATATTGTGTGTCCACACACTCTTCATCAGGTTCATCAAATCGGCCTGCCAGCGTCGTAAGGTGCGGACCCAGTCACCGGCAGCGTTGCGGATGTGGTCTGCCTCCTCTGACTTCGGATCTTCACAGTCTGCTGACAAAGAGATAGCTGCCATCTGCCACATCTGGGCGACCGCATTGAGGAACTTGATCCGTGGTTCCAGTGTGCGATTGATCAATTCGAACTCTGTGTTCTGCAGGTCGAAGCCGTCGTCAAGTGTGTCGCCCCAGGTGCCATCGTCTGCACTGTCACGAAATGTCACGTGCTCATAGGCGGCCCCGTACAGGCTGTCCTCTGCATCATCTCCTTCCTCCATTTCGCCTTCTTCGGACCACTCCAACTCTGACGAATCGTCGTTACCGGCTCTCGCGATGCCGACAGCCGTCTCCAGACTAGGCACCGACCAAAAGTCGCCCGCATTGGCCTCCAGAAACTCAAACATTCTGCGGAGCGTCATCGGACGCGACGTTGCAGGGTCACCGTTGTCTTCAGAGGGCAGCCGCATCCAGCGGATCAGCATGGCGAAGATCGAGTCACGCGGCGATTCGAAGCCGACGTCGTCGACCTGACTCAGCCATTGCATCAGCAGTCCCATCGCAGCGACCGAATCACCTTTGGCCAGCAACGCCTCAATCACTTGAGCATACGACTGCGCCGAGTGGAACCGGTCGACATGTTGCTTCCAAAAGCCGATGTCTCCCGCTGCCTCACCTGCCTTCCGCCACTCACCGAGCACGGTCGACACCTGTGACGCAGCCTCCCAGCTCTCGTGACCGGAGACATCCGGCAGATCTTCGATGACGTCGCTGCCAAAACGGTCCCACCACTCGGCCAGGTCGAGGAAACGGCGTGAGATGTCCTCGCGGAGATTTGTCTCGCCCAGTGCTGCTGCCTCTCCGAGACAGCGTGCATACACCGAGAACAGATCATCCATCAGCAGCATCAGCGTCTCGATGCGTCCATCAGGAATCGCATCCTCACGGGATGTAAACAGGGGAAACTGACCATGAAACCCCAGGATGTTCCATGGGTCGACCAGTGCACCGCACTCAATCCCTCGATGCAACAGATCTTCTGCCTCTGTAACCGAGTCCACAGCTTCGCCGATCTCACCTCGATCAAGGAATCCGCGAGCTGCCCCGACGCGACACTGAATCTCGCATTCGAATCGGGCAGATGCCGATGGGATCACGTGCGCCTGACGACGGCTCGCATCGCTGTACCCCATCCGGGCGAACAGGTACGCCAGCTCGCGATACTGCACCTGACGAGCCCCATAACTGGCGACCGTCATGTTGAGGTACTGACGAATGTGTCCGAACGGCTGCTGTGTCAATTCGGCTTCCCGCTCCAACCGTCGTCGACGCGGACCAGTCAACCCCTCCATCAGCCGGTTGTAGAACTCGTCCCTCCGTCTGGCGATGATCGGCAACAGCGACGTCAGCGAAACGGTCGAGTCGTGTGTCTCTGGACCCGCTCCGCTGATGGAGGATGCCATCAGGATCGTGCCTGACAAAGCGGCAGCCGCATCGAAAAGGCGTTCCTCTCTCACGACGTCGGCTTGCTCGTCGTCGACCCAACGGATCAAGGCATCAAGGATGATGCGACGCAACACAAACCGCGTGTAGAGACCATTCAGGTCGATCTGATGTGGATCCCATTCGCCGAAAAGGTAGTTCGTCCGCTTGTTGACAGGGTGTGTTTGATCGTGGGCCCGCACATCAATCGCCAACTCATGCATCTGCTTCAGACTAAAGTGCGCGGAGAACAGCAGATCGTCAGGCGAGTCATGCAGAAACGCGAGCGTCGCCTCGATCAGATCGTGATGATCTCCTGACGAAACTCCGGCTCCCTGAATGAAGATGGACACGCAGCGGAATCGCTCATGCTCGTAGATCTCCATCTTGCGGTCGTTTTCAAGCACAGCGACCGGCCGATACCCGACGAAGTCGTTGAGATGTTGAACGGCTCCCTGCACAATGCGTCCGCGCTCGTCCCACGGCTCACCCTGCTGCAGGACCGCTTCAAACATCCGACCCAATAGAAAGGGTGCTTCAAACTCCACCGGCTGCAGATGAAACAACAGGTCCGCATGATGGGCTCGATACGCTGCCAGACAGGCACCCAGGGTGAGATCGATCACCGCTTCCGCCTGAGTGCAATCTGCAAACGCGGGTGATGATCCTCGCAGTGCGTCCAACTCCGTTCGCAGCCGTTTCTGCAATTGAGCGGGGCGGTCATCTGCACCAATCTCTGAGCAGAGGAGATCAATGTTGCGATGGAGTGCCGGTTCGGGCTTCCCGGTCGAGAAGTTCAAATGTCCCAAAACCTCGCGTGCTGCTGTGGCACTGTCATCGGCCCCAGGCGAGAGTTCGGTCGGATGAGTCGACGCCATGAAGTTTCCTGTTGAGACAATCAAAAGTCGGCCGTGACATTCACCGCCAGAGGTGAATCAACGCAATCCCTGCATCCGTCAGCAGCTGTGAAGACCAAGTCTCTATTGTCGTTCAGGTGGCTCAGCCGGTAAAGCCCGCCTCGGCGTGTGCATCTGCAGGATTAAAGAAAAATCGTCCGAGATGAGTGGAAGCCTTCGTCCTGCTATGATTTGTGAGATCGATCAACACCCCGGAGACCATTGATGCCTGCCGAGACGCTGCGAATCCTCATCATTGGAGCCCATCCCGACGACTGCGACATCCATGCAGGCGGCACGGCGGCTCTGTGGCGACAACACGGTCACGACGTACGCTTCGTCAGCGTGACCAACGGCGAGTCGGGGCACCACGAGATGTCCGGCGAGAAACTCGCTCAGCGACGTCGTGTAGAAGCGACTGCTGCAGGCGCAACGCTGGGCATCCAATACGACGTCCTCAACAACCGCGATGGCTATCTCCAGCCCACCATCGAAGCCCGCTTCGAGATCATCGGCCTCATCCGCGATTACAACCCGGACCTCATCCTCACACATCGCCCCAACGACTATCACCCCGACCACCGTTACACGTCACAACTCGTCTGCGACGCCGCCTATATGGTCACCGTTCCGCCGATCGTCCCCGACGTCCCTGCGCTGCGTGACAACCCCATCATTGCCTACTTGCCCGACACGTTTGATCGACCGTATCCCCTCTCACCGACTGTGGTCGTCGATATCGAACCGGTGCTCGACCAGGTCGTGGGCATGCTAGATTGCCACGTCTCCCAATTCTACGAATGGCTGGCGTACAATCGACGCAAAGAAAACGAAGTCCCCACCGACCCGGATGCACGTCGCCAGTGGCTCAAAGGCTTCTACCTCGGCTGGATCGACGCCTACGCCGACCGCCACCGCGACCTGCTCATCGCCACATACGGCGCCGAACGCGGTCAAAGCATCCGCTACATCGAAGCCTTCGAACCCTGCGAATACGGCTCACCCCTCGATGAGGACGCGATCAAACGCCTGTTCCCCTTCGTCCCGTGACACCCATTTACCCGGCTAAGGAGGATGCCATGATCCAATCGGTCCAGAAATTCCTACTGTTGCTTGCTGTTTCACTCGGGGGAGCCCCAGACTGCTTCGCGGAAGCGACGATTGAGGAAGTTTTCGCAGCCCATCGTGAGAACTGCGACCGACTTGAAGTCCTGCACGTCCAATACTTACATCAGCAGGAATGGACAGACGCCTATCGGGAATCGCATCGAAAAAAGGCCGAAGCGTTTGAGAAGTTTATTAAGTCGGTGAACGCGGGAGAGGAAAGCGAACAGGGCAGGCAACTCCTGTCGCAGATTTCGCTGGAACAGTTGCAGGAGCAGGCTGAAACCGCACGTGGGTTTGCGGCCAATCGTGAGATTACACGCCCCGTCGAAATCTATATCGATGGCCAGGATCATCAAGTGCGGACTCCGGCTCTCTGGCGACAGGAGGACATTAAGGAATACACGTTTCCTCTCGCTCTGGTCAAACCAGGATCACTTGTCAAGGACTATGCACATACTCGCATCTATTCCCGGTCGACACAATTGCAGCCGCCGGCCCGCATCTGGCCTGGGCAATCGCGTCCGGATTCAGAGACCTATGCCATGATCACGGCGAAGCAGGTCAGCGAGACCGCATCGCTGCGCCTGCCGCCGCTGACACAATCGCTTAAACCTCGCTGGGATCACCGGCATCCAATCGACACATTTATGGGGCACCCGATCGAGCACTACAGGGTGGTCGGCGAGGAGGAGCAGGACGGACGGTTGTTGACGATTGTGGACGCCTCCCTCCCCACGGGACAACACTACACAATCGCCACGAACGAAGGAAAAAACGAACAGCATGAGACGCGACACTACTATCTCGCATGGCTGGACCTTCAACAGGGGGCCATCCCTGTACTCCTCCACATGTGGCAACAGTGGCCTGAAGCAACATTGGATGCAATCACTCAACAGGAGCCACAACGCATCTCCGCCACGAAGGAAGTTCGTGAATTGACCAACGGTGGATTCTACCCAACAGTGACCGTCGAGGAGCAATTCAACGTCGACCCACAGGCACCCCAACTTACCACTGAGGAATGGGCCGAGGTACGGGCCGGCAAACGCACAGTCAGCAATGTCGTCTACGAGCGACAGACATGGACCTGCACGTCAGTTGAATGTGAATTCGTGCATGACGGCGATTTCTTTGTTCTCCGATTTCCTGCCAGCCAAGCCATGTACGACCTGGACGCCGAGCAGACCATCGGGGCACTGGAGCCACAACCCGTGGTCAAAGCCGGAGAAGCGGCCCCTTCACTGTCAGTATCACGATGGCTGGATGGACAATCACACTCGCTGGAAGACTTACGTGGGCGCGTCGTTGTGATTGATTTCTGGGGCCTGTGGTGCGGTGCCTGTCGCAGTAGCATTCCTGCACTGAAACAACTCCAGGCGAAGTATGCTAATCAACCGGTCACCTTCCTCAGCATCCACACTGCCGGGAACGACCCTGTCAGTCTGGCCGACCGGATTCAACAATATGCGAACAAGGAGGACTGGCAGTTTCTTGCAGGGATAGACGAGGGCACAATGATCGAAAACTCCGTGACGGCGAACTACTATGGGGTTCATGGCTTCCCCACGCATGTCATCATCGACCATGAAGGCATTGTTACCTATAACAGCGGCGAACCGCCAGAAGGACTTGAAGAGATCATGGGTAAACCGCGCGACGAGGCGACCGCTGAGGACACGCAGCGAATCGAGGCCTATCAGCAAAAACGAATTGAAGCGGCTGGTGGATCTTGGCCGCTCGCCGAGGGCATCACTGAAAAGGAGATGATCGAGGTGCTCACGCGAGTCAATGTCTGGCATCTGAGCCAGGAGATTGACCGAGCACTCGAGCTAGTTGAAGATCGGGCTGAATGAGAGTTCTATTTTAGCTGGCGTCCTTGAGAATCGGAGGGCTGACACAACGTCGATCTCTCACCGCCCATACCACGCACACAGCTTGGCAATGTCCCCCAACTGCGCGAGATTCCTCACACGTCGTCGAAACCCCCACGTGCCGAATGCAGGTGAGTAGCCATGATTGTGGTCGGCGATCGTGATTGCCTTGACGATGTCGTCCTTCGAGAGTGACGTGCGGTCGTCGCTCGCGGCGAGCCAGCGGGCGATCCAGAGCACCACCGGGTACACCAGCACGAGACTGTGCACGCCCTCCACGAACGGGACGCCGTAGTACGGACGACCGAAGAAGTGCATGCCCTGCACCTTGACTCGGAAGTAACGTGTGAACATCTCTTCGGCCTCAGCAGGAAGATTGCCGAATGGTTGTTCGAGTTTGTCGAAGGGCACCTCGCGAAAGCAATCCTGCACAGCGGGGACCGTACCACGACCTCGCGTGAGTGTGAGCGCCATCTGCAACAATCGCCAACGCCCCCGCAGCGATCGGTCGTCCGCGTAGGTGTCCTTCCGGGCATACTGACCGGCCAGCAAGCGAAACTGGGACCGTCCAATGCGTGACGGCTGCGCAATCTCACTCAATGGTGTCTCGGGACCAAACGCTTCAGTCGACGCTTGAGCGATGATGTTCCAGAACTCCGCCAGTCGGTCGCCGGAGAGTTTGTCAAACTTCGACTGATCGATGAGCCCCACCCAGTACAACACACGCAACAGTTTGATCAGTACGGGAACATCGTCAGCGGCGAGCAGGCTGTCAAGCACTTCAACCGCTGGCATCAAGTCGGACCAGTCGAGACGAGTGCCCGGTGTCAACTCGGGTGGCTCCGCATCGCGCACATTCGCGGGCACCACCTGATTGGCATACCCGCGAATCTCCTTGCGGTTGTCTGTGACCGGCTGCCCAAGATTCTGCACGACGGACGGACAACTGAACCTCACACTCACCGCGACCTTGCTCCCCGCCGGGTGAAACGCATAAGGGTAGATACGACACGCCAGCGGCTTTGCCGGCTCACCGTACTTGGCATGCACTCGGCAAAGCCCCGTCTGATCGAGAAACACACACGACCCGTCTGGCTGATGAGCAAGGCGATACCACGATTTCCCCAGCAGACCACCCTCCTTCACGAAGATCGGCTGTCCCTCCGGAACGCCGTCCTCAGCCGTCCACTCCTGCTGTTCGATGCGAGCCTTGTCATCCTCCGACACAAAGATGCCATGTTGCTTACAACACTCGCTGCACGAGTGGCAGTTCCAGTTCTGGATCGTCGGCAGTTCGAGTGAGAAGTGAGACACGGGGTTGAGGGTTGAGGGTTGAGGGTTGAGGGTTGAGAAGCCCACGGGCTACGCCCCGTGGGTCTATCGATGACGTGATCAATGACCAATGTACCGAGCATACAACCCGCGTGCTTCGGCGAGGTCTTCAGTGCCGGTGATGATGGCACGACCGTCCTTGAACACGGTGATCTCACGCTCGGGTTCGCTCACACGCAGACGTAGCAGGAATGCGTTCTGCGTCACGTTGCCGCTCTCTTCGAGCCGGTCGGCCAGATCACCGAGCGCCAGTTCCCCCGGTTCGCTGGGCGAGAGTTGCACCGCATTGCGACCGCAGAGGATAGTCGTGCGTGACCCCCGTTCACCGCGAAGCCACAATCTCTCGCCGCCGACACACGCCGGGCACTGCGTGCGCTCGGAGAGCCCCTCCATCTTCAGGCGTCGGTAACTGCCGTCCCAGACATCGAGGATCGTCAACACCGGCTCGATCAGCTCATGTTGTCCGGACAGCACCTTCAGGGCTTCGACGACTTGCAGAGACGCCACGATGTTGACCGCCGGTCCGATGACTCCCGCCGTGTCGCATGTGTCTGTGGTGCCCGGATCGGGGACGTCTTCAATGAGGCACCGCAGACAAGCCGTCTGACCCGGCACGATCGCCATCACCTGACCATGCGTCCCCACGCATCCGCCGTTAACCCAGGGCGTCCCCGTTTCGAGGGCGATATCGTTAATGAGAAACCGCACCTCGAAGTTGTCCGTCCCATCCACGATGACATCAATGCCTTCAGCGAACTCACGGATGTTCGTGTGATTCACATCCGCCACAATCGATTCGACGGTGATTGTGCTGTTGATGTGCCGCAGTTTGTTCGCAGCAGCGACTGCCTTGGGAAGTTGCGACTCGACGTCCCGCTCATCATACAGGACCTGTCGCTGCAGGTTGGTGATGTCCACAAAGTCCCGATCCACGATCCGCACCATCCCGACGCCTGCACGGACCAGCTGATCCGCGATCACCGACCCTAATGCTCCGCACCCCACGACGAGTGCTCGACCGGCGCAGATCTTCCGCTGCCCCTCTTCGCCGATGCCGTCGAAAAGCACTTGTTTACGGTAACGTGCGGGAACGTCTGTCATCAAAGAGTACCATCAGTTCAATGCGGTTGACTCGCCTCAACTCATCGCCTTTCTCCCAGATCATAGGCATGTGCTGCGATGACCGCGAATCAGTTGAGGCAGTTTCAAAACGCATCACAGGGGTGTCCGGGTCTGACCAACGGAAAGGCCCGCTCCGGCGATTGCAGGGCCATTCGCTTCGCTTCTGACCCTGCCACCCTTGAAAACAGTGGTTTTGAAACCGCTTTTAGGGGGAAGTGCCTCCGAGGTTTGAGGGTGCCGACAAAGACTCATCCGGACGAAGGCGAACCTCGCCAGTTCGTCCTCGCGCCCATTTGTTGAGGACGGCAAGCCGCTCCATGCCTTTCACGTAGTACGGATCACCCAACGAATCCGCATGTTCCTGATAGGCTCGTTGTCTGTCCTGTATCCACTCATCCTGGGGATGAACCTTGTCAAGTGAGACGAGCAGGGCGGCCAGAGCATCGGCGAGCAATTGATGTCCACGAATGGATGGATGCACATGGTCCAACAGCCAGAGTCCGTCCACAATCCCATCGGGAGTTTCTCTCTCGAACAACTCCTGTGCATCAACCAACGGGATGTCCATCTCTGTGGAGAGTTCACGCACAGCGTCATTCATTGGCTGAAGAATCCGCAGCGGACAAATATCCTGCTCCCTGGCGCTAAGGAACGCGGTCTTGGCGTCATCCACTCGCCCGCCACGATCATAGCAGTGAGCCAGATCGTAGAGACCACCAGCATGCTGCGGATCGAGCTCACATGCCTGTTCCCACAGTCGGGTCGCCTCGCCAATGTCGGGCACCGCCTGCTTGAGTTGCTCCCGTGCTCGGCTGCAGAGTGACTCCCACTGCCTGAGTTCCTCGGTTGACAAATCGTTGCGGTATTCCGCTTTGAACGGTGGACAGTCTCGCAGGTTACTCACCGGGTTGATGAGAATCATCGGCACGCCAGCCGTCTGTGTTAGTTCGATCATTCGGCGCAGATTGAACTGATACTGCTCGATGATGTTTTCTCGCCATCCCTCATCACGATGATACGCCTCCAGTCCGCCACGTTGATCGAGAGACGCATCGACCTCCGTCGGCAGCAGAGGTCGCTCGTTGAAAGGCTCAGATGAACCGCGATTCGAGACCCACATCCAGCCGTTGCGCAACACATGAAATGACCGGAAGTTCGATGCCGCAGCAATGGCGTGATTCACCCATTCGTGACGGCTCTTGATGTGATCGAATGTGCGATCTTCCAAAAACTCATTGTGACCTGTGTACAGAATGATCAGATCGGGCTGATGCTCCAACACCTCCTGCAGAATGGGGATCAGTCGATAGGTGGCATACGAAACACCTCCACAGTTGATGACCTCCCATGACCGATGCGGCTCAGCCACCTGCAGGCTGAGCTCCAGCCAACTTGTGAACGACGTCTCGATCGCAAACGGACGGCCCTGCACCGTCGACCCCCCGAGGCAGAACACTCGATACTCATCAGCCGGTTTGTCGGCCGCGAATGACTCGGGGCGGAAGTAGTCCTGTCGTGACATCGGAATCTCGTAACGATCTCCCTGTACATTCAGGACGAACAGCGGATTGACCGCATGAAATCCCACGAACGGATCAACTGAGAGATCGGGCCTCCCCCAGCCCATGGCCACGCAGACCACTTCGAACAACACGAACGGCGCCAGACCAATCGCAACCGCAACGCAACGCAGCACCCACCGCCGCCGACGGTTTGGCAAGCTCTCGTGGGTGTCGGTTTGTTGAGTCTTGTTGGCAACCATCGTTTGTCCAATAGCGCGGACGGTCCCAAGGCTGCGCCCTCCGCTGTGGCCGCATTGATCAATCATAGGAGACGACACAGAGCACGGCGAGCAAACTCCCCTTGCTTCAATTCCGTTACCAGAGTCAGCATTCGCGCAACGCGTGCCCCATTGGATGAGGCACGTCTCTATTGCCCCAGCAAGGATGCTTATATGTCAGTTGCCAAGCCCAGCGGTGTCAAAATCGTCCTCCCTCGCACAGGAGCCGACGACTTCTGGCAGACCGTTCACGACCACTATGCCGGCGATGATGCCCGCAAATGGAAGTACCTCGCCATGCTGGCCCTCCGTGAAAACGCCGGCTGGCCTCTTGACCGCATCGGCAACGTCTTCGGCCATCCGAAAGGGCACGTCACCCGCTGTTTGCGGCGCATCAAGGACGACCTTCGCGGCCAGTTCCGCCAATCGCCCGTCTTCCTCGACCTGTCCGACGACGAAGTTGACCGATAGTCAACCCTGCTCTCATTCCTCGACATGATCACTCATGATGCAACTCCAACGACTACCCATGACCGATCTGCTTCCCGCCCCCTACAACCCCCGCATCGCCCTCCAGCCCGGCGACATCGCGTTCGAGAAGCTCAAGCGATCGCTCGATGAGTTCGACCTCGTGCAACCGATCGTCTGGAACAGACGTACCGGACACGTGGTCGGAGGTCATCAGCGACTGGAAGTACTCAAACATCAGGGGCACTCAAACGTCGATTGTGTTGTTGTTGACCTCACCATCGAACGCGAGAAGGCTCTCAACGTTACGCTGAACAACGCCTCTGTTGCCAGTGACTGGGATGCTGACAAATTGTTGAACGTCCTGGAAGACCTGCACGACCTCCCCGACTTCGACCCCACGCTGACCGGATTCGACGAACAACAACTCCAAGACCTGATGCTCGCACCCAACCAGCAGAGTGCTGAAGGATGGTCACAAATCGACGAAACAGACTCGGCCAACGACAACGTGCAAGTCACTTTCGAAGTCCCTGCCGATCGCTGGGACGACGTCCGAAAATGGTGCGACAAACTGCTCGCCAAGGAGTCGAGTGTGTCCCTCCACGTCCGCATGCCGGGCTAGTTGATGAGTTGATGAGTTGATCAGTTGATGAACTCCTCAACTCTTGAACCGTCCTGCTCATCAACTCATCAACTGGTCAACTGGTCAACTCATCAACTGGTCAACTCAAAAATGCTTCTCACCGTCTCCCACGATTTCCTGCCCAAGCAGAACTCGACGCAAGCCTCGATGGTCATGGACCACTTTGGCATTGGGTTTGAGAAGGGCAAACATGTCATCGCTGAGGACTTCGAACTTCCGATCGAACTGGGCGATGTGGTGCTGTTCACCGGTGCCAGCGGCTCGGGCAAATCGTCCCTGATGCGTGCCGCGAGTAATTGGCTCTGCTCAGCAACTGAGACGCTCAACTCGGTCCTCAACATCGACGATCTCGAACTGGGCGACCGTATCCTGATCGACAGTCTCCCCCTCCCAGTCGACGAGAGCATGCAACTGCTTTCCGCCTGCGGACTGGGCGAGGCACACCTCATGCTGCGGACTCCCGCAGAACTATCGGACGGGCAACGATACCGCTTTCGCCTCGCTCTCGGTCTTTCACAACGTCCAAAGTGGCTTGTGGCAGACGAATTCACGGCAACGCTGGATCGTACGCTGGCCCGCGTCGTCGCCTGCAACATCCGTCGATTGGCTGACCGCACCGGCACTGGATTTCTGCTGGCAACGACTCACGAAGACGTCGCCGAGGATCTGCACGCAAATCTGCATGTGCAGTGTCGATTGGACGGGGAAATCAACGTCGTTCGAAACGATCTATCGTCCGACCCGCTCAAAAAAAAAGAATGTCCCTCGCCTCCGATCTCTGGATCAGCGAAGCGACCAAGTCCGACTGGCCGCACTTCGCTCGGTGGCATTATCGCAGCCACTCCGTCGGCTTCACCAAGTTCCTGACTTTGTTGTGGCATCACGATGAGCCGATTGGTGTGTGTGTGTTTGTGTCGCCGCCAATCTCGCTCACGCTCCGCAACCGGTTCTTCGACCGATCGGGCCGCTGGGAGCGGACGTCGATTCGGACCATGAATCGGCAACTCGTCATGCTCTCACGAGTCGTCGTGCATCCGACGTATCGTGGTGCAGGGGTGGCTGCAAAGTTTGTGCGGAGGTCGTGTGAGCTGTGCCCGTTCCCCTGGATTGAAACACTCGCCCAGATGGGGCATATCAACCCGTTTTTCGAGCGAGCCGGTTTCGCGCGTGTGGGGTCGACGCGGTCTCAACGTCGCTCCCGGACCGCTCACTCTGCCATCTACGGAGGCAACCGTCAAAGTGCCTCACGAGGTCTCGTCAGTGAAGAAACCTATCAAAAAAGCCGCTACGCCGAGCCGGTCTACTACATCTTCGACAACCGTGAAGCCGCGAAGAAAATCCGTCAAGCAGACACGCAGTCAGGCGGTCGCACAGGCAGATCCGACGAACGAGCTTGATTCCCTCGCGAGGCCGTCGTCCGGCGAGGATGACGTTGAGCAAACCATGGGTCGTTCGACACTTCTGTTGCCAACGTCCGCTGAT
>JAJDEJ010000278.1 GCA_029259815.1 Planctomycetaceae bacterium | reverse complement strand
CCCCGGCGGCGCTGAACGCTGCGCACGGCTCGACCTCCTCACCCCCTCGCTCCGCACGTCACCCCACTCCCTCCCCCACGTCCCTTCGACCACACCAACCCCGCCCCCACCAACAAACCAAGCGCCGAACGTGATTGGACTGACGTCCCCCGCTCGCCGGGTCACTTTCGCGTCGACAACGGGAATGGACGGATCGTGGCCGGTTTGGCGGTGACGGGGTGTTGTTTGCCACCTGTCAACTCCTTGACACGATCGCTGACGTAGAGGTCCAATTCATTGAAGTACACCTGCAGATCGTCATTGTGATCGGCTTCGCCGGCGAGGCCTTCGCAGAGGGCGAGAGTAAACATGCCGCTCTTGTTGTCGGGACTCTCCAGTGAGAACTCACGCCCCATCGAAGAGGCCATCACCACGACGCCGTAGTCATCGTTGGAAAGTTCACGGACGAGGTCATCGACCAGCGATGAGGAGTTCTTCCGGCGGTCGCCACCCAGTACACCGGCATGGCACGCATCGAGCATGACCATCAGTCGACCGGGGATGCCTTGCAGGATGCCCTTCACCTGAGCATCGGAGACAGCCGACAACAGCAGCGGCTGGTTAGTATCGACGTCGGACGGCAACAGGTAAAAGTTCCCCGTCTCGTCCTTGGCCCCGTGCCCGGAGTAGAACAGCACGCCGATGTCGTGCTGGGTCATCTGTTGCTTGAGCCAGACCAATCCGCCGAGGATGCCCTTTTGTGTGGCGTCCTTGTCGACAACGAGACGCGTGTCAATGGTATGAAACAGGTCGAACGATCGCTCCTGCAATGTCTTCGCGAGATTGCGGGCATCATCATCAGCGAAGTCGAGCTTGAGCGACTCATCGTCATAGTCTGCCACTCCGATGGCCAGCACGTACAGCGAGGGACGACGCAGTTCGGAACTCGGCGATTGATAGGAGACGATGACTTCTTTCGAAAGAGCATAGTTGACGGCACTGTCGGCACGAGCAACGATGCTGTGCTGAACCCCGGGAACCAGGGGCACATGGAAACGATGGGTCACAGTTCTGGACGATCCATCGAAGTTCTGAATGCCATCCTTCCCATTCAGAGGTCGTCCATCGAGCAGAATTTGGAGTGACGTAATGGGGTTGGAGCCGGTCTGAGTCGCACTGACCCGAATGGTGATTTCGTCCGAGGGTGACTGTGTGTTGGCCTCGCTGGGCGAGACTATCTCCACTTCGGGAGGGAGGTTTTGAGCGACCGTTTTGATCGGTCCACTGGACCCTGCGGCCTCCAGCGCACGTTGCACGCTCCCTGTTTGCAACAGAAGTTTGATCACATCCGGTCGATAGAATTGCTTGTGAAACTGTGATGACGGAAAGAACGACGCGAGTTGCTCACGTCCATTGTTCTTATGCCACCCCATCAGACGTTCGCCACCAGGCGATGCCGCGTAGTACCCCTGAGGCGTCCACGCAATCCATTCTTTGTCGGCAAAAAACAGACTGAGGAGTGGCTCGATCGGGTCGTCTCCGGGGGCATTGACGTCCCAGACCCGGAGCGTCATGTCGCCCGATGCGGAGAGCAAATACCGGCCATCCGGTGAGAGGCTCATCGCCCAAATGGCACCACTGTGCCCGTCAAGCCGACGCAGCCGCTCACCGCTGTTCGTGTCATAAATCCACAGCGCGAACCCTGAACCGACAACTGCACGGTTTCCCGGAAGGAGCGTGAAACAGCGGATTCGATCATACGCCTTGTCGTAGTCGCTCACTGGTTCGAGCACTGTGACCGTTTGGCCTCCCTGCTTCACATCGACTGAGGACTTGCCGGAGGATTCGAGCTTGAGCGGTCCCCGTTCGAAGCTGGCACGCTGGAAGTTGCCAACTGTGCTCTCTGTCACGGGATCGCCGTGCTCCAGGAGAGTGAGGTCAAACGTATATTCGAGGGGTTTGTTAGCCTCCAGAGAGCTGCCCGAGCTGCTGTGTCCCCAGGCGATGGTCGTTCCGTCGGCGCTCCAGGCGGCAGCCCACGGCACGCGTCCCTGACCGACGAACTTATGGACTTCCTGTCCGTCCTCCAGTCTCCACAGGAATGTCTCTTCGTCATTCCCGCCGACGGTGGCCGCCAATTGCCCGTCTGGCGAGATACGACCATCCATGATGGTGTTGTTGTGACCCTTGAACTGCACGGTCTGCTCGCCAGTCTTGAGATCAATGAGACCGGTGATGTCCTTCGTGCGACCGAATCCGTGGACATACAGCAGACTCCTGCCGTCAGCGGTGAAGCGGATCGAGGAGATCGAGTGTTCGCCGAGGTTGTCAAGTGTTTTCATCATCCGACCGGTCGGGGTCCAGGTGCGAACCGTTTGGTCCTTGCTGCCCGTTGCGAGTTGCGTGCCGTCGGGAGACCAGTCGATGCAGCGGATTTCGGCCTCATGGCCCTGCAGCATGGCAAGCTGATTCCCGGTGTTGACCGACCAGATCCTCGCGGTGTGGTCATACGAGGAAGTGGCACAGCGGCTCCCCTCGGGAGCGAACACGACTCCATAGATGTCGAGTTCATGGCCTTCGAGGACCTGGATCGTCTCACCCGTGCTCACATTCCAGACACGGGCCGTGTTGTCGCCGGAGCCTGAGATCAGCTTGCTACCATCCCGGGAGAACTCCAGGTCGTGAACGACATTCGTGTGACCCTTGAGCACACGTTTGACTTGCTCCTTCTGGGGAGAAATCAAGTAGATCCAGTGATCTCCGCCCCGAAAGCCGAAGCCGCCCACGGCAAGTGTTTGTCCATCGGGTGAAATGGCGACGCAGTAGATCATGCCCTCGGAGCCGGTGCCGATCGGCGGGCGAAGCACACGCAAAGGCTGGCCACTGACCACGTCCCAGAAGCGAATCGTCTTGTCATCGGCGACGGTGATGACTTCCTTGCCGTCCGGTGTGAACAACACCTTGTTCACCACCGCCGTATGCCCTTGGGCATCGAGGGCCAGAATGGGGACATCGTCCGCTGCCCGAGCATCTATTGTGACGAGTCCGATCGCCGCCAGACTCAAGATCATCGTCCACATCCTGATCCGCTGCGTTGCTCGTCCCCGCATGTTGCCTCCCCTTTTTCGTCGGCTGCTGTGACACGTCAATGCAACCGTTTCCCGTTGACGGCTACCCCTGACTGTCCGCATCTTAAACACTCTGATTGAGCAAATCTTCCCCAAAATCCGGTTCGACTCTCCCAAAACTCCGTCGATTCGCACATGTGTCAGCTTGACCCAGAGCGATTCCCGCGAGATTGGTGAACAGTAATCCGTCGATCGGTCGTCGCCACCTTTCTCCAGAAGCGACACGTTGCCAAGAGGGCTGCGGGTTGACGAATGAACGTCGTCCGTCTGAAATGGTGCTCTCCCTTCCCGTCCAATCCCGAACAGAGAAGTTGCATGAGCGCTGAACGTCTGCTCCTGTTCTGGTTACTATTGATGTGCTGCGTCGTGGGGTTAGCTCTCACGACTCCCGAGCCTGCAGGAGGACATGGCGTACCGCATGGAGACTCCGTCGCCATGTTGCAGGGGAGTCCGACTCCTCCATCAGATCGAATTCTCATGCTTGGTTGGCTGTTTGGCCTGACGCAGGTCGGGTTCTTTGTGACCTGCATGACCTTGGGAATCACACGCACGACATCTCAGGGACGTGGGGTGCTCCTCCTGCTATTCGCTGTGGGGACGCTGCTCTATGCGGGCGCGATGACAATGATGGTGCTCGCCGACCGCGCCGCTGTTCGTAGCGAACAGGTGGCTTTCATTGGTTGGTTTCCTGCCGCGACAACATGGATGCTGTTCGGAATCTGGTCTGCGCCGTTGGTGTTTGTATTGGCGTACATGATCGGATTCCAACGCTGGATCATCCCGCCGGTTGCCATGTCCCGATTCGAAGAACTCGTCGCTGCCAATCGCAAGCAAACATCAACATCCCCCGAGACAGCAGCGGACCGAGCCTAGCCGGTCCAGGAGACAGACGCCCCACTTATGGAAGCCTATCGTTCGCAGATCATCCTCGGCAGCGTTGCCCTGTACATGCTGATGTGCATCGGGGTGGGGCTGTGGGCCATGCGACGAACGAAAAACTCCCATGACTTTTTCATGGCGGGCCGCAGTCTGGGGATTCTCGTGACGAGTGTCGCGGTCTTCTCCAGCACGATGAGCGGCTTCGGATTCGTCGGCGGCCCCGGTCTCGTCTATCGCATGGGGATGAGTTCGATTTGGATGGTGGTCTGCACGACTGTCGGGTTTGCGCTGTCGTTCCATCTCATCGCAACTCGCATCCGCCTGTTCGCCGAACTTCGCGACTCCATCTCTCTGCCGGATGCGGTCGGTGCGAGATATGGCAGTCGCAGCACCGCGTTCTGGGCGGCGGTGGCGATCCTGCTGGGAGTCATCGGTTATCTGGCAGCACAGATCCGTGCGATGGCGACCGTCCTGAAGAATCTGCTCGACGACATTCTAGGTACCTACGTCTCTGAGTCTGGCATACCCCTTGAAGTCTGCGTCGCCGTCTCCTGTGCGGTGTTAGTCTTCTACTGTGTGACTGGAGGCATCATCGCCGGTGTGTACACGGACGTGGTTCAGGGCATCATGATGGTCGTGGCGGCGGTGCTCGTGTGCTGGGCAGCCATGTCGGCGGTCGACGGAGGATTTCGCGGGATGTCTGAGACACTCGTGCAGGACGATCCGGCGTCGATCAGCCCCTGGGGCACGATTGGGATCATTGGTTCGTTGTCGTGGTACTTTGTCTTTGCGTTGGGTGGTGCCGGGCAGCCGCACGTGGTCACCAAAATGATGATGACCAAAAAAGTGTCCGACATCCGACACATGCTGCCGCTCTCGATCATCGGCTACTCGTTCACCGCCTTGTTGTGGATCAGCATTGGTCTGGCAATGAGGGCGTTGGTGCTCCAGGGCAATCACCCCGACCTCGTGAATGCCGATTCGGCGGCGCCCCAGTTTCTGCAGAGCTACACGAATCCGGTATTAGCCGGCCTCGTCTTCGCCGGGCTGCTGGCGGCCATTATGTCGACAGCAGACAGCTTTCTGAACATCGGAGCGGCAGCCGTCGTTCACGACATCCCGCGTGCCATTCGAGGGCAATCACTGGGCAACGAACTCTTCTGGGCACGGACAGCGACCGTGCTGATTGCTGTGCTCGCCTCGCTGTTCAGCCTCTACGCGGGCGAACGCATGGTCGCTCTGTTGGGAGCCTTTGGCTGGGGGACGTTTGCAGCGGCGCTCGTGCCGACTGTGGCGATCGGCTTCAACTGGAAACGCGCGACTCCGCTCGCGGCCAACGTCGCCATTATCACAAGCCTGTCAGTGAACTTTGGCCTGAAGTTCTTCCAGGTGCAGTTGCCGTGGGGCTTCGACGTGGGTGCCCTGTCACTTCTACTGTCGCTCACACTCTTCGTCAGCATCTCGCTGATCTCGAAACCCCCTCAATTGGATGAGGACATCGAAGCTGTCATGGACCTGTAATGAGCAGGTTTTCAAACCACTGGAGCAACTCGGAAGTTGTTCTTCAGGTGTCATGCAGGAGGACCTTTCCGCAGGCAGAGGTCATTCCTCGAACAAGCTCCTGCACAGAGACCATGAAAATGGTCTCACGACTCTGCTTTCAATGGTTATCGGGTCTTCAACCTTCCACGATCAATCTCAACTCGCCATCAAATGTCCGTTGAGCACGAACACGGGAAGTTTTGTCTCACGAAGTCTCTCTCTGACCCGGGTTGTCTGTTCACTCAGCTGAAACAGCTTTGGCCACGACGAGTAATGAGAGGCCGCCGAGGATTCGTTGGGTATTTCAATGAAACCCTGTTTTTCTGACATACCAAGTCGATAATCGACCACCCGATCTTAGAAGAAATCACGAACAGGGGTGCCTCCGTCAAATGGTGGGGGATTTTTCAGCGGCAGATTCAACGAACGCGGCTCTGACTGGCGAAGCGTGTCTGGAGGACTCTTTCAAAGTCTCTCAAGCGTCATCGCCGACACTTCCCCAACTTTGAAACCACGAGCAATGAAAATCTGGCGGAGGTTCGGTAGACTCCCGAATCGCGACGATTAAACATGAAAAAGAATGAACAAGGAGTCAGCCGTGAGTGAGGGGACGCAGCCACTGGTCGGGATTGTCATGGGGAGCAAGTCGGACTGGGGCACGATGTCTCATTGCCGCGACATGCTGGAGAAGTTCGGGATCACGTCCGACTGCCGTGTGCTCTCCGCACATCGCACACCCCATCAAGCGACCGAATTTGCGAGCACGGCCGAGGAACGGGGCATCGAAGTGATCGTCGCGGCCGCAGGCGGAGCGGCTCACTTGGCGGGGGTGATGGCGGCTCATACCGTGTTGCCTGTGTTGGGAGTGCCCATGCAGGCGTGGTCCCTCGACGGTTTGGATTCCCTGTTGGCGACGGTACAGATGCCGCGCGGAATTCCGGTAGGCACACTGGCCATTGGCAAAGCCGGAGCGGTGAACGCCGCGCTGCTGTCGGTGAGTATTCTTGCCGGCAAACGACCCGAACTACGTGAAAAACTCAAGGCCTACCGTCAGGAACAGACCGATCAGATCCTCAGCGAATCGCTGGAGTAATTTCGTCATCAGTGGTGCGTCACTGCTAAGAATTCGGGTTGTGTGGCAGGGCCAGACCAACGGGATGGCCCTGACATTCCGCGTGCACACATCGGGGCCATCCGCTGCGCTCCTGACCCCGCCACCCGAAAATCAAGCTTTGACGTTCCACTCAGTGCGTTCTAACGCCTTGGATACTTACCCAGACGAAATGTCCAACAGGACTTTGAGGTTGGGAGAGGTTCGTGCGGCAGTCAGTGCCTTCTCGACTTCCCGGAGCCGGAACCGCGTCGAGATTAACGGGGTGACGTGAATCGCATTGCTCTCCAGCGCTTGGAGTGCCGTATCGAATGGACCGCAGCGTGAGCCGATCAGAGTCATCTCGTCGATGACGACAGGCGCGAGCGAAGGACCGGAATCGCCTGCAATCGTCGTCTTGAGCACGATCGTGCCTCGCGGACGGAGGAGTTGACACGCCGTTGTCAAACCGGTCGGAGAGCCGGTGCAGTCGACAACGAGGTCAGCCGTCCGTTCGAGCACGACATCGGACAACAGTGCCGTCGCGATGCCCAGTTCATCGATGATGCTCAGCTTCTCCTCGTGTTTGCCGATGACTGTGACATCGCAACCGGCTTGGGAGATGACCTGAGCACACAGATTTCCCAGTCGTCCGTCACCAAGCACCACGGCAGAGTCGAAACTGTCGAGGTCGAGTTGCGTCGGGATTTGAAACGCAGCTGCCAGTGGCTCGGTGAAGACCGCTTCATCATCCGAGACGTTGTCGGGTACAAGATGCAGGTTCTCCTGGGGGACGTTCACGGTCTGAGCGAAGGCACCGTCATGATCGAGGATGCCGAGGACGCTGCGGTGTGGGCAGTGGTTCGCCAGATCGGCGTTGCACCATTCACAATCGCGACAGGAGCAATTGATCTCTCCGACGACGCGCTGACCTTCAAACGGGCCATCCTCGGCCACTCCGACGAACTCGTGCCCCAGCACACCTTGAAACCCCATGTATCCTTGAATCAATTGCAGGTCTGTCTCGCAGATCCCGGCAGTGATCACACGGACCGGGACCTCCCCCTCGCCACAAGGTGGGGTGGGGTAATCTGCTTCGAATTGAGGGCCATTGGCAGTGAGTACGCAGGCTTGCATGGGCCGATCCTGATTGGTGATTCTGAGAGTGGGGACACAGTAGGGCACCGGTCTCGTAGCGTCCACAGACTGGCGAAATCGGCGTAATCCGACCCATCAGCCGTCTCCTGATTCCCTAAACCTTGTAATCGTTTGGGATGACGAACTTCCTCAATCTCGCTGATTTGAGGGAGACGGAGTTGTATGCTCGAGCGGGGGATCGAGTATAATTTCCGTGTCATTTTGCGCCCTGCCTGCGGGCAGGATTTCGTATCTCTGGAGACGGCTTCGTTGCGAAGTGCGATGAGGCTCTCAATCGTTCTATCTTCCAAGGGAGGCATGCCTGCGATGTCACAAATCATGGACGCCCTCGACGACGTGAAATCCTCTGAGTCTGATCCTGCACCGATCCCCGCTGACATCCAAATCACACACGATCCGACCTACGGACAGTTTGACTATGTGCCAATGCCTGTGGTCGCCCCGGTCAGCGCCGTGTTGGGCCTGTGTGCATTGCTGGCGTACTTCGGCTTGTTTGGCATTATTCTGGCCGTGATTGGCACCGTTGTCAGCCTGGTCGCCTGTTGGAAGATCGGTCGTTCGAAGGGTGCCTTCGCCGGCATGAAATTCGCCATCATCGGCTTGCTGCTTTGTAGCACCTCTGCCATCGGTGGGTCCGCCCGTCAGTTTTATCTTTACGAGCATGAAGTCCCGGAAGGTTACGAACGAGTCAGTTTTTCGCGAGACATCTCTCAAAAGGGATTTGTCACCGAAGAGGGAATTCAGGATGTGCACCCCGATGTGATGGCCTTGATGGGCAAGCCGATTTTCTTGAAGGGGTTCATGTACCCGACCCAACAGCAGTTTGACATCACCGAATTCCTGATGCTCAAGGACAGCGGACAGTGCTGCTTTGGTGGACAGCCCGACTTGCAGGATATGATTAACGTGCTGATTCCCGAGGGAATCGAATACAGTCCTCACCGGGTCGCCGTTGCCGGCAAACTCAAGATCAATCCCAACTATCAGGGCGGGAACCTGGAAGCATTGTTTGTCTTCGAAGCGGACCACTTCTCAGAAGCACAGACCTCATTCTGAATGGCCACATGTCGAAGCGACCCCGGACTCGATGAGGGAGAATGTCGAATGCCATCTCTGAAGGATCGCCTGGTGTTCAAGCTGTGCCTGTCTCTGGGCTGCCTGATGTGTCTGACATTGATGGGTTGCACGGACAACGCCGGTGATGAGTATCAGACCTATCAGAGTCTCGAACAGTCTGATCGCAGTGGTGATAACACAGTCGGAGACGGCTCAGCTGAGGCCGCTGAGGTCGTCGATCAGCAGTCGAGTGTCGATGCCATCGCAGAGAGAAACGAATCGCCATCGATTGCCACGCCAGAACTTCCGCCAGTAACCGATAACTGGAAAGGTGACCCGCAACGAAAATCCGACAACTCAAGCGAGGGCGGCATTGCAGCCAGCGATCTCACAGAGAATGGAACATTTCCCTCAGAGAACGAACCAATCACGCCTGAGTTGGCGAGTGACGCAGAGAGTGGTCCACCGAATGACCTCCCGGCGGGAGACCCCAATCTTCTCGCTCTGGCAGATGAACCAGTCGAGCAGCGGGAGATCAAACTGCTCATCCCTGAGAAGTCGTTCACAGCAGAAGGTGACGCAGACGCGATCCGGGTCTCCTACGATGACATCAATCTGCTCGACATCCTCAATATGGAACCGGTCCCGATCAACCCGGACGAGTATTTCCCCGATTGGTTAGCTGGACTGGAAGGCCGGCGAATTCGCATCCGAGGATTCATGTACCCCACGTTTCTTTCGACAGGTTTGAGGACGTTCGTTCTCGTCCGCGATAATCAGGAGTGTTGTTTTGGGCCGGGTGCCAAGATTTACGACCACATTCAGGTCTATATGCGAGACGGGGTCACCGCAGACTACATTGAAGGCCGGGCTTTCGACGTTGAAGGAGTTTTCAACATCGACCCGGAAGCGGATGGAGACGAGTTGTTTCAGCTCTATCTCCTGGAAGACTCCATTCTGCTCGGCAATTGACAATTGTGCCAGAGAAGCCTGGACGCGATGTTTGAGGATAAGAAAAATGAGTGAGGAATCAGGCATGACATCAGTCCGCCAACATCGGCGAATCCAGACAGTGATGGCCGCATTCATTGTGACTGTTGCGATAAGTGTTTTCGTGACGAGGGTCGCACCAGCTTGCCCGTTCTGCTCGGCTCCCTCCCTCACGCTCTCAGAGCAAGTCGCTCAGGCGGATGCCGGTGCACTCGTGCAATGGGCAAAGGGGACCCAGGGCGACAGCGAAGCGGGCGACATCGGCTCCACCGAGTACACAGTGGTCGAGGTCATTAATGCCGGAGATAACGGACTGGAGAAGGGGGACAGCATCACGCTGCCTCGCTATCGTGCCGGTAAAGAGGGTGATTTATTCCTGCTCCTCGGCACGAAGGGGACCGAACTCGAGTGGGGCAGCCCCATCGAGATCACCGAGACAGGCTTCAACTATGTTCGCCAGACTCCCTCTCCGGAGGCGACTGCTCTCGTACGACTGAGTTACTTCGTGCAGTTTCTCGAATATCCGGACGAACTCATCTCGAATGATGCGTATGCTGAGTTTGCGAATGCTCCCTACAAGGACATCGTCCCGCTGGCCGGTCAACTCCCCCGCGAGAAGGTTCGCGAATGGCTTTCCGATCCCGACGTCGCCCCCACCCGCCTGGGTCTGTACGGCCTGCTTCTCGGACTGTGCGGCACGTCTGAAGACGCCGAATTGATGGAGCAGAAAATTCTGCACAAAAGCGACGACTTCCGCCTGGGCATCGACGGCGTGATGGGCGGTTATCTCTTGCTGACGGGGGAGGATGGGCTCGCCATCATCAACGAGCAAAAGCTGGCGAATCGCGATGTCCCCTTCAGCGAAACGTATGCCGCCATGCAGGCGCTGCGATTCATGTGGACCTATGGACAACGCATCGACAAAGAACGCCTGCGGGAATCGATGCGGATTCTCCTCGATCGCGCAGAATTAGCCGATCTGGTCATCGCAGACCTTGCACGCTGGGAAGACTGGTCAATCATCGACCGCTTGTATGGTCTGTATGACGCTCCGGGATATGAAATCCCCTCAATCAAGCGAGCCATCGTCCGATACATGTTGGTGGCATCGAAGAACAAGCCAGAAGAGAGTGCGGACTCGTCTCACGTCAGGAAAGCCGAGGAGTACCTCGCAGAGCTTCGTGAGCAGGACCCCAAGACGGTCAAACAGGCAGAGCGGTTCTTCTTTGTCAATTGAGGGACCTGGCGTCCTGGCTCAGTGGTTTCAGGAGGAGACCAATTGATGTTCGACACGACAGACCATGGACGATTTGTGAGGATGACGCGTGTGGTCTCTGCTTGCATACTCCTCCTCTGCTGCCTCACGTTGCTCGTGCAGACGTCGTCGCAACGACTCATGGGGTGTCCGTTCTGTCTGGGTAGTCAGCAGCTCACGCTGCGTGAGCGGATGGATTCGCCGGATACGTCTTTGCTGGTCGAGTGGCAGTTGGGTGAAGTCGGCAATCTCGACGAAGGAGTGCGAGCAACAACGACGTTTAAGGTCGTGGAGGTTCTGCGGGGCGATCTCATGCAGGGCGAGTCACTGACGATTGACCGATACCAGGACGGACGAGCGGGCGATCGCTTTTTGATCTCCGGTAACCAGTTGGACGACGTCATCAAGTGGGATCGGGCCATTCCGCTCAGCGAGATCGGAATGTCTTACGTGGACAGTCTGCCGCAGGCGGATGCCTCTGCTGAAAAGCGACTCCGTCATGCACTCAAGCATCTGGAGTCGTCCGACGACATGGTCGCGACAGATGCCTTCAGCGTGATCGCTGGTGCCCGCTACGAGGAACTGTCAGCGCTCCGAAATGAGCTGCCTCGCAAGGAACTCCGCCGCTGGGTGTTTGGCAAGCAGCCGATCAAAGGGCAACTCGGGGTCTATGGTATGCTCCTCGGCATCTGCGGCGACGCGACCGATCGGCAACGGCTCGAAGACCTCGCATTAGAGACGACTGGTGAACTCCGCCTCGGCATCGCAGGCGTGATGGGCGGGTATCTGCTACTCGCGGGTCCAGACGGACTGAACGTGTTTGACCGCGAATTCCTGATGAAGGAGTCATGCTCACCCAGTGATCGGTTCGCCGTGATGGAATCACTACGATTTATCTGGGAATACGGCGATGGCTGCATCGAGCAGGCGCGTCTGCGTCAATCAGTACGTCAGCAGTTGAAGATTACCCACAGGCCCGAACTGTCGATCGCCGATCTCGCTCGTTGGGAAGACTGGACTGTGACGAACGATCTGATCGCCCGGTATCAGAACCCGCCGGACAAACACATCGATCGGGCGATCGTCAGCTTCATGGTCGTTGCTTCACAAGTGGAATTGGAACAAGCCGACGATGAGCATGTCGCTGCTCTCACTTCGGCACGCGAGTTTGTTGAGCGGTTGCAGAAAGAGCAGCCTGCCGTCTACAAGAGGGCCGCACGCTTGTTGATCACTCGCTGACTTTGCAACGGCATGGCACAGGTTCAGCGGCGGTCTCCTTGAACCTTGTGAGACTCCCATGTTCGATTTGAAGGCTGTTCAATCCGCCCTGCAAGAGTTCGGCATCGACGGTTGGCTACTGTACGACTTTCGCGGATCAAACCCTCTCGCATGTCGAATGCTGGGGATCGCGGATGACGACGTCGGGACGCGTCGCTGGTTCTACGTTGTTCCTGCGAAAGGGCAGCCACATAAGCTCGTGCATCGTATCGAGTCCGGGGCACTCGACCATTTGCCGGGCGACAAGACGGTCTATCTGCATTGGCAGGAACTTGAGCAGGGCGTCGCTTCGCTCGTGAACGGACTCACCACTGTCGCAATGGAGTATTCGCCGCGTGCAGGTAACCCCTACGTCGCCCGCGTCGATGCGGGGACCGTCGAACTGGTACGGGACCAAGGAGTCGAGATTGTCTCCTCCGGCGATCTGGTTCAGCGATTCGAGGCGACATGGGATGATGAACAATGGCAGATGCATCAGGAGGTGAGTGTTCATACAAACGCGGCGTTCGATCTCGCCTGGAGAACGATTGCTGAAGCGTGTCGCAATGGAGACGGGATCGAGGAGACGGCTGTCCGGGCGGCGATCATGGAGCACTTCGCCGCTCATGAGATGACGACCTATCACCCGCCAATCGTTGCCCGTGGGCCAAACAGCGGACTCCCGCACTACGAGACGGGCGAAGGCGACGAGACCCTGATTCGCACAGGCGAGTTTGTATTGATCGACCTCTGGGCCAAATTCGATCGACCGCGAGCCGTGTACAGCGATCTCACCCGGGTCGGCTTCGTCGGTGAGAGCGTCCCGGAGGAGTACACGAAAATCTTCAACATCGTCGCTGCTGCCCGAGATGCGGGGATCGAGCGTGTGCGTGAGGCATTTGCCGCGGGTCGACTTTTGGCAGGAGCCGAGGTCGACGATGCCACACGAGCCGTCATTGAGGCGGAAGGATACGGAGAGTTCTTCACACATCGCACGGGGCACAGCATCGGTCAGGAGACGCATGGCAACGGTGCCAACATCGACAATCTGGAAACCCGCGAGGAGCGACGCATTCTCCCCGGCACCTGCTTTTCGATCGAGCCGGGGATCTATCTGCCGGACTTCGGCATCCGCAGCGAGGTCGATGTGTTTGTGGATTTGGCAGGCAAGGTGCACGTGACGGGTGGCGAGATTCAGACCGAAGTGCTTCCGATTCTGGCGAAATACTGATCACCCCCAATCAGGCAACCTGTACACGATGTCGTCAGTCGCTGCTACAATAAGGATCGGTAGGTGACTTTCAAATTTTCGACCCATTCCTGGAATGCGGTCGTTTTCATACAGATGGTGATGTGATGAAAGTGTTGGTCGTTGGTCAGGGAGGGCGCGAGCACGCGTTAGTCTGGAAGCTGTCGCAGTCGCCAGCCGTGAGTGAGGTGTTCTGTGCCCCCGGCAATGCAGGGACGGCGATCGATGGGACGAATGTTGACATCAGTGCGGACGATGTCGACCGGCTGGTGAAGTTTGCTCAGTCCGAGGAGATTGCCCTCACGGTCGTCGGACCGGAGGTGCCTCTGGTCGCGGGGATCGTCGATGCGTTTCAAGTGGCCAAGCTACGTGTGTTTGGTCCCTCCAAGGCAGCGGCTCAGTTGGAGGGCAGTAAGGTCTTCGCCAAAGAGCTGATGCGTCAGGCGAATGTGCCGACGGCCGACTACTGGGTATTTCACGACTCTCACGAGGCTGTCGAGTTCATCAATGGTCGGGAGGCCAATTCATTTGTGATCAAGGCGGACGGTCTGGCGGCCGGCAAAGGCGTCACCGTCTGCAAGACAAAAGGCGAAGCCATTCACGCCATTCGCGAAGCGATGGTCGACCGGGCATTCGGCGAGGCGGGTCGTGAACTGTTGATCGAGGAGGTGCTCGTCGGGCAGGAGGTCAGCATCCTGGCACTCGTGGACGGTCGCACGATTTTGACGCTCGAAGCGTCGCAAGATCACAAAGCGGCACACGACGGCGACACCGGTCCCAACACGGGAGGCATGGGCGCGTACAGCCCGGCACCGTTCGCGACGTCCGAGGTGATGGATGAAGTCATTCAGAAGATTCTCATCCCCACTGTGCATACCATGCGGAAACGGGGAACCGAGTTTACCGGTGTCCTGTACGCGGGCATCATGCTCACCGCTCAGGGCCCCAAGGTGCTGGAGTTCAATGTCCGCTTTGGAGATCCCGAAGCCCAACCCGTGTTAATGCGGATGAAGACCGACCTGTTTGAACTCCTTTCCTCCGCCGCAGACGGACGTCTGTCAGAGTTTGCGGACCTCGAATGGGACGACCGGGCTGCGGTTTGCGTTGTGATGGCTTCGGAGGGCTATCCGGGGCCCTACGAAAAAGGTCGACCGATCCGCGGACTGGACGACGCAGCGAAACTCCCCGACACGAAAGTCTTTCATGCCGGGACGGTCCAACATGGCGATCAAGTCGTCACGGATGGCGGTCGTGTCCTCGGCGTGACCGCTCTGGGCAGCGACATCACGGCTGCGAAGAAGCGAGCCTACGAAGCCGTCAAGTGTATTCGCTGGGACGGTGCTTGGTGCCGCAAGGACATCTCCGACAAGGCTCGCATCATGCCGCCCACGTGAACGCTCGCAGTTGGCTCGCGGCTAAACGGTCACTCTGCGGAGATGTCGTCGAGATACATTTGGCGGAGTTGTTGGAGGCGGTTGACGACGTCCGAGTGTTTGTCCGCGATGTTGGTTCGCTCGCCAATGTCGGTTGCGAGATTCACCAGGAAGAGCTGATCGTCCTTCGCGAGCTTCGCGGTGTTGCTCCGGTCTTGTGGGTTGCCGAGCAGCTTCCAATCACCTTGGCGGACGGCCCATTGCGGATTCTTGCCGCCGCCAAGATGCCAGTAGAATGACTCATGAGGACTGGCGGCATCGTCTGTGAGGATGACTTGTTTGATGCTCTGCCCGTCGAGTTTGCTGTCCGGCAGGTCGATGTGACAGAAGTCGGCCAGCGTGGGGAGCCAGTCGCAGCCGACGACGAGTTGATCACGCACCTGATCCTGCGGAATAACACCCGGCAGCGACACGATGGACGGCACGCGGATGCCGCCCTCGAACAGGCAGCCTTTCGCTCCGCGATAAGGTCCCGCGTTGCCTCCGCCGAAGAAGGCTCGTTCCTCGGTCGAGTGTCCATGATCCGACTGGAACACGATCAACGTCTGCTCCCAAAGCCCGGCGGCTTCGACGGAGTCCAAGACTCGACCGATGCGTTCGTCCATCGTCGAGACAAATTCGGCATACATGCGGCGGGGTGCTTCGAGATGGGCGTATTGCTTTCGCCACTTCTCGGTCCCTTGCATGGGATAGTGCGGAACGTTGATTGCCCAGTACAGGAAGAAGGGTTGCTCCCGCTGCTGTTCAATGAACTTCGCGCATTCGTCAGCCATGAGGTCGGGGAAGAACTCGCCGTCCCGCCAGATTTCGGTGCCATTCCTCCACAGATCATGCCGGTTCGGGCCGTTCCAATAGAAGAAGTGGGAGTAGTTGTCGATGCAGCCACCCATGTGACCGAACGACTCGTCGAACCCCTGGCCGTTGGGCATCGTCTCCGGCGTATAGCCGAGGTGCCATTTGCCGACGTGTCCGGTCTTATAGCCGGCGGCTTTGAACATCTCCGCCATTGTGACTTCCGAGGAGGGCATGCCTTCGTGACCCTGCATCGACGACACATTGCCCGGCACACCCGCGCGGACCGGGAAGCGACCGGTCAAAAGTCCCGCTCGCGATGCCGAGCAAATTGCCGAGGGGGCATACATCTGAGTGAACCGGACCCCTGACTCCGCCAGCCGATCAAGAGACGGCGTGATCAGATCCGTCGCTCCGTAACAGTTGGCATCGATCGACCCCTGATCATCACTATAGATGACGATGACGTTCGGTCGCTCGGCGGCAGGGATGTCTGTTGAGAGAGCCAGCAGACCAACTAACGCCGTCACAAGCGACAGGCACTGGAACACATCTCGTCTCATTCCGAACTCCGCAAACTACTATGACTATTGTAGATGGCGACGTTGTCGGTCACTCAAGTGAAGCGTTGGTCGGTTTGTCGATAAAGCTCTCAAGTAGTTCGGCCAGCGCACGATAGGACTCCGTGCCGACGATGCGTCCGACGACTTCACCGTCCTTAAAGATCAGGAATGCCGGGATCCCATTGATTTCGTATTGGCGCGGAGTCTTCGGCGAGTTTTCGACGTCCAACTTACCCACCTTTGCCCGTCCAGCAAAATCGTTCGACAATGTGGCCACGATCGGATCCATGTACTTGCACGGGCCACACCAGGTCGCGTTAAAGTCAACAAGCACAGGGATCTCGGATTTCAGAACCTCTTGATCAAAATTCTCGTCAGTCAGTGTGACCTCAATTCCTTCGACATGGTCAGATTGCTGAGACTGGCAACCAAAGGACGTGACGATCGCGACCAGGACGATCTGAGTCAAAACGTCACAGCGTGTGCGGAATGGGAACACATTCCTGCTGTGAGCAGGAGGTTTTGAGTGCATGCGGTTTCCGTTCAGTTTGAACACGTCAAAGAAATAATTGTAGGGATCTGATACCGAGTTTCGTGACCAACGATTCAATTCTAGGGCTGGACATGTGATGCGTCGACACCGGATCGAGGTCACCTCATGAACCGACGCGCATTTGCTCACGGGCGCCTCGGTCTCAGATTGGAGATGCCCATGCATCAGGCACGCACGTCTCGATGACAATCGAGAACGATGAATTTGCAGCAATCCCTGATTGGCATGCCGATTGCTGGAAACCTCTCGCAGCCTCGCGATTTTCCGACGGCAATTCTGCCTGCCTGCAGTGAGCCGTGCTTGCAAGGATGCTTGAAAACGGAGGTCTCAGATGAGTCGAATCCTTCTGATCGCAAGTCAGTCATCGACTGGCCGATCACTATCGAACACACTTCACGGTTTGGGATTTGGAATCGACCATGCCGGGGATGGTGATGCGGGGATGAGGTACGTCGGCTGTCGGCAGTACTCTCATGTCCTGATCGACAATGATCTGACAGGCGTCGACGCCATTCAATTATTTCGCAGGATCTCGAAAGTGCAGAAGAGGGCGGTCGGTGTGTTGATCACCGCCTTTGCCAATCTCAACACCGTCTATTTCGCCATCGAAGCGGGCATGCGTCGTGTCCTCGCAAAGCCGGTGGATTATGACCAACTTCTTCCCGTTCTGGAGTCTCCCAACGAAATGATCGCCCAAAAATTTTCGGAAGCTGACATTGCCAGTTTCTCGCTGTCGGACATCCAGTGTTCGCTGAGCGATGCTGAGCTGATCGATGTCATTCGCAGCGTCGACTACCCATTCGCCGGAAAACACCGTCTGGAACACTTCGACCGTGACACACTCGAGCGGGTTGTGCATCTGGTGAGCCGGTGGTGCCGTCAGCGGCTTCGTCATCAGCAGGAACTGACGTTGAACGCCGGATGAACGGTCGTTTACGATCTTGTCTGCTACTCGGACGAAGTCAAAACGCCGGTGGGTCGGATACCGCTGCCTTTCTGACCGGTCGTCGTGTCACCTAACTGAGCCCGTGCCCCATCGGCCAGTCTTTCGAGGTTGGCGACGATGTCAGGGTATTGACTCTTCAGGTCGAGCGTTTCGCCAACGTCGGTGCGGAGGTTGTACAACGCGCTCGTCGTCTTTGCCTGAATGTATTTGGACGGCGTGCCATCCTTTCCCGCGGGACCGTCGAGCGAACGGTAGTTGTGCGGAAAATGCAGCTTCCAGTCGCCACTGCGGACCGCCTGAAGCTCACGCCCCCAGTAGTAGAAGTAGGCTTCGTGCGGCGAGCGGGCCTCGGGATGACCGGACATCAGCGGCCAGATGTCTTTGCCGTCGATCGTGTGTGCGGGGAGTTCCGCATCAATCAACCTTGCCACCGTGGGGACGATGTCGATCGTTGCAGCAAACTCATGACAGACACTGCCCGCGGGAATGCGACCGGGCCAGCGCATGATGCACGGCTCACGCACGCCCCCCTCCCATGTGGTCCCTTTCCCCTCGCGCAGCAGCCCCGCTGAGCCGGCATGATTGCCGTAGCTCAGCCACGGACCATTATCGCTGGTGAAGATCACGAGTGTGTTTTCGTCGAGTTCATACTCGGCCAGCGTCTTGAGGATTTGCCCCACACTCCAGTCGATCTCCATGATGACGTCGCCATACAGCCCTTGCTCGCTCTTTTCCGCGAACTTCTCGGAGACAAACAATGGCACGTGGGCCATCGCATGGGCGACGTAGAGCAGGAACGGTCGTTCATGGTTTCTCTGAATGAAGTCGACCGCGTGTTCGGTGTACCACGTGGTGAGGTGTGCCTGATCGTCTGGCGTCACCGCTGCGATCGCGATGTCATTACCCTCGATGAGCGGCAGCCCGGGATAATTAGCGGCGTGTTCCGGGTGATAGGGCCACATATCGTTGGAGTAGGGCAAGCCGAAGTACTCGTCGAAGCCATGTTGCAGCGGCAGAAACGGTTGATGATGTCCCAGATGCCACTTGCCGTAGATGGCTGTTGCGTAATCCTTCTGTTTGCACAGCTCAGAGAGCAACATCTCTCGGGAATTGATGCCGTGTTTCGAACGAGGGCCGGGTGCGCCGAGCATGCCGATCCGGTTCGGATAGCAACCGGTCAACAGCGCAGCTCGCGATGCGCCACACACTGGTTGGGCGACACAAAAGCTCGTGAACCGCATGCCTTCATCAGCCATGCGGTCAAGGTGAGGCGTCTCATACCCCTCCGCTCCATAGCAACCAACGTCTCCATAACCCTGGTCGTCGGTGAAGATAATAACGACGTTCGGCGGACGATCCTCTGCACGAACGGTAGTGGTCGCGATGAGGCAAAGGCAAACGGCAATAAAAAATCGGGACATCGAGTCGAATTCTTTCACAGGGACAGGTCTTGATTGATGGAGGACGAGTTGGGGGACGTGGGGTTTATTACTTCCTGTTTCGCTTGTTGGTCTGTCGCGTCATTCCCGCGCAGGCGGGAATCCAGTCTGCGATGAGTTTGAGAGCAAACTTTGACAACTCAACCGCGTTTACTGGATTCCCGCCTGCGCGGGAATGACATGCTCGCTCATCTTGAGAAATCGGGAAGTATTAAACCCCACGTCCCCCAACTCGTCCTACGAAGCAATAAGTCTATGAAAGACCGTCGATCTCCCATCCCGGTCGATAGTCCTCACGCAGGAACCGGTCGGCCGACTTGCTGCCTTTTGCCTTGAGATTCTCGCTGTCCCAGTGAATCGTCTCACCAGAGCGGAAGGCGACATTCCCCAATAGGACTGTCTCCGTCAGCGGACCGGAATAGGAGAAGGGACACGACGTCTTGCCCTCACCGGTCATGGCCGATGTCCACTCGGTGTAGTGGTTGTGATCCTCGATCTCCGGCCACTTGTAGTCGGCGAATTTCTCCTGCGGGAACAACTCGGGCATCTCCGGGAAACCGACGAACAGGTTGCCCTTCTCACCAATGTAGAGCACGCCGTTCTTCGTCCCGGGCCAGTCGTCGGGGGCTTGGAATAACTCACGTGGTGGCTGCTTGCCCGCTTCATACCACACAACGTGGACAGTGTCGGTCGTGTGCTCGGTGCCGGGAAAGTCGTAGTGGACAACACAGTGGAGCGGTCCGCTTTCCGGATGCGGCTCGGGCCCTTCTGCCCGTACGGTCGACGGCGGGCCAAGCTCGAGGGCATTGACGACCGGGTCGAGCAAGTGGCAACCCATGTCGCCGAGAGCCCCTGTGCCGAAGTCCCACCAGCCGCGCCAATGGAAGCGGTGATACAGACCCTTGACGTAGGGACGCTCGGGGGCAACGCCGAGCCAATCGTCCCAATGCACATGTGCTGGCACTTCATCGGTGTGATCCGGTCGGTCGAGACCCTGTTTCCAGAACGTGCCCGGTCGGTCGGTCCACGCATGCACCTCACTCACCGGACCGATGACTCCCTCACGAATCGCGTTGACAGCAAGTTTGAGTCGGGCCGTCGCATGATGTTGGATGCCCATCTGGGTGACGAGCCCCTTGTCCGCAGCGATCTCCGCCATGCGGCGAGACTCATACACGTTGTGCGTCAGCGGCTTTTGTGTGAAGACATGTTTCCCCAACTGCATCGCGGAGACCGTGACCGGCGCATGCATGTGATCGGGCGTCGAGATCGTGACGGCGTCGATGTCTTTCTGGTCGAGCAGCTTTCGCCAGTCGGTGTACTTGCGAGCTTGTGGGAACAACTCGGCGGCGACGGCCAGATATTGTTCGTCGATATCGCAGATGGCGACGATGTTGTGGCCAATCGCTGTCTCCCGGAGATCCGACCCACCCTTCCCACCAACGCCGACGCAGGCGATGTTCACCATTTGATTTGCCGACCGGGGTTGAGAGTAAGCGAGTTGTGCAAACGGTCCCGCAACCGACGCAGCGGACACTCCCTGCAGAAAGCCCCGTCGAGTCAATCGATGTGAAGTCATGAATGGGTTCCTCTATTGTCGTGATGGTCTGTCGTCAGAGTGGATCGCCCACCAACCGGCGAGACTCCGTGCATCATAGAGCCTCTCACCAACGAATTTCCATGAGAGGTCTACGTCAAAGGGGGCGGGCACCGTTTCCGTAGGACGGACTTCCAAGTCCGTCCAGAACCATGGTAAAACAGGCATGTCTGACGATGGATCGGGGAATGGGACGGATTTGGAAATCCGTCCTACGAAATACTGACCGCCTCACCGTGACAGCCAGCAATTGACGCTCTGTGGGGCCGCACGTATTCTGGCATCATGGTTGTGGTGGCTTTGTGGAGAATGCAACAAGGCATCCAACAGCCCTTCGACCGTCTGATCCCACCATTCAGGAGTGCCCACCATGCGTCTGCCTCAACTTGCCACTGTCGTCTGCCTCTGCCTGTCTCTCATCGTCAGCGTGACCCAGGGAGAGGAAACGAAAGAACTTGTTGACCTCAATGTGGGCGACCCGGCCCCATCATTCACCCTGCAGGACGACCAGGGCAACGAGTGGAAATCCGACGAGCACTACGGCGAGAAGATCGTTGTCATCTACTTCTATCCGGCAGACATGACGCCCGGCTGCACCAAGCAGGCGTGCGGATTTCGTGACAACCTGGAAGAACTCTCCGGCGAGGGCGTTGAAGTCGTGGGCATCAGCGGAGACACGGTCAAAAATCATCAGCTATTCAAAAAGGCTCACAACCTGAACTTTACGCTACTCGCTGACGAAGACGCTGCGGCGGCGACCGCGTTCGGCGTCCCGCATCGTGAGGGCGAGTCGGTCGTCAAGGCGCTGATTGACGGCAAGCAGGAATTGCTTCCACGAGACGTAACGATCTCACGCTGGACATTCGTCGTTGGCAAGGACAAGACGATCAAACTCAAAAACAGCCAAGTCAAAGCGGCACAAGACAGTCAGGAAATCCTCAATGTCATCGACGACCTGCAGGGCTGACTTTCGCAGCCACGTCGCTTGCCGGCCTAAGGAGGGATGCAGGCATGAGCACAGATGTTTCAACCGGGTCAGAAGGTGCGATCTACTCCTTCGAGGAGTCAGCTCAGCCGCCCGATGCACCTGCCCGTCGTCGATGGCTGCAGCGACTGACATGGCTGCTGCTCATTGGGCTTGCCGCGCTGTTGTGGACTGCACCGCAATTGGCGGGTCGATATTTTGTCAAGCATGCCATCGAAGTTCACGGTGACGATGATGAGACGGTGAAAATCAGGATTGGCGAGGCATCGCTCGGCTGGCTGTCACCGGTGTCGCTGACCGACATGACTGTGTATGACCTCAGGGGAGGAGCGCTGCTGCAAGTGGGGAGAATCACATCTGAACTTCCACTCTGGCAGTTGGTCCTTGATCGCACGCGGCCCGGACGGTTCATTGCCAGACATCCGCAGGTGTGCCTCTCTTTCACGCCTGACGGCAGTAATGCCGCAGACGTCATTCGAGTGATTACCTCCAATGCGGACGCTGCATCCTTCTCACAGTTTGCATTGACGGTGGAAGGCGGACAACTCCTTGGTCCGGGAATTATTAGCAATTCACCCAAGCGGTTGGAAAACATTTTCTTGGATATCAGCGATACTCGATCGGAAGGCAGACAGCTTTCTTTTGAGTTAACAGCTGACATTCGTGAGCAGGGCGAACTCCTCCCGCTCGAGGCGGCGTTCGAATGGACCGGCTCCGTCACAGATGACCCGTTGCGGTCCGGGAAGGGAACGGCGGCCATCAAGTTTGCTCCCCTGCCTCTCGCGGCCCTCGCCACACGACTGCAGGAGTGGATGCCCGAACTTGATCTGCACAGCGGTCGAGTTGCCGGACAAATGTTGGCCGAGTGGGACTTTGCAGAGTCGCAAAAGGTCCGCGCTCAAGGCACACTGACCGCGACCGACGTCCGCGCGACCGTCGCCTCTGCCCCCGAGGGGACTCAAGAGATCAACTGGCCGTCAGAAGTCCTCACCTTCGACATCGACGGCGACTACTCACCCGACACCGACTCACTCCTGCTGTCGAAGGCGACTTTGCAATCGACCCCCGTCACGCTGAACGCCCACGGCGGGATTTCTGATCTCAGGGGAGTCTGCCATCTCGACCTGCGAGGCGAACTGCGATACGACCTCGACCAGTTCGTGCAGAACCTCGCTGCCGACTACCGCGAACACGTCCAGGTCCGAGGCCTGCAGACTCGCGAGTTCTCCATTCGAGGTCCGCTCGTCACCCAGATTGACGGTGTCGCGGCTTACGACCTCACACAAGTCGCCATCGAAGCTGATCTTGGTTGGGAACGTGCGGACGTGTTTGGCGTCCATTCCGAACAGGCAACGTTTATCACTCGGCTCATCGGAGGCGTGCTGGAGATCGAGCCTCAACATGTCCCGGTCAGCGGTGGACAGTTTCGCGGAAACCCACATGTCGATCTGCAAGTGCGCCCCGCCCAGGCTGAAATGCCACAAGGGCTCGTGCTGGAGAACATCGAGCTTTCGCCCGAGATGTGTCACCTCTGGATGAAGTACCTCTCCCCGCCACTGGCCGAAGCGACCCGTGCTGAAGGCCGCTTCTCAATCGCTCTCAGTGAGACCCAAGTCCCGCTCGACAACATGGCTGCCGGCAAGATGCAGGGGGTGCTGAGCGTCCACTCGGCTGAGGTCAGGCCCGGACCGTTCGCCAATCAAATCATCGGACTCGTCTCGGTCATCGAAGGCATAGTCTCCGGCGGCCGCAACGTGTCCGCCGCAGCGGGCGACGTCTGGATCACCATGCCTGAGCAAGAGATTGCCTTTCACCTGACGAACGGCCGCATGCATCATGCTTCACTCGAATTCCACACCGGCCCGGTCATCATCCGTTCCACCGGCTCCGTCGGTCTCGACGAAACCCTCGACCTGATGATCGCCGTCACGCTCCCCGACGAATGGCTCAAACGTCCACTGTTGTCCGACCTGTTCGAAGGCGAAATCATCCGCATCCCGGTCGTGGGAACTTTCGACCGCCCCCAGTTCGACCGCCGCGGCCTCGCCGACTTCGGCAAACGCATCGCCGCCCGAGCCACCGGCGGCCTGCTGCGAAAGTTGTTTAACGACTAAGGCGTATGGGGGATAAGTGGGGGGACTGAGCATCTCCAGAGCAGGGGGTTCGACCAAGTTCGCTCACCACGATGAGCGGAATGTGGACAAACTGCGAGACGTCTACCGGCCGAGCAGCGCCATTCTCAACGTCACGAATTGCAGCAGGCTGTTGAGTGTTAGCAGCAGGACAAAGCGGGGTACAACGAATGTGCAACCGTGTCCCAGACGACAGATCACGACTTGACCCCGCTGACAAAGATTGTCCACCCTCTGTTGGCCCTGATCGCCTCAGCCATTGATCGCGAGCTGGTCAAGTATGCGAAGTTCCTCAAGGAGGAGAACCGCTTCTTGCGAGCCCGCGTGCCCGGGAAGCAGGTCCACACGAAGCCGCATGTGCGAGAGCGTCTGTTGAAGTTGGCTAAGAGCCTCGGTCGGGCTGTGGAAAAACTCATCACGATCGTCTCGCCATCGACGTTCGACCGTTGGATGCGGCACCAAGGTGGAAAGTCACAGACCAAGAATCCCAAAGGTGCCCTGCGTAAGCCAAGGGAAATTCGCGAGTTGGTGATTCAAATCGCCCGATCCACAGGCTTCGGCGACACCCGCATCGTCGGCGAACTCAGCAAAGCGACTCGTGTCGTCGACGCATGAGTTGCAAGGCATCTGGCGGCGCGTGATGATAGTCGCAAGTTCACTTGTCTGACGAACTCTCACACATCAAGACATGAGCCGCCATCACGATTGTCGAAAAATGCGGTGGCTGTCGCAAGATTTTCAAGGTTGGTTTGGTCAGCTGGTGATTCGGCAGTCAAGGAGAATCGGGAATGAAACGGCTGATGCTGCTGTTGGTGTTGGGAGTGCTCGGGTGCGGACAGCCTGCGGTGACGGAATCCCAACCGGGAGAGAAGGGCGACAGCCACGAGCAGATGCTCTCTGCACTCAGGGAAATCCAGGCCCGCACCGCAGACGAACAGCCTTTTCTGGGTGACGGTCCGCGGCGCCGGTACGCCCAGCAGCTATCTCGCCTACCGGTCAATGCGCCCCCGTCCCAGCAGCTGAAATTGCATTTTCAACTTGCAGAGGCGCAACTGCAGGCAGGACAAACGCAACTGGCGGTCGAGCAGTTCCTAGCATGCTCGTCACTTTTGCCACGAGTCGAGAGTGTGTTGCCGAACGCCGACCAAATACGGGACCAGTTGACCATGAGGCTTGCGGTCGCCTACTTGCGGCTGGCGGAAGATCAGAACTGCGTGAACTGCCGTGATGAAGAGTGTTGTATCTTTCCGATCCAGGGAGGGGGTGTGCATCGGAACAAGGAGCCTGCCCGCAACGCCATCAAATATCTGACCAAATACCTCGAGCGGAACAGTGACAATGCGACGGCGACCTGGCTGCTGAATGTGGCCTACATGACGTTGGGGGAGTATCCCGACGGCGTGCCCGAAAAGTGGCGCCTTGAGGGGGAACAATTCACACCAGATGCAGAGTTTCCGAAGTTCACGAACGTCGCCCCGAAACTCGGCCTCGACACGTTCTCACTCTGTGGCGGCATGATTGTCGACGATCTGAATGGAGACAACTGGCTGGATGTGGTCACTTCGTCGTGGGATCCCACCGGGCAGATGCGGTGCTGGCTGAACAACGGAGACGGCACGTTTTCCGATCATACGGAGGAGTCTGGCCTGACCGGGCTGTTCGGCGGTTTGAACATGATCCAGGCCGACTATGACAACGACGGCGACATCGACATTCTCGTGCTCCGCGGTGCGTGGCTGAGACAGTTCGGCCACCATCCTAACTCTCTGCTGCAGAACGACGGCCACGGCCGGTTTCGCGACGTGACGTTTGATGTCGGGCTGGGTGAGAATCACTACCCGACACAGAGTGCCGCCTGGGCGGACTACGACAACGATGGCGATCTGGATCTCTACGTCGCCAACGAAATCGGGGAGTCAGAACTGTTCAACAACGACGGGAGTGGCCAGTTCACGAACGTCGCACGCAAGGCCGGCGTGACGGGTGGTCGTTATCCGAAAGGGGTCGTCTGGGGCGACTACGACAATGACCGCTACCCGGATCTGTATGTCTCCAACCTGAAGGGGGCGAACCAACTCTATCACAACAACGGCGACGGAACCTTCACCGATGTCGCTTCGCAGGCAGGTGTCACGGATCCGAGCCGCAGCTTTCCCACCTGGTTCTGGGATTTCAACAATGATGGGGCGCTCGACCTGTTCGTCGGTGCCTACTGGTCCAGTGTGGACAACTTTGCTGCGGACTATCTGGGCCAGTCTCACCAGGCCGGCACCGATCGGCTCTTCCAGGGCAATGGCACGGGTGGTTTTCGGGATGTGACTGAGGAAATGGACCTGGCGAAAGTCACGCTGCCGATGGGGTCAAACTTTGGCGACATGGACAACGATGGCTTTGTCGATTTCTACCTCGGCACGGGATACCCGGACTACGCGGGCATCATGCCCAACCGCATGTTTCGCAATCAAGGTGGCACGCGTTTCGAGGAAGTCACCACAGCGTCCGGACTGGGTCATCTGCAAAAAGGGCATGGCGTCGCCTTCGCTGACTATGACCATGACGGGGACCAGGACATCTTCATCGAAATGGGCGGAGCCTTTCCGGGAGATGCCTTTTCGGACGCCGTGTTTCAAAACCCGGGGTTCGGCAATCACTGGATCACGATCAAGCTGATCGGCAGCCAATCGAACCGAGCGGCCATCGGCACTCGAATTCGAGCCGACGTGACGGAAGCTGGAAAACCGCGGTCGATCTACAAGTGGGTCAACAGCGGCGGGACTTTTGGCGGCAGCCCCCTTCGCCAGCACATCGGCTTGGGCACTGCCGAGCGTATCGACCGTCTGGAGATCTACTGGCCGACCACCGATTCGACACAGGTATTCACCAACCTCGAAGTGGACCGAATGATCACCATCGTGGAAGGCGAAGATGAATATCGCTCGATGCACATTGCACCGACATCAAACAGTGTCGTCGATGCAAGTGCGATCCAGTAACCGACGGCTGCCAGTCCGTGGAACTCCGCTCAGGGCGTCATGGAATGGTCGGCCAACATCTTGCGGATTTGGGAAATCGTGGGGAGGCCTCCCGAGATCAGGAGAATCTTGCCATCGGCATCCGTCATGACGGTCGATGGCAGCGCTTCGGTTTTCAGTTCATCGACCACGAGTTGCTGGACGTCATTGCGTTGTTCGGTCGACAGATCCTTCAACAACTCATAGGCGGGGTGATATTGCTCCACGTAGCCGGTCAACTTTTCTGAGTCATCGGTTTCATCGACCGGGACCCCGTACATCGCCAACGATTCGGCGGCAACTTCCCGGCGCAGCTGTTGCAACTGTGGCAGGTGACGTTTGCAGGCCGCACACCATGTCGCCATGGTCGTGTAGAGATGCAATTTCGGGGGTTCCGCCACCGTCGAGGTATTGGCATTGATGATCGGAAATTGCAGAGTTCCATTGGACGGTGCATCAGAGACAAGCTCGGAGTCAAGGGAACGCCACTTCCTGTCGGAGGGCACAACATAGGGGGTGCGAAGCTCCGGCGTCTTGTCGGGTGAGTCATCCGGATTCTCATAAACCGTGAGCAGCGTCCCGGCAGGGATGTTGTCAAACGTTTGCTTTACTCCCGAGAGCCAATCCACATCAACGGACTGAGCTGATTCGTTCCTGCCGATGCCGATAAACATCGTGGAACTGTTCTGACCGGCCATGCCTTCACCGCAACGGTGTTCGCGAATCAGCTTGAAGTCGCCAGTCGTCACGCGGACCTTCGTTCCGTAGCCGTCACGGCAGCCGAATTGTGCGTTCGACACTGCATTTCGATTCCCTCCCACGAATCGAATGGCGATCATCCGCCCGGCATCGCGAGCCTGCTCTGACGCAGCAATGTCGTTGTGATAGATGTTGAGTAGCGGAGCGTTAGAGTTGGCGAGTGCGATGTCCTGCCAGCCGTCACGGTCGAAGTCCCACACCGCGAACACACGACTGTCTGCGATGTTGTCCAGACCTGACAGTGCTGACAGATCCACGAACTGTTTGGCTTGCCGGCTGAGAAACAATCTGTTGCGTTCCTTCCCACTGAACGACATGCCAACCAGTGCCTTGAACGGGCTCCCGGCAGCGGCGATCACTTCAGACCGATATTTCCCTTTGCCTCCCCAGGTTTGCGTGTTTTTGATGGAATCGCTGAGTTGTTCATCTCTGCGCACGGCAGAGCGCCAGAATTCGCTTCACCTGTCGAACGGGAGTTCCACGTCCGTGTGGGCGGTGTAGTAACCGCTGAGGGCATGGATGTCGAGATAGCCGTCATTGTCGATATCGACAAACTGACTGCCCCACGCCCAGCCGGCTTTTTCAACCTGGAGCGCTGACGCATCAAGCCCCGACACTTTCTCGAACTTTTCTCCCAGGTTGCGAAAGAGGGAATTGCCCCGTGACATGTTCGCGTAGCGGGGATGAGCCGACTCCGACTTGAGCTGCGATGTGATTCGCTGACCGGCCTTGCTGAACATGTTGGTCACGTACAAGTCTTGCTTGCCGTCGAGGTCGTAGTCGCCCCAGGAGACACCCATTCCGAAGCCGATGTCGGCTGTTTCGGTCTCTGTCGTAATGTCGACGAACCCGCGATCGCCCTCGTTACGGAACATCATGTTGGGCGAGTAGTCGTTGGAGAGATAGATATCCAGGTCGCCGTCATCGTCGAAGTCAGACCAGGTTCCCTGAGTCGTTTGTCGCCAGGCTGCCAACTGGTGGCTTTCGGGTGCAAGATCGAATTTGCCGTCACCGCGATTGATCAGCAGGACATTCGGTGGGCCGGGAATTTGATGCCAGACTGAGGTTCGACCTAAATCGAATAAGTGCTTTGCCTGGTCGTCCGGAAGAAACTCGGCCAGCCAGCGCTGCGTCTTAAAATTCGGCGTCGACATGCTGCCCTGAGTATCCAGGGAGTCCGTTGCAAAGAAGAGATCCATCAACCCGTCGCCGTTGTAATCGGCGGTCGAGATCGCAAAAACGAGGTACGGTAGAGATAACGAAACATGGGATTCCGAGCGGTCGACAAAGTGTCCGTCTTCGTTGATCAGGTACATGCTCCGCTCAAGAGTCCGACCGAGAAACAGGTCGGCGTCACCATCGTTATCGAAATCCGCAAAGATGGCCGACGAACAGTGATCCTCGATATCGAGGCCGATTTCCGCTGCGATCTCCTCGAAGGTGCCGTCGCCCCGGTTGCGGAACATCATGTTCGGTCCCCAGCGAGCCATGACGTAGAGGTCATCGAAGCCGTCTCGATCAATGTCGACGACGGAGACCGACGGATGTCTGTCGCCGGCGTACACCGAGAAATACTTGTTGGGAGACTTCTCGAGGCTGACCAGCAGGTCGTGGTGCACCGAGCCCCGCACTCTGTCGTGCAGCGTCGGTGAGGTCACCAATGTTGCAACGTCGTGGAACAGGTACCCGTCGCCAAGTTGCGTCGTCAATTCCTTCTGTTTCCATTTCACGATTCGCCATGACTCCGGTCCCTCGCCGTCCTGCTTCTTCCACGTGAGCTCCTGCTTGGCCTTGATGTGTGCGAGTTGCTGGTCTCGTGTCCTGGCCAAGCCGTCGAAACCAACTTCTGCTGTCATCTCATTGAAGTCAGCGTCAGTAAACTCTGCCCGCACAAAGTAGAACTTCGCTCGCTCGAAATACTCGAGTTCATTCAACAGCGGTTTCCAGATCTGGATCTCTGCTGCGGCACCGGAGCGAGACTGTTCTGCCAAGGGCCAACGATTCTCCGAGATGCCGAGATGGGCAATCTCCTCCTCTTGGACAGGGCTGCCATCCGCCGACAATCCGTAGACTGTCACATGGCCGTCGAACAGCTCAACACTCTGAGCATCCGGGTGCTGCATATTCAGCACGCCGCGGGCCAGTTTGGGCAAACGGGGCGTCTGGCGGAGAATCCACTCTTCGCTTTCAACCAGCTTGACGACAGTGTCTTCCCCGCTGGGTGATTCCTGTGCAACGTCCGCAGATGGATCGTGCTGCGGAGACGTCTTGTTGCTGAGGGTCTCAGCGCTGCCACCCTCTTTATTGACGTCGGCCTGCTGGGAGCACCCTTCAAGTCCGATTGCAAACACAGCCAAGGCGACTAGCCCGATCAACGAACGGACGTGACGAGCCATGTTGCCCGACCCGCTACACCCGCAGTCTGGGTCCAAGGCGATGCCTGAATGGTTTTGGAAGAACCGCTTCATAATCAATCTCGATCACAAATGAACAAACCCAAAATCTACCAGAGCTTGTACGACACGAGAAGTACCAATGCTGAAATTCTTCCAGGTCGCTATCTCCAGACGAGCATTGCGAATTGGCCGTCCTCGATACGGCGATCGTACTTCGACCGGTGAATTTGACGGCACGTTGATGGTTCGTTTCAACAACTTGATTCCTCGAACGTCGGTGTCGATCTGCGACCGACCGCTAAGCACCGGACCCGACTTGAATTAGCGGTCGTTCGGGGGACGTGGGATTGATGACTGTCGCATCTGTGACTCATGGGAGGGTGAGGCTCCTGCCGAACCGCGTCGTGACGAACTGCGGCCATCCACCGCGCAACGTCGCTTGCGGGAGAAAACTTCCGCAGGATCATTTCCCGTTGTCAGCAACGAACTCCCACGGCGCGGCTCAGCAGGAGTTTCGCCCTCCCATGAAAACTGACAGGTGTTGATCCCATGTCCCGAGAACGGCACATCGTTCGAATTGAGCTGATGATGGGCGCAGGTCTTTCGTAAGTGTTACGATCGAATGTCGACCACGTTCACGGTCTTGATATTGTCTCCGAACTCCACACATGCCGCAGCAACAACTCGTTATCGGCACCGCTGGTCACGTCGACCATGGCAAGACGGCGCTCGTCCGCGCGCTGACCGGCGTCGACTGCGACCGACTGCCCGAGGAAAAGTCGCGGGGGATGACGATCGATCTGGGGTTCGCCCACCTGGAACGTGACGGCTGCCGGATGGGAATTGTGGACGTTCCAGGGCATGATCGGTTTGTGCATAACATGGTGGCCGGATCGACTGGGGTGGATCTCGCATTGCTGGTCATCGCCTGCGACGATTCGGTGATGCCGCAAACACGTGAGCATCTGGCGATTCTCCAGTTGCTCGGCATTCAGGCAGGTGTGATCGTGCTGACGAAGCGGGACTTGGTCGACGACGAGCATTTAGATCTGGTCTGTGATGATGTCGCCGAATTGACGAACGGGACGTTTTTGGAAGACGCACCGGTGATTCCGGTCTCATCCGTCACTGAGGAGGGTCTGTCAGAACTTGTGGCGAAGCTGGTCGAGGTCGCTCGGCAACAGAGCAGATCTCGCGACGGCGGATACTTTCGGTTGCCAATCGATCGTGTGTTTACTCTGCCAGGACGAGGGACGGTCGTCACTGGGACGGTCCGCAGCGGACGCGTGAGCGTCGGCGATACGGTCGAGCTGTTTGGAAGTGGCGAAAGCTCTACCGGCAACATACAACGGGAAGTCCGAGTCAGGCGGTTGCAGTCACACGGAGTTGACACAGACTCCGTGTCTGCCGGTCAGCGAGCTGCAGTCAACCTGGCGGGAATCAAACAAGATCAGCTTGAGCGAGGCGACGAACTGGCGGAACCTGGACGTTTGGAGCCGACGCGGCGGCTGCTGGTCAAGCTCACAGTGTTGAAGAGTGAAAAACGTTCGCTGAAGCACCGCCGATTGGTCCGGCTGCATCTCGGAGCAGGAGACGTGACAGCCCGCGTGTTGCTCGAAGGGGGAGAAATCTCGCCGGGAGAAAGTGACTACGCTGTCTTGCTTTGCAAGTCGGCAGTGGTTGCTGAGTTCGGCCAGCGATTTGTGTTGCGGCGTCTCTCGCCGGTCGAGACGCTGGGAGGCGGAATCGTTCTGTCGCCCGTCCCCGGACGCACCAGGACTGGTCGGTTGCTGGACTTGGCAGAGAGGTTCGACAATGACGACGCGTTGTCTCGAATTGACGCCTATCTGGAACAGCAAGGAGTGGACGCACTGGATGTGGAAACGCTGTCGATTCGAGCCGGGATTGACCCACAACACGGGAGCAATCTGTTGCAGGAACTGGTTGCGTCCGGTCGGGTTCAGCCATCCCCGGGCGGTGATGGTCTTTACCTGCATGCAACGCGAAAACAAGAGTTGAAGGATCGATTGCTGCGCCGCTGCCAGCAAGAGCTTGAGAGTCGCCGTCCGGCCCGCATGGTTCCCGTGGCACCGATTCTCACCGCTGCGGAGCGCTGGACGTCTCGTCCTGCTGCCGAGGGGCTGCTTGACGAACTCGACTCGCAGGGAGTCCTCATCCGTCGTGGAGAGCGGATCGGTGTGGCGGGAGAGACCGCAAACTTAACGCGCCGCGAGAAATCCACGCTGGATACTCTCATCGGAAAGTGCGTTGCGGGAGGTGCCGCTCCACCGTCACTGAAGGACCTTGCTTCTGAAGCCGGAACTGCCCCCAAGGCGCTGGAACCACTGGTGCAAGTCGGTGTCGACACTGGTCGGTTGATCCGCGTATCACCAGAAATCGTCGCCGATCCGGATGCGCTCGATCAGGTACGTGCCTCCGCCGTCGAGTTTCTCGTTGAGCACGGCCCCGCCACCGTATCAAATCTGAAGGATCACTGGCATGTGTCACGAAAGTACGCACTCCCGTATCTGGAACTGTTTGATCGCCTCGGCGTAACATTGCGATCCGGAGATTCGCGAACAGTGGGACCGAACGCCCAGCGACCTCTTGAAGATCTCGTCGAATGAACCCAACGAGCACAAACCGGAAGACGGCTTCCGTCGACGCTGAGCGTCTGCGACAGCTTCCGTCCGTCGATGGCCTGCTCAAGCAGGCGAGTGTGCTTGCTTTGGCCAAAGCCATCGGTCGTTCGCGCGTGACGGACTGGGCGCGTCGGGCGATCGATGAGTTGAGAGAACGGTTCGACTCGATGCCGTCCGTCGACCGAGACACACTTGTCGGCGAAGCAGTCGCTCTGATAGAGGCCCGCGCACAGGCAGAGACGAGCCGTCGGTTGAGACGCGTGATCAACGCCACCGGGGTTGTGCTGCACACGAATCTGGGACGCGCTCCCCTGGCGGATGCTGCAATGGACGCGATTCACGATGCGGCTCGCTACACCAATCTGGAAATCGACCTCACCACGGGTCGCCGCGGTCGTCGGGGAGCACTCGTCGAGGAACTCTGGTGCGAACTGACCGGAGCGGAGGCGGCGCTGGTCGTCAACAACTGTGCGGCTGCGACGCTGTTGGTATTACAAAGTCTGGCCGCCGGGCGTGAGGTCGTCATCTCACGCGGACAACTCATTGAGATCGGCGGCTCCTATCGTCTTCCGGACGTGTTTGAGGCGTCCGGAGCGGTGCTGCGTGAGGTCGGCACGACGAACCGCACGCAACTCGCCGACTACGAAGCTGCGATTTCCGATCAGACAACCGCGCTGCTGCGAGTGCATCACAGCAATTACCGCATCGCTGGATTCGCAAGCGACGTCCCGATCGGACCGTTGGTGACTTTGGCACGCGGACGCGAACTGATCACTGTCGACGACGTTGGCAGCGGTTGTTTGTCTGACTTGTCACCTTACGGGCTCACCGGCGAGCCCGTCGTCCGGGAAAGTCTGCGTGATGGAGCGGATCTGGTTCTGTTCAGCGGCGACAAACTGGTCGGCGGTCCGCAATCGGGAATGATCGTCGGTCGCCGCGACTTGGTTGAGCAGATTCGCGCTCATCCACTCACGCGGGCGATGCGGGTCGACAAGCTGACACTGGCAGCGTTACAGGCGACGCTGGAGATTCATCTGGCCGGGAACGCCTTTGAACAAATCCCGGTGCTGCGCAGTCTCACACTGTCAGCTGATGCGATCAATAATCGGGCGGACGCACTCGTCACGATGCTTGGTGAACGGCGAGCGGACTTGAAAGTGAATGTTCAGCCTGTGAAGTCTCCCATCGGAGGCGGTTCGCTGCCGGATCAAACGCTGGAGAGTTGGGCCGTGGCACTGAACACCGAGTCACCCGATCGATTGGCTGAGACACTTCGCACCGGCTGTCCCCCCGTGCTGCCCCGCATTGAAAACGATACCGTGTTGCTCGACCTCCGCACGGTTCACTCCGATGAAGACTCATTACTGATCGAACGTCTCGCTCAGATCTGATGGCGAAGACGGGATCGATCAATCATTGACGATTAGCGACGAACTTTGATGCACTCCCGGCTGCCCTCTCAAGACGTCGTCCTCCTGGGGGTCGGCCACACGAACGCCCACATCTTGCGGATGTGGCGGATGCAGCCGATGGCTGATGCACAGCTGACGTGCATCAGCGACTTTTCGGTAGCGACGTACTCGGGCATGCTGCCGGGTGTGCTGGCCGGTCAGTATCCACCTGAGCGGATGCAGATCGACCTCGTCCGCCTGTGCGCCGCGGCCGGCGTGCGGCTGATTACCGAGGAAGTCACCGGACTCGATCCGGTTCAGCGGCAGGTGCTCTTTACCGAGCGTCCACCGTTGCCGTTTGATGTCGTTTCGATTGGCATCGGCTCTGTGCCACGCATGGAAGGCATTGACGTCGAAGGTGGCACGTTGGTGCCGATCAAGCCGATGCAGACGTTCATAGACCGTCTGGCGAAACGACTGGAATGCTGGCAACAACAACGCACTAGCGAGGAACTCCGCGTCGTGGTGGTTGGCGGCGGAGCGGGGGGAGTTGAGATCACGTTCTGCCTGCCGGACACAATCCGCCGGATGACGGCTGACGTCGCATGTAGATTCGCGTTGATTCATAGCGGAGAGTCACTGGTTCCCGGGTCTCTGGAGACAACTCACCGCCGCGTCGCAGGCGAGCTTGAGAGTCGCGGCGTCGAGTTACATTTGCAAAGTAAGGTGCAGAGGGTAGCGCCCGATCACGTCGAGCTCGACAACGGTCACAGCATCCCCGCAGACGTTGTCATTTGGGCGACAGGCGCAGCGCCCCCGCCGCTGCTGTCGAATCTCAATCTTCCGATCGGCGACGACGGATTCTTGCTGACTCGCCCGACGCTTAAAACGACCGCGGATGCACCCGTTTTCGTTGTGGGAGACACCGGGACTCGTGATCAGGATCCCACTCCCAAAGCGGGGGTCTATGCGGTGCGACAGGGTCCCGTTCTCTGGGAGAACATTCATCGTCAGCTGAACAGCGACGCGCTGCGTGAATACCAGCCGCAGCGCGGGTTCCTCAAACTGCTCAACACGGGAGACAATCGCGCCATCGCTGAATACAAGAGATTCAGCTTTCACAACGGTTGGGCGTGGAAGCTCAAGGACTGGATCGACGGACAGTTCATGGACAAGTACCAGGACTATGAACCAATGGCGATGAGCGGTCCTCCAGACCCACAATCTGCACAGGACGTGGTCCCCCAAATGAGGTGCGGCGGCTGCGGGGGGAAGATCGGCGGACAGATCCTGTCGCGTGTCCTGGCACGACTCGACATCCCGCATAGAGAAGAGATCGTCCTTGGTCTCGATTCGCCCGACGATGCGGCTGTGATTCGTGCCCCGCAATCGGGTCAGATCGTCGTCACCACAGACTTCTTTACGGCTCCGCTGAATGACCCTTACCTTGTCGGGCGCATCGCCGCGCTCAACGCTGCCAGCGACGCCTTCGCCATGGGAGCTAAGCCGGTGGCTGCGCTGGCAATTGTGTCGCTTCCGGAAGGATCTCGCCGCCAGCAGGAGGAGACGCTGTTTCAACTCCTCGCGGGCGGGCTTGATGAGTTTCGCCCCATGGGCGCGACACTGGCGGGCGGACACACGATTGAAGGCGAGCAGCTGATGATCGGCTACACGATTTTTGCCGAACCGCTGTCAGACCAGTTCTCTGCGATGTCCAACCTCAAGCCCGGCGACGCACTTCTCCTCACCAAGCCGCTGGGAACCGGAGTGCTTTTGGCCGCGCACATGCAGGGCGACTGCCGTGCGGAATCGATGAACGCCCTGCGAGCAACCATGCTGGCGAGCAACGAACAGCCCGCCCGAGTCGCAATCGAGACGGGCGTTCGAGCTATGACTGACGTCACCGGCTTCGGGCTCGCTGGACATTTGCTCGAAATGCTCCGAGCCTCGAACGTCGCAGCGGAAGTCGATCCAGACACAATTCCGCTGCTGCCCGGCGTGACGGAACTTCTCGCGGAAGGCGTTGAAAGCACACTCGCTCCCGCCAACCGCGACGTCCAGTGTGACATCTTGTGCTCCACTGAATTCCAAAGGACTTCGCAATTCGCCACACTCTTCGATCCACAAACAAGCGGCGGTCTGCTGATCGGAGTTCCATCGGAGCAAAGTCAGCTCTTGATCCGTCGCTTAGAGGAACAGACGTCCGCCAAAGTCCATCACATCGGCCAAGTCCTGTCGCATACGCCCCACACGCCCCGCATCCGTTTCTCGAACCCCGATTGACCGACGTCCTGCTGACAGACAGAATGAGGCCCCTCACAGTGAGATCGACTCGCTATTGACCAAACTCCCGATTCTCGGGGAGTGTACGCGGATCTGGTGACCGCCCCGGTCTTCAAAACCGGTGAAACGCCTTCCACGGCGTTTGGTGGGTTCGATTCCCATCCACTCCCGTTCTGCCCCTGCGCCTTCGGTCCCGTATGTCGCTTCACGTCGTTTTTTCACGCTGTACGAAACAAAGGGGTTCCGCTCTCAAAGACTGCTGCGGCCATGCTTTGAAGGCAAATGGACTTTTGCGAGATGTGTGCGCTTTACGCAGCGTGTCGGTTGATTCAAGTTCCGATTTGTGAATTCACAAGCCGCTTCTCGACAACCGCCCCCTCTTCACTGACAACTCCCAACAGCATCGCCTGTTGTCGATCGTGAGCAACCAGATTCTACTCCGATCAAGAACAACACCGTCTCAAAACGGGCAAGCTGTGGCACAGTTAGCGGTCACGTTTCGCGGCCTTCTCCGAGAAGTTTTCAACCGGCGCTAAAGGGCTTCCAAGGAACACTCAGCGGGGGACAACGCATGTGTCGGTCCTCTCTGTTATCTGATTTCCGACCATACACCCATGACACAGATTTTCCACCCACTGCTGGCCATGATAGCCTCGCCCACGGACAAGGAACTGGCGAAGTACATTCAATTCCTGCCGACAGGATCTTTCGATACTGACTCTCGGTCACACCATTGGGATGGCGACTACATCCATGGACCGTTTCACCGCCAGTTTGGTACGAACGGCAGAAACAGCAGGCCTTCCTGTTTCTGGCAGCGGCCAACCGCGATCCCGATCATTTTCCTGACGCCGATCGTCTGGATGTGACAGGCACAATTCACCGGCAATTAGCGTTCGGGATGGGGCATCACTTCTGCCTGGGCGCGCCGCTGGCTAGTCTGGAAGCCCAGATTGCATTCACAACGATGCTGCGCCGCTTGTCAAACGTACGGCTGATGAGCGACAAACCGGTCGATCGCGACAACTTCAATCTTAGCGGCCTCAATTCGCTGCCAATCGATTTCGACGTGTGACGTGAGCCGATGGAAAACTGCCTCGGCTGGCTGTTGAGCACTCTGGCGATTCGTTGGAAGCAACATCACAGTCCGTCCTGACCGCTCGTACGGAGAGAAGTGAAAGGAAGTAGTCGATGAATAGTTTTGACGCGTCTGGTGGTGCACAGACTCGTGTCGTGATTCTCGGCGGCGGGTTCGCAGGACTCAGTGTCGCCAAAGATCTCCGCCGTGCGCCAGTCTCCATCGTCCTGGTCGATCGGCAGAACTACCACACTTTTCAGCCACTCCTCTATCAAGTGGCAACGGCTGAACTCGAGCCGGACAACATCGCAGCGCCCATCCGTGAGATCCTGCGTCGTCAACGCAACGTCAAGGTCGCCTTGGGAAACGTCACCGAGATTGATCTTGAGGCGAAAGTGGTCTTCTTTGACGGTGGCAAATTACCCTACGACATTCTTGTCGTCGCCACGGGCGTTCAGCAATCCTACTTTGGGAATGACGACTTCAAGCCGTTCGCTCCTGGCTTGAAGACCGTGGACGATGCGTTGAAGATTCGAGGTCGGATGCTCCTCGCCTTCGAGGAGGCCGAATGGGAAGCGGACGATGCAGCTCGCAGTGCCAAGTTGACATTCGTCGTTGTCGGCGGTGGGCCAACGGGGGTTGAGTTGGCGGGAGCACTCGTCGACGTCGCGACGAACACGCTGCCGAAGGAGTTTCGCAACGTTGATACCCGCCACGCCCGGGTGATTCTCGTCGAGGGCGGACCACGGCTCGTGGCGGCCATGCCGGAGGATCTCGGCCATCGCGCACAACGGACGCTGGAAAGATTGGGCGTGGAGATCCGCCTCAATACTCGGGTGAGTAACGTGGGGAGTGAAGGCGTCACTATCGGGGATGAGATTATCCCTGCGGAGAACGTGCTCTGGGCCGCAGGTGTGCAGGGTCAGACTGTCGCCAAGACGCTTGGCGTTGAACTCGATCGGGCGGGACGGGTTGTTGTCGGGTCGGACTTGGCGATCCCCGGCCACCCGGATGTGTTCGTGATCGGCGACGCGGCCCACGCATTGGATGCGCAAACTGGAAACCCGGTCCCAGGATTGGCGCAAGCTGCCATCCAGGCGGGTCGGTTTGTTGCCCGGACCATCAAACAAGAGTCGGTGGATGGTCCAAGGCAAGACCGACCGGCTTTCACTTATCACGACAAGGGCTCAATGGCGATGATCGGTCGAGGGAAAGCGATCGCTGCCATCGGGAAGGTTCATTTCGGTGGTCTGCTTGGTTTTCTCTCATGGAATCTGGTCCACGTCATGTTCCTGGTCGGCTTCGGTAACAAGTTGGTCGTCTTGATGGGATGGCTGTGGAACTACCTCCTGCATACCCGCCGATCCCGTCTGATCATTGGTGATCCGGACGTTCACATCACACACATGCGGGAAGACGAACCTCAGTAACCCGACGAACTGACAGTCCTTCTTCAGTCGAAGGACGACGCCGTGGTTTCAGTGTGCTCACGGACCAAAGGGGTATCGTCTGTGGTGAAGACCATAGAGCTTGAGGTGCTCGGCACGAATTCGATCAAACGTGCGAGCAGTTTCCCGGCGTCACTCTTTAACGGGTGTGTTCGCTGTCGGGCGATGCAGGTTCCAGCCGAGGAATCTCGGAGTCGTCTTTGTGGGTGACAAGATGACGACTGCCCGATTTCCATCCGTCAGATAAGGGTCGCCCGTCAAATTGCGCCGTGGTTCACGGGCACCAGATATGCCGACGCCACCGACGTAACTCATCCGGTCGAGATGGCCCGACTCAAGCAGGTCCGCGACAATGTAATCGCGGGCCTCATCCACTGCCGGATCGATGCGGTGAGTCGTGAGGTTCCAGGTCCGCGGCGTGAAACGGACTCCAATATCGCGACTGATCTGTCCCACCCAGACCGATTTCCCTTCATGAAGCAGCGGCGTTAGCCACAAACGGAGGTGCAGTCGCTCGTTGATCGTCTGTCGAGCCCGCTGTAAAGCGAAGTCCTGGCTTCGGCCATAGAGATACAGAGGGCTGACCGGCGAGTAGCGGTACCGTGCCCCGATCAGGAATGCTTTGACCGTTTTCCATGAGGAGGCGAGGCTGATCGTTTCCGTCTCGTCCCACCTCGCTCCAAATGAGGCGATCAGTGCTGGAAAGTCTCCGACGACGACGAGGTTAGCAGGGTCCCCCTCGCGTGTGGCTCTCGAGTTGGTCGTTGCTCGTGGCTCCTTTTCCAGACGATCGTGCAGAGTCCGCTCGTCACAGTCGATCAGCGATTCCGGGGGATGAATGTCAATGAATGGGTGGCGGTCATAATCAACGGCAATCCCAGGAACGGGCACCGAGAAGACGAACTGATATGTCTTCGTCGGACCAAAGAAATGGACGTTGACAATCTTCATGCCGTCGTCGAGGGATGCAAACACGAATCCGGAGACAGTCTCACCCGGTCCAGTGAGACCGAGTGGAAAGGAGTGGCTGCAAAAGTACTCGTCCATGCGTCGGTTGGCACGACGGGCGCCATACAACTTCAGTGGCAGGAACACGAGCAGGGGCAGAAAGACCCATGCCAGCAGGCCGTATCCAGCCAGACGCTTGCCTAAAGCAAAATGGCAAACCATCGCGGCTTCCAGCGGGGGATAGTAATTCGGGTCGAGCCGAACGCGATCGAAAAAGATCGGGTGATCCCTTTCGTTCTTGACCTCAATCCAGACCGGCTGGATGCCACGCCGGGAGAGAGGCACACCAAAGAACCGGTCACTTTCTCGGCTCCCCAAGACGGCGACCTTGACCTCGACATTGTCCTTCCTTTCCACTTGAACTCGTTCGAGGAACGGACGTTCGTCCGGACGTGGCGTGTAGGGGATACCGAACCGGCGAAGAATGGGAGTCATGCTGAATGGCATTCAGGTCCTGTCAGTCGAATCGTCAATGTCGTGAACCGGTTTCACTTCCACACTTGCTGGATTCGCAAGAATGCAGATGTGTCGAGTATCGCGGAGTTTCTGAACTCATGCGAGTTCAACAACTGCGAATTATGAGGTTGATTCATGAATGATCCGACACTGAGCCGTTCGATCCCTTCAAGAGCGATCTGAGTGTACACTCATGCATCGCCAAAACATCTCAGAGGACGACAGCATGGCCCGCGCAATTGTCACTTACAGTCGGGGTTGGCACACACTTGCGATCTGTCGCAGTCTTGGACGAGCCGGGATCGAGGTCCACTGCGGAGAAGAGGTGCCATTCGCTCCCGCTTTCTTTTCAAAATACTGCACGAGTCATTTCGAGTACCCTTCGGTTTCGGAGCAACCGGATGAGTTTGTTGATCTTCTACTTAAGAAAGTGAAGGAGTTGAAACCGGAGGATGACGAGCCTTACGTGCTAATGCCCGTTCATAAAGAAACGTGGCTCATTGCGAAACACCGCGAGCGATTCGAACCCTATGTTTCCGTGCCCTTGACGTCGTACGAGAATCTGGAACTCACCAACGATAAGGGCCGACTGGCAGTGCTGGCAGAAGAACTGGGAATCAAACTCCCGGGCACACGCCAGTTTATGGATTTGGCGGACGTCTACCGCGAAGTGCCGAACATGCAGTTTCCGGTGTTTCTGAAGATGCGAGCCGGGGCCGCCGGCGTCGGCCTCAAGAAATGCGATACCCCTGAAGAGCTGACTTCCTCATTTAGTGAATTCGTGTCTGGCTATGGGCTTCAACCGGAAGAGTACCCGCTTGTGCAAGACTTTATCCCCGGCGAGGACTATTGCTACACAACGCTTTACGATCACGGTCGGAAAGTCGCCAGCATGACGTACCACAATGTGCGTGCTTTTCCACGTGGAACCGGGGCGGGGGCACTGCGTGAGACTGTCGATCTCCCCGAGGCAGATGCCGCTGCATCGAAGCTCCTCAGTCACCTGGGATGGCACGGCATGGCCCAGTTGGATTTCCGACAGGGTGAGGATGGTCAGGTTTATCTCATCGAGGTCAACCCAAGGTTCTTCGGCGGGCTGCCACAAGCAATCGCCTCCAATGTGGACTATCCCCAACTTCTGTTCCGCATCGCTTCCGGGGAGACCGTCGAGACTCCCGATGTCGACTACTCCGCACGGACGGAAGCCCCCGTGGTTGGCCTCATCGCGACTCTGGATGAGATCGCTCACGACGAGACTCTCTGGAACCGATTCCAGGTTGCCCGCGACAAAATGGTCGCCCAGGGGGACGAGAGTGAACATCAGGGAAAGCTGCGTCCATTATTGAGTGCCTTGCGACAAGCTGCGAATCCCGCGGACTTGAAGGCCTACTTCCATCAGATGTTTGACAAGCACAGCGGCACCATCGACGACGTGCTGCAGTCTGATGACCCCGAACCCGTGCTGGGTGTGCTGTTTCCCGTTGCTCTCGCACTCAGGAAGGGCAAGCTCTCGATGGGCGTGCTCTCTGATGAGAAGGAACTGACTGACACCCGCCCGCAGCAGCAGCGATTCCGTGACCTCATTCGGCACCCGACCTGGCGGACGATCTGGCTCACTGCCCTGCTGTATGCCGTTTGCGTCTTCGCGACCAATGCCGATCTGACGCGTGACAATGTCGGCTGGATCATCGGACTACCGATGCGATTGGCCGAGTTGATGTTTGGCAACGCTGTCGACCTCGACAAAGGGACGATCTCTGGAGCCCTGCGTTACACCGGATATCACATATTGAATCTTTCATGGTTGTATGTGCTCGCAGCGACGCTTCTTCGAGGTCGTCCACACAAGCCGACTGCAACCTGACGGGCGCCTCAGCGACGGGCCACGTCAGGTCGTCTCTGGCGGTATTGCTTGGCCTCAGAGACGAGCCGTTCGAAGAACTCCATGTCTGCCGGCGGAATCTCCGGATGCCACTGCGTCGTGAGGACGAATGTCTTGTCCGGTCGCTCTAACGCTTCAACGATCCCGTCATCGGCGGTTGCAGTCACCCGCAGTCCGTCGGCAACAAAGTCGACCGCCTGACCGTGAAACGAATTCATTTGGTGATCCCCTGCCCCAACGATGCTGGCCACTTGGGAGTCCGGCTCAATGGTGACAAGGTGTCCTTCAAAACTCGATGGACCGACACCGTGGTGCTCGTCAGCCTGCGGATCGTCGCGAAGGTTTTGCACAGTTCCTCCGTGTGCGACATTCAGAATCTGAATTCCCCGACAGATTCCGAGAATGGGCATGTCCCGACGAAGTGCTTTGTTGATGAGGGCAATTTCGAAGTCGTCCCGCTCGCGATCGACCAACTGAGCGGATTCTGGACTCCCCCCGTAGAGGTCAGGATCGACGTCACCACCGCCTGTAAGCAGGATTGCATCGACTTTGTCAAGCACTTGCTCGGCATCGTGCTCATCTGGATCAAGTTCGAGGATGCGCGCTCCGGCTCGTGTCAGGCAAACTTCGTAGTTCTTGGTGGTAATCCCGGCTTGGGCATGCCAGGCGCTGTCATAGCACACGCCGATGACGGCAGCATCGTCCGGGAGCACAGACCACCGCCAGATGCGCATCCACACGGGCATGATCAGCACCAGTCCGATTGCCACTCCGCTCACCCATGCTGCGTATCGTCGCCACTTGCCTCCGCGAAGTGCATTGGGTGATTGGACCTGTGAATCCAACGTCTGACCTGCTCCGCAGTCAGGACATGTTTGTGCTTCTGCCATCAAAAGGCCTCTACGATTGAGGAGCGTTTTCTCATTATTGGAGAAACGCCGAGAGGAGAAACAGACTCTTCACGGATTCTGCGACTTATTGTTGCAAAAAGGCCGGCTCGCAGTTGTTCGCCATCACATTGATAACCGGGGAGGTCAACTTCATCATGAGTGCCACGATGGAGATGCATGAAAGCGAGAAGAACAGGGAGCGTCTGATTCGATGTGATGGCGGTTGGGTTAACAGGGACAGGGATTGGTCGTACAATCACAGACGGTGATCGACCAGTTGAACATTGACACCTTTGAAGTGACAGCGAGCGTCAATGGATTTCGGTGCCACTGCTTGGCCACCAGTTAGTGACGTTTGGTTTTCGTTCGGCACTGTTACCCGGAAGATGAGCGGTGTTGACCAGTGAATATGGGGCTTCGTGTCTACGCAGAACAGTGGCACATCTTCTCCAGTTCGCAGCCACTATTAACTGCACTTCATCTCGCTGGTTCATGCGATGCCTTCTGCGGTTCCCGTCTTCGATCCTGCTTCCCCTCAGGCAGAGGCGATCTATGACTTGTTCGTGCAAGTGCTTTTGATCAGCGCGGGCATTTTCGTGATTGTGTCGGGGCTGATCTGTGTGGCGCTGTTGAAGTTTCATGCCCGTGAAGGGCAGCCGGAACAGGACTTCGGCAGCCATAGGAAAGAGATCGCCTGGATGGTGGCACCGGTCATCATCGTGTTGTGGATCGGTGCGATCAGCACAAAGCTAGTGCTGACTCTCAACGCCACCCCTCCGATGTATGCCTCGTCTGATGCGGGGGCTCAGGACACGGTCGATCTGATTGTGACAGGGCATCAGTGGTGGTGGGAGATCGAATATCCAGGAACAGATATCGTTTCGGCCAACGAGATCCATATCCCGACGGGGAAAAAACTGCGGGTGAAGGTCCGGTCGGCAGATGTCATCCATTGCTTTTGGGTGGCACAACTCGCGAGAAAGATCGATGCGATACCGGGGCATGAGAACTATGTGTGGCTGGAAGCCAGTCGGAGTGGCATCTACCAGGGCCGTTGCGCCGAATACTGCGGCATACAGCACGCCTGGATGAACTTCAAAGTCATCGCCCATGCACCCGAGGAGTATGAGCAATGGAAAGCACGCGAACAGAGTGTGCCCCAGCCTCCGGAGGGGCAGCTAGCCGAGGCTGGCAAAACGCTCTTCATGAATCTCACCTGCTCGCAATGCCATGCGATTTCCGACACTGAGGCGACGAAGTCTTATGCTCCAAACCTCACACACGTGGCCAGCCGACTCGAATTGGGTGCCGGCGTGATTGAGAATTCGCCTGAGAACCTGCGCACATGGCTCAAGAATCCACAGGCTCTGAAGCCTGGCTGCAAGATGCCAAATTTCAAGCTCAATGATGAGCATCTCGATCAATTGGTGGCCTATCTGGAAACGCTGAAGTGAGCGAAACTCAGAACGAAGCCACGCCCGGCACCACGATCGAGAGTCCGCCCGCCGGTCGCTTGCTGTCTTGGATCAGCACGGTCGACCACAAGCGCATCGGTATTCTGTACATCTGCACGGCGACGTTTTTCTTGGCGATCGGTGGTTTGGAGGCGCTGCTGATGCGCATCCAACTGGTCTTGCCCAACAACACCTTTCTTTCGCCCGGTTTCTTCAACCAGATGTTCACGATGCACGGCACCACCATGGTGTTCCTCGTGGGGATGCCGGTGCTCGTGGGGTTTGCGAACTACTTTGTTCCACTGATGATTGGCGCACGCGATGTGGCCTTCCCTCGGTTGAATGCAATGAGCTACTGGCTCTTGCCGTGCGGTGGGACCCTGCTGTATTTCAGTTTCATGACCGGCCAGGCTCCCAATGCCGGGTGGTTCAGCTATGCGCCGTTGTCGACCAAGCCATTCAACCTGATGCCCGCCCAGGACTATTGGATCGTTGGCTTGTTGTGTCTCGGCGTCGGATCGATCGCAGCGGCGATCAACATCTTCGTGACCGTGCTGAGTTGCCGAGCTCCGGGCATGAGCGTGCAACGGGTGCCGCTCTTCGTGTGGATGAGCCTGATGACGGCGATTCTCACAATCCTTGCCCTGCCGGCGCTCAATGCAGCGTTGGCGATGCTGCTGATCGACCGTTGGTTGGGAGCAGCGTTTTTTCAACCGGCCCGTGGCGGTTCAGCCGTGTTGTGGCAACACTTCTTCTGGGTCTTTGGGCATCCGGAAGTCTACATTCTCATTCTCCCGGCCTTCGGAATGATCTCCGAAGTGATTCCGGTCTTTTCTCGTAAGCCAATTTACGGGTACGTGTTCGTTGCGGGGTCGAGCGCGGTGATCGTGTTGTTGAGCTATGGAGTGTGGGCTCATCACATGTTCGCGGTTGGGTTGGGGATGGGGGCCGATATCTTTTTCGCCATCGGCACGTTGCTGATTGCCTTGCCCACCGGTGTGAAGATCTTCAATTGGACGGCCACCATGTGGGGCGGGTCAATCCGATTGACCACGTCGATGCTTTTCGCCGTGGCGTTCCTGTTGGAGTTCGTGATTGGTGGCTTGACGGGTGTGATGTTTGCGGCTGTGCCGATCGACTGGCAACTGACCGATACCTACTTCGTCGTGGGACACTTTCACTACGTCTTGATCGGTGGAACCGTGTTTGGGCTGTTTTCGGCGACCTTTTACTGGTTCCCGAAGATGACCGGCAGAATGCTCAGTGAACGGCTGGGCAAGTTGCAGTTCTGGCTCTGGGTGTCCGGCTTGAACGCCACCTTCATGACGCAGCATGTTCTCGGCGTGATGGGGATGCCGCGGCGAGTTTATACCTACGCCGACAACCCCGGCTGGATGATTCTGAACATGGTGGCCACCATCGGCGCCGTGTTGATGGCATTGGGGACACTGGCCCTGCTCTGGAATATCTGGATCAGCCTCCGCCACGGACGACTGGCTGGGGACAATCCCTGGGGCGGATTTACGCTCGAATGGGCCACGACTTCACCTCCTCCGGAGAACAACTTCGACGTCATTCCCGAGGTGAAGAGCAGACGACCGTTGTGGGATCTCGACCATCCGGAACATGCTGATTGGCGGCTGGCGAAAACGACGGAAGATCACGGCGGCCGCCCTGATAAGGCGATCACAGCTGTCTGGGCATTTGTGGCATCTGAAGCCGTGTTCTTTCTGTTGCTGCTCGTTTCCTATGTGGTGTTCAATAGCAAGCAGTTGAATGGTCCCACTGCTGCATCGGCTCTCGATCCAAATCGAGCTGGTCTTTTCACGGGATGTCTGCTCTTCAGCAGCCTCACGTTCTGGTTGGCCGAGGTGAGTTTGGGGAGAGGCAAACAGTCGACCTTTCGCGTGTGGCTGGGCCTCTCGATCTTGCTCGGTGCCATCTTCATCGGCGGTCAGGCTTGGGAATACGCGGGTCTGATCAGCAACAACATCATGATTGATGAGAACCTCTTTGCCGCAACGTTCTTTACGGTGACCGGCTTCCACGGCATGCATGTCATTGCCGGCCTCGTGGCCTTGTGCATCCTGCTCACACTTTCGATGAAGCGATCACTCTCGCCGAAGCGAGTGAATGTTGTTCGAGCTGTGGGTGTCTATTGGCACTTCGTTGACGTGGTTTGGGTCGTGGTCTTTTCCATCATCTACTTAAGGGTGTTGCCATGACGTCGTATCTTGACGACCCCGCCCTCTGGAATTGGATGTCGCCCATCTGGTTTGTCGTGCTGGCGTTGATCGCAACGTATCTCTGGATGTGTCGAGCTCGCTTGACTGCTCGCAGTTGGTGGTTCGCCGTTGCACTGATGGCTCTTCTGGTTGCTTTCGTATCACCGATCGGCGTGCTGGCGAATGGGTACTTGTTCAGCGCGCACATGGTGCAGCATTTGTTGTTGCTTCTGGTGGTCCCACTCTGCGTGCTGCTGAGTCTGCCGCAGGAGCGAGTAGCGGCTTTGACCAATCATCGATTCAATTTCGGATCACGACGCCCGATGGGGATGACAATCCTCTGCTGGCTGGCCGGGCTGGGCACTATGTGGCTTTGGCACGTCCCGTCCTTGTGCAACGCTGCCACACAAAGCGAGACGCTGGGCATCGTGAGAAGCACGAGTTTCTTGATGGCCGGCCTGGCTTTCTGGTGGCCAATCTTTTCTCCCAAGAATCGATTACGACTTTCCCCTCCTGCAGCTGTGACGTACCTGTTCTCAGCCTGTTTGGGCTGTACGCTGCTGGGAATCTACATCACATTCACGACCATTTCCGTTTGCCCCGCATTCGCCAATCCGTCAGATCGAATCGGCATTCTGACGATGCTCTACCGTGCCGGTCTCACACCGGTAGCCGATCAACAGCTCGGCGGGCTGCTGATGTGGGTGCCACCATGCTCGCTCTACGTGTGCGCGATCATCAGTGTCCTCTGCCGCTGGTATACCGCTGATGAATTGGCATCGATCTCGACAGCGACAGCAACAGGAAGCTCACCCCAGATGACAAAAGTGACATCGTGAACGCAAACGAACCAGCGAACTCGCATCAAGACCTTTTGGAAGAAGGTGCAGCCCCGCGGCCCACCTATGCACCTGCCGCGATGGCATTGGGGGTCATGATGCTGCTCTGGGGCATTGTCACGATGTGGGTCATGTCTGCCGCCGGAGCCGGTGTGATGGCATGGTCGCTGTGGACATGGATCAATGAAATCAGCGAGGCATGATCAGTCGCAAGGGCTTTTCACCACCCACCGGGAGAACATCTGATGAGTCTGCAATCTGATCAGTCCCCGACCGCCGCTGCCGGCAGTGCCCGCCGGACTTTTCTGGTCCGTTTGAATATCGTCCTGTCGGCCATCATTGGCGCCGTCATTACGCTGCCGGGTCTGAGTTATGTCCTTGCTCCAGTCTTCTCCACATCAAAGCGTGAATGGAGAAAGATTGGTCCTGTTAACAAATACACAATTGGCGACACCGTCAATGTGCGATTCGAAGACCCCTCACCCAAAAAATGGGCAGGGGTCACGGCCGAGTCCGGCGCTTGGCTACGCCGTGTGACAGACGATGAGTTCATCGCCTTTTCGATTAATTGCCGACATCTTGGCTGCCCCGTGCGTTGGGAGCCGGGCCCCTCACTCTTCATGTGTCCGTGTCATGGCGGAGTCTACTACTCAAATGGCGACGTTGCTGCCGGGCCGCCGCCAGAGCCGTTGCATCGATATCCGGTTCGCGTCCGTGATGGATTTGTGGAAATCGAAACTTCGCCCATTCCTTTGACGACGAATCACCCGGTATGAAATTCCTATCCGCAGCGTGGCATTGGCTGGACGACCGCTCCGGGTTCTCGGACGTCGTCATGCCGAAGCTCAAGCACATCGTTCCTCAAGATGCGCGCTGGTGGTACGTCTTCGGGAGTGCCACGCTCTGTGCTTTCATCGTGCAAATTGTTAGCGGCATCGCGTTGGCGATGGTCTATGTCCCGGGCGGAGATGCTGCTTACCAAAGCCTGGAGTTCATCAGTCAGAAGCCGCTGGGCTCTGTGGTTCGCGGCATGCATTACTATGGTGCGACTGCGATGGTGATGCTGGCCGTCATTCATATGTTGCAGGTCTTCCTGCACGCATCTTACAAGTTCCCCCGTGAATTGAACTGGATGAGCGGTGTCGTCGTGCTGTTCGTGGTGCTTGGGATGGCATTCACCGGCCAACTCTTGCGTTGGGACGCGAATGGTGTGTGGTCAGTCGTCGTTGCAGCCGAGATGGCCGGTCGTGCGCCGGTCATTGGTCCTGAGATCTCCCATTTCATTCTCGGCGGCGAAACAGTTGGCGGCTCGACACTGACCCGGTTCTTTGCGATGCACGTCTTCATTCTGCCGGGCCTCATCTTTGCGGGTGTTGGCCTACATTTGGCGTTGATCTTCCGGCACGGCATCTCGGAAATGCCCAAGGCTGATCAACCGGTCGATCCGGCAACGTACAAGGAGGCGTACGAAGCCCGCCTCCAGAAGACGGGCGTCCCCTTCTGGCCGATCGCCATGTGGCGTGATGTGGTGTTTTCAACATTCGTGGTCAGCGTCATCCTGGGCTGTGCGATTTTCATCGGACCACCGGCTCTGGGGACAGATCCCGACCCAGCGAACATCCACGTCAATCCCATGCCGGACTGGTACTTCTGGTGGTACTTCGCCGTGCTCTCGATGCTGCCGCCGGAACTGGAAACAACCATCATTTTGGGTTTGCCGGTCGTCGGACTGGTCGCCCTGCTCAGCTTGCCATTGTTGTTCAACAAGGGGCATCGCGCACCTTCCATGCGTCCGTGGGCAGTGGGAGGTGTCATCTTCGGTCTGACAGCCTTTGTCGTGCTGACGATATACGGTTACCTCAAACCGTGGTCACCTGAATTCGACGTCGAACCCTTGTCTGCCAGTGTGGTGAACTCGAAAGACGATCGTGTTTTGAGCGGAGCACTTCTTGTGCATGAGAAAGGATGCTTGTACTGTCACAACATTGACGGGTTCGGAGGCCATCGTGGTCCGGAGCTTTCCATGATCGGTGATCATTTGAATGAAGAGGGCCTAGTCATTCGCATTAACAATGGCGGTTACAACATGCCATCGTTCGCAGCGTCCATGACCGCCGACGAGCTGTCACAAATGGTTGAGTTTCTGCAAACGCGGACAGACCATCCGACTTCGACAGAGCCTCTGCCTGCAGACAACAAATAGGCCAGGAATTCTTGATGAGATATCTCCCCTTCATCCTGACAATCCTTCTGGCCATTCTGTGTGCGTTGCTCGGAGCGACCGTTTGGGTGCACTTCTACTGGGCACTTCTCATTTTCCTGCCGCTGGTGTTGGTGGGCATTTACGATCTCGTGCAGACGAAGCACAGCATCACCCGTAATTATCCCATCTCTGCACATTTCCGTTTTCTGCTCGAAAGCATTCGTCCAGAGATGCATCAGTACTTCATCGAAAGTGATCTCGATGGTCGCCCGTACAACCGCGACCAACGATCACTGATCTACGAGCGGGCGAAGAATATCGAAGGGCTCAAGCCGTTCGGTACGGAGTTGGATGTCTACTCGGATGAATACGAGTGGTTGAATCACTCCATGGCGCCACGGACCAAGAGCAACGAACTCTTTCGCACAACTGTCGGAGGGCCGTCTTGCAAGCAGCCTTATTCCTGCTCGCTGCTCAACATTTCAGCGATGAGCTTTGGTGCGATCAGTCCGAATGCAATCATGGCCTTGAACAGTGGTGCGAAAAAGGGAGGGTTCTATCACTGTACAGGTGAAGGGGGACTGAGCCCGTATCACCTGGAGCATGGCGGCGACCTGGTCTGGCAGATCGGGACAGGTTACTTCGGGTGCCGCAAGGACGACGGCACATTCGATTCAAAACTGTTCGCCGAGCAGGCCGTTCACGATTCGGTCAAGATGATCGAGATCAAGATCTCACAGGGAGCCAAACCGGGTCATGGCGGCGTGTTGCCCGCCGCGAAGATTACGCCAGAGATTTCAGCGACGAGAAAAGTCCCGATGGGCACCGATTGCGTTTCGCCGCCGGGACATCGTGCGTTCGATTCGCCGCGGGGCTTGTGTGAATATGTGGCCCAACTGCGTGAGCTGTGCGGTGGCAAACCGGTCGGCTTCAAACTGTGTGTCGGACATCCGGTGGAGTTTCTTGCCGTTTGCAAAGCGATGTTGGAAACGGGGATTCTCCCGGACTTCATCACGGTCGATGGTGCCGAAGGGGGAACGGGTGCTGCCCCTCTGGAGTTTTCGGACAGCATTGGTTCACCGCTGAAAGGTGGATTGATGTTCGTTCACAACGCTTTGGTGGCAGTCAATCTCCGCGACAAGATCCAGATCGCTGCATCTGGCAAAGTCTCCTCTGCGTTCACCATTGCACGCAACCTCGCAATCGGTGCTGACTGGTGCAATGCCGCCCGGGGCTTCATGATGGCCGTTGGCTGTATTCAAGCGCAGACCTGTCATACCAACCGTTGTCCAGTCGGCGTCGCGACGCAGGATCCTTTGCGCCAGCGTGCACTGGATGTCGGCGACAAAAGCGAACGAGCATTTCAGTTTCATCAGCATACGATGGAGACTCTATCCGAAATCGTCGCAGCCGCAGGACTGGACCATGCTGAACAGCTTCGTCCGTGGCACGTCTGGCTGCGGACCAGCCGCACTCAAGCGATGTCATTCGACGAAGCATTTCAGTTCGAGCAACCCGGTGCATTGCTGGATCGAACGCCCCGGCACCCACAATTGCAGCGGTTTTGGGAGATGGCTTCCGCAGAGACGTTCGCTCCGGGGACCCCGAACGTCACTTACTAGGGAGTGGTCCGATGAAACGATTCCTGACAGAAGGAGCCAGCCGTGAATGTCAATGAAACGACCTACACCCCCAAAGGTGACAAGAAGAATTCGGCGTTCTTCGACGAGTATCGTCTTAAGATTTACGACCGCCGAAAGACAAGCGGCCTTGAGCAACTTCTGGGAAGCATGCGAGGTGTTGTCGTTCAGGTCGAGCAGGGCGACGCACTGCCTTATCTCTGCGAACTCTACCTGATGGGACCATACCGTTTCACAGCGGGGTTCAAGAGCAGTACGCACCGAATCTACGTGCTCACCTCTCAGCCCGACTTCCCGCGACTGTTCGTTCTGGAACCGATCTCCCCCGACTACACGGATGAGATCACCATGTTCAATCGGCTGTATCCGCTCTCCAGCGCGAAGCCCAATGCCAGATACATCGGAGAGATCTTTCAGACCCAAAGCGTCACGGAGACTCGAGAGATCCTCGAGTCGCACAACATTCGCTTCAACTATCACCACGAGACGAAAAACCCGTTCTTCACGGAATCGCACTTTTTGTTCACGTTCCCATCCGACCATACGTGGAACCGAATTGGTTACTGCGAGTTGGACATTGATGACCATGCGGCTCAACAGTTGGGCGAGCCGTTCGAGTTAGACTCAGCCGACATCGACAAACTCAACGCCGTTGATGAGTTCGCAACGAAGCAGAAACTGAATCCTCTGGTCATGGGCCTTGATCACATGGCGACGCGGATTCTGTCCGGCGAGAGGGAAGATGCGATTCTTGAGTTCCTCACCATGACGAACTACTACTTCTGGGGTGCGTACAATATCTCAGAGATGAACTCGTCGACGAATGTGAATCGCAGCAACCACGTCAGCGACGACAAGTGTTCGCCGGCCAAAGTCTTTACGGCCAACAACACTCCGTCATTCGTCAACTCCTTCGATCAACTGCCGATGCCAACTGAAGAATTCGTCCGCAACTTTGGCCGACGCATGCATCATATGGCGTATGAGGTGAAAGATGGGAATCATCGAGAGGGAGAGAAGAACGTCGACTATGTCGTCAACACGCTCAAGGAGAAAGGCGTTCCCTTCCTTGCACACGTCGTGGGAGAGTGTCTGGACGATCCGAATCTCAAGCAGATTTTCTCCAAGCACTCACCGTATTCCGTCCTGATTACCGAGTATGTTGAACGCTGTCACGGCTACGAGGGCTTCTTCACGCGGTCAAACGTTGCTGCGCTGACAGAAGCAGCCGGACAGGACGAACGGTACACCCACGGCCATGTCTTTGACTAATCGAAACGTCATCCATCATGAATTCCAGTACTCCGGATCCAACATCGGGAATCACAGGCATCGAACGGATTGAAAACCCGTTGCTCAATAAGGGCACTGCCTTTACGGATGATGAGCGAAGCCAATATCGGTTACTGGGACTGTTGCCGCCGCATCTCGATTCGCTGCAGGAACAGACCGACCGCTCCTATGAGGCTTTCTGTGACGAACCCGACGATCTCGACAAGCACATCTTCCTGCGACAACTGCAGGACGAAAACGAGACACTCTTTTACAGACTCCTGCTCGACCATGTGAAAGAAATGATGCCGTTGGTCTACACGCCTGTCGTGGGCCTCGCCTGTCAGAAGTTCAGTCACATCTACCGCCGCGCACGGGGAGTGTTCATTGCATATCCCAATCGGGACTCGATGGACGAGATCCTGGCGAATGTCGAGCGAGATATTGACGTCATTGTCGTGACCGATGGCGAACGCATCCTGGGTCTGGGCGATCAGGGGGCGGGAGGCATGGGAATCCCCATCGGCAAATTGTCGCTCTATTCCCTCTGTGGAGGGATTCATCCAGCCAGAACGCTGCCAGTGTTGCTCGACTTGGGCACGAACAACACTGAGCGGTTAGACGACCCACGTTACATCGGGTGGCGATATCACCGGATCAAGGAGGCAGACTACGACAACTTCGTCGAGCAGTTCGTCCAGGCCGTCATCAAACGTTTTCCCAATGTTCTGCTTCAATGGGAAGACTTCGCGTCCGTCGATGCGGAGCGGATTCTGAAGAAGTACCGCGACCGCTTATGTACTTTCAACGATGACATTCAGGGCACGGCTGCAGTGACGACGGGCACGCTGCTGGCAGCCGTCGAGGCCGCTGGAGGAACCTTGGAGGATCAACGCGTCGTCATGCTGGGAGCAGGTTCGGCAGGCGTGGGGATCAGCGAACAACTGATTCGCACGATGGTGGCCGATGGTATGAGCGAGGCTGAGGCGCGCCAGCGATTCTACCTGATCGATATCGAGGGCTTGTTGCACGACGGACGATCGGACCTGGACGAGGTCCATCGTCCACTTGCGCAACGTCTGTCTGATCTCCAGAGCTGGGATGTCGACACCACGCAAGCCATCAAGTTCACAGACGTGGTTCGTAACGCCCAACCCACCATCCTCATTGGTGCCACAGGACAGAGTGGCGCATTCAGCGAAGAGATCATTCGGGAAATGGCCCGTCACACAGCTCGCCCGATCGTGTTTCCGCTTTCGAATCCCAGCTCTCGTGTCGAAGCTACGCCGGAGGATCTGCTGAATTGGACGGACGGCGCTGCAGTCGTCGCGACCGGCAGCCCGTTTGATCCGGTCGAATACAAGGGCACCACGCATCCCATCGCCCAATGTAACAACAGCTACATCTTTCCTGCGATGGGACTGGGAATCCTTGCCTCCGGTGCAAAGCGGGTGACCGACGGCATGTTCATGGCCGCCGCCATCGCATTGAAGGAAACCTCACCTGCTCTGAAAGACTCCAATGCTTCGCTTTTGCCGCCACTCAAAGACATTCGCAATGTCACACGGCACATCGGCATTGCCGTCGCCCAGCAGGCGCAGAAGGAAGGTGTGGCCGTCGAGACCTCTCCGGAAGAGTTGGAGAAACGCATCGACGAGACGATGTGGGTGCCCGAATATTGACACGAAAGCAAATGGTCCGGTCTGAGAGGTCGCAATCCGTCGAGTTTCGACGAAGTTGCCTACTTGCGATCCCGTGACGCTGACTTTGAGGAGTGATCGATGACTGAAACGACTGTCGGCGGATATCTTGCAGCGCGCCTGTCTGAGATTGGTGTGCGTCACTTCTTCACTGTGCCCGGAGATTACAACCTCATTCTGTTGGATGAATTGCTGAAGAACGACGACCTGCAAATGGTCTCCTGCTGCAATGAGTTGAATGCCGGCTATGCGGCTGATGGTTACTGCCGTGCCACGGGAGGTCCGTCTGTGGCTGTGGTCACGTTCAGCGTGGGAGGGCTCAGCTTACTCAACTCAGTCGCAGGGGCGTTTGCAGAGGATCTGCCTTTGATCGCTGTCTCTGGCGGGCCGAACACGAATGCAACGTCCGAGTATGAACTCCTGCATCATACACTCGGCAAGGTCGACTACGATTATCAGCGAGAGATCTACTCGCGTGTGACGGCGAGCGCCGTCGTGATTCAACACCCTGCTGATGCTCCTGCTCAGATTGATCAGGCACTAGAGACTGCGCTGCGGGCCAACAAGCCCGTCTATCTTGAGGTCGCCTGTAATGTCGCCAACGCACCCGTCTCGCTGCCGCATCCTCGATCATTTGATCGGCTGAGGCCAAGTGATCCGAAATCGCTTGATCGTGCAGTGGACCACGCGGCTCAGATCCTCAACGAAGCGATAAAGCCCGTGCTGGTCGCAGGCGTGCAGTTGCGGACCGGCAACGCTGAATCGGCATTTCACTCGCTGGCCGATGTATCCGGCTACGCCGTCGCCAGCATGCCCAACGCCAAGAGTTTTTTCGATGAGCAACATCCCAGCTACATGGGGATTTATTGGGGGCCGGTGGGCACTCCTGGATGTGGGGAGATCGTCGAGACGGCTGACCGATGTCTGTTCGTCGGACCACTCTTCACCGATTACACGACCACGGGACACGCTGCGATGATCGATCGAACGAAGATCATCGAAGTCCGCACCGATTGCGTCGTGGTGGTGGGCCAGACCTATAACAACATCGCCATGAGCGAGTTTCTCGCTGCGCTGTCTGTCAAGCTGGACCGCAATGACACCTCGCTGACGGCATTCAAGCGAATCGAGGAAGGGCGACCGCAGCTCTCCAACGGTCCAAACGATGAGGCACTGACAACCCGCCGTCTGTTTGCCCGTATTCAACATTTACTAGATCCCAAGTGTGACGTGCTTGTCGAGACGGGCGACTCCTGGTTCAACGGTGTCAATCTGTCGTTGCCGTTGGGGAGCCGGTTTGAGATTCAGATGCAATACGGCTCGATCGGCTGGTCGGTCGGAGCCACGCTGGGCTACTGTCTCGGCCGACCTGATCGCAGGGTCATTGCGTGCATTGGGGACGGCTCGTTTCAACTGACGGCTCAGGAAGTCTCGACGATGATTCGTTATGGAGCCAAGCCGATCATTTTTTTGATCAATAACGGCGGCTATACCATCGAAGTCGAGATCCACGACGGGCCATACAACACCATTAAGAATTGGAATTACGCCCAGTTGGTCGACGTTTTTAACGGTGACGATGGCACAGGCCGGGGTTGCCGTGTCACGACAGCAGGTGAGTTGGACGATGCTGTTGCGAAGGCGTTGAAGCACGATGGTCTCTCACTGATCGAAGTGCAGATCCACCGGGATGATTGCAGTCGGAACCTGCTTGAATGGGGTGGCCACGTCGCCAGGAACAATGGCCGCCCGCCGCGTCATAGCTAAGTCCATACCCAATTCCGGCTAGGTCGATCAGCTGAATTCAACTTCCACTCCGGTACACTTGCGGGAACAACAATGATGGTCGGGCACCAAGGTGGAAAGCTCTGACCTTGCGTCTCATCCAGCGACGAGAGTGTCATGTCACGCGCCCGCACTCATCAGGAGTTCCACAAGACGGAACGCATCGATTGGCTACGTGCCGCCATGCTGAAGGCAAACGACAGCATCGTATCGGTCACCAGTCTGGTCGTTGGTGTGGCCTCGGCCTCGACGGATCGACACAGTGTTCTTCTCGCCGGTGTTGCAGGCTTGGCCGCCGGGGCGATGTCGATGGCCGCAGGTGAGTACGTGTCTGTTCATTCCCAGGCAGACACCGAGGGGCCGACCGCGAACGTGAGGCACAGGAACTACGCGACGACCGTGAAGGAGAATTGAACGAACTCACGCAGATCGATGTGGAACGTGGGTTTGATGAACCACTTGCCCGGCAGGTGTCGACACAATTGATGGAACGTGTCGCCCTCGGTGCCTACCTGCGGGATGAACTGGGCATCACCGAACAAATGCTGGCCCGACCGACTCAAGCGGCGCTGGCGTCGGCGATGTCCTTCGGGGTTGGAGCCGGGCTACCGCTGATTGTGGCGATGTTCAGCCCCGAGAAGTGGATCGTCCTCACGGTTGGCATCGCCACACTGCTCTGTCTCATCGTGCTGGGAGGACTCTCCTTCGACTCCATCAGTCTTTTTGAAGCACCAGTGACACACGACTCCACCAACCCTGAGACGTCGGCAGCACCTTTGACATCAAACTCGTAAACCTGAAGAACTGGTGATAAATATTGAGTGCGGAACGGAGCGCGGCTCCGTTCCGCACTCATGTCGTTGTTGCTATCATTGACCTCTGTGCCACTCACTCGACTCGTCTGGAGATGCAAATGTCATTCACAATCAATGAAACCACAGTGGGAAACCTTGTCGAAGTCGAAGCCACTGGCAAGCTGAGTAAAGAGGCGTACGATGCGTTTGTTCCGTTGACTGAAGCCAGGATCGAAGAGCATGGCAAGATCCGCATCCTATTCATCATGCACGATTTTCACGGCTGGGATGCCGGGGCCATGTGGGAGGACTTCAAGTTTGACCTCAAACACTTCAAGGACATCGAACGGTTGGCAATCGTGGGCGAAACCAAGTGGGAAAAGGGAATGGCGATATTCTGTCGCCCGTTTACAACCGCCAAGATCAAGTACTTCGATCACACCGAGATCTCGCAGGCTCGTGAGTGGATTCAAGAGTGAGCAGGTGATTCTTACGCTGGAGATTGACTGATTCCTCCGTGTCCCTCGATTGGATTGATGCGGAGTTGATTCACTCCGGATCAAGACCCTGTGCAAAGGTGAACCATGAATCGTGGCTATCTTTGGCAGTTGATGATCTTTGTCGTTGTGCTGATTCTGTTGAATCTCTTTTTTCACCTGCACATCTCAATCATCGGCAGTCTGCTGCTCACGGTTGGCCTTTCTGTCGTGTTCAATTTCTTGAATCGCAACTGACATTGACGATTGCTGCACGAGCCAAAGCGGAAAAGCATTCTCTTCCTGATGAGGCTCCGAGACCACTTCTCCAAATTGACGACTCAGGAGTATGACATGAAGACTTTGCTGGGATTGAGTGTGACCTTGTTGATGCTGGGGTGTGGGAAACCGGCTGCAGAGACCGTCGAATCAGCAGAGTCATCGCCGTCCGCTTCGCAGACACCAGCGGAGACGGACGCCAGTGCGGCTGTGGAGAAAGCTTTGAACGAAGGCGATGCGACAGCCGTCCTGTCGGCCGTCAGCCAGTTGAAGGAAACGGGCGACACGGCAGACGTCATCAAGCTGCTCATTCGTGGTCTTGGCAATGACAACGACGACGTCCGGGAGACGTGCAGTCAGCAACTGGTCGAGTTGGCTCCCGACAATCGTGATGTCATTCTCGTGCTCATGAACGAGGGCGTGCAGGATCAGGACCCTGTCGTCCGGCAACATGCAGTCGAGGCGTTGGGGCAGATTGGTCCGCCCGCAAAAGTTGCCGTCCCGGTGCTGGTGCAGATCGAAGAGGACGAGGCCGAACAGGACGACGTCCGAAAGGCGGCGACACTGGCATTGCAACAGATCAATCAGGTGCAAGAGTCTCCAGCCGACGACAATTAGTGCCACGGGCAGCGTGTTGATGTCGTGCCGTTTGGACGGTGAAAGGTCGATGGCTCCTGTCTGGTCCGCCTCAAGGGACACGATACCAATTCGACCGCCTCGGCAAGTTGTTCGAATAACAGGAGCATGACTTGCGACAAGGGCGCGGACGAATCTCTCAGCTGTGGCACTCTTGTCGAGCATGCACGTTCCGTATTGCCTTAGGAGCTTTGAAGGATTGCTTGGGGATCGATCACGTCGACCGAACTTAACGGAATCCAGCCTTGCTCCCCATCGGACAACCGCACCTGCAGCCAGCTTCCTCGTTGCTCGACCACGTCGAATCGTGTGCCCTCGCTGAGGGGTTGCTCGAACACCGCCTCGAAGTTGTCGCCGTTGTGAGTCCGCAGGATGGCGGGTGATGTCACGATGCCGAACTCCTGTTGCGGGGCACGGGACCACTCCCAACCAATCGAGGACGCGGTGATCACAGCGACAGCAGCCGATGCGATCACGAGTCTCTTGAGCCGCAGGCGCTTCAGAATCAATCCCCCAGTGA
>JAJDEJ010000277.1 GCA_029259815.1 Planctomycetaceae bacterium | reverse complement strand
AGGCGCCTGACTTGCGCCAATTCGGAAGGACAAGTCGCAGGTTTGTCCGATGTGACATTCACGGAAGAGGTCCCCGAGCCGAGGTCAATTGCGTGCTGTCTGGTGTTGGGGCTCATGTTCGGTGGGGCGCAATATCGTCGGCACTTGGTCAATCGCCGCTATCGGTCGCCGGATGCATGCCAAGACTCTCCAACGCCATATCTTGTGACGCGAGCGAGTAAGGTGTCGATGCATCCGCACAGCCAGTCTGAACGTCCACTCCAAAATGTGGCGTGATGCTCGCGACACGCTTTGGATTGACTACATCGTCCGTCTGGTCCGGCGACCGCCGACGAAACTGTCGATGACCATGTTGCCCATGTCTTGTGCATTGCAAGTGGCACTGACGCCGCCCGTCACCTGGGCGAGTTGTTCGACGAAGTTGACGAGGCCCATGTAGAAGTAGTCCTCGATGAGTGCAAAGCTCGCGACGTGCAGACCCTCATCGGCACAGCGTTTGGCTTCGGCGAGGGTCACTTTGGCGGTCTTGTCAGCCGGGGGGTAGATCAACATCACGTTGCGACCCTCGACGTGCGCGGTCGGCTCGCCATCGGTGATCACGATGATCTGCTTGTTCTGAGCCGGCTGTCGATGCAGGATGCGTCGTGCGAACTGCAGGCCAGCATGAATGTTCGTGAAATGCTCGGGGACGAAGCCGGGCGGGTTATCCAGGTTGATCTTCAACCGCACCATCGGGTCGTACAGACTGACCGGTTTGGGAGCCGAGTACAGCAGTTGCTTCTCGGTCATCGGTGAGGCATATGTGTAGAACCCCACGAACTGCAGAAAGTCACTCTGGTATCGGCTGCGGACGAGCGCCTGCAGTGCGAGGGCGACCCGCTTCGCTCCTGCGAACTTGCCGTACCGCATCATGCTCCCCGACATGTCGAGCAGCACGACCGTCGCGCAGGATGTCTGGTATTCCGTGTCGTGGACGACGAGGTCTTCCTCAGCGATGTGGATCGATGCCTCACGCTGACCCACGGGGTTTGACCCGTGGGCTTGTTCGCGATACAGCGCATTCTTGAGAGTTTCATGCATGTTCAGGTTGCTGACCGGGTCACCAAACTCATACGGCTTCGACTCCTCATGCACTGTTTGACCCGCACCACGGAACTCCGTGTCGTGCCGACCGAGTTTGTCCTTGTTGCGGATGTCGAACAGTTCTTCGAGCGCCTTGTTCTCAACACGCCGCATCCCCTTGGGGGTGACCATAAACTTGCCGTCCCGGTCCTTCTCCAGGTAGCCCTGCTTGATAAGCATCTCGACGACATCCGGATGCGTCTCCTCCAGATGGTCCAATTCGTCGAGCATATCCTCGCCATAGTCCATCAGGTACTGGCTGAACTGGTCGAAGATTTCATCCGCAGACTGGGGCGTAAACTTCTCCGAGCCGTCCCAGCGAGAGTATTCAAACGTCGGCATGGTTTCCGCCGCAGTGAAGGGGAGTCAGATGAACAGCGACTGTTTCAGTGAGGGGACTGCATCACTTGGTGTCCTCCAGTCCGGAACCGAAACTGTCAGACGGCGAGGCTTTGGACGATGACGGACTGGAAACAGGTGAAGATGTCTCTGGATCCGATGATTCTGACTGTGCCGGTGCAGGGGACGTCTGGCTCTGCTTGCCGGACTTCTGCCGCGATCGACGGCGACCCTTCTTCCTGTCTGATCGTTTCCCGCTGTCTGGCTTCTGCCTCGCCGTGTCTGGCGGAGGAGCGGTCTCAGTAGTGACGGACTCCTGTGCATCACTCAATGCGACCGGCTCTGTTGTCGATTCCACGGTCTCCGGGGCCGTTTCTAACGGCTCCAGCGGGGGGACGTCGACATCATCGGGATGCAAGCCAATGACGAGGTCGAGCGGTGGAGCGATTGATCGTGATGCCCGTTGTGGATCAACGAGAGACATCAATTGTGAAGATTTGCAAACATGACACGCCATCACGGTCCGATCGCCGGACGATCGACGCTCGATGCCGCACTCCGGACACCGCCAGACGCGGCGGACATCCAGATCGAGTCGCATTCCGGGGCCTTTCATCGGCGGTTTCTTCCTGTCGTGCGTAAGGGCATCCGGTCAGGGGACAATCATCGCTGGCAATGACCTGTCCCTCCATTCTAGACTCTGCCCCTCGGATTGACACTCCCTTGATGAATGAACCGCCATGACGGACGAACCGAACGGACTTCGCATCGACGCCACCCATGCTGCCCGGGGGCTGCTGATGGGCGGGGCAGACATCATTCCCGGGGTCTCCGGCGGGACGATGGCCCTCATTCTGGGCATCTACAATCGGCTAGTCACCGCGATCAGCCATGTAGACGGGACTCTGCTCGGCCACCTGACTCACCGACGTTGGCGTGAGGCGGCAAATTACATCGACCTGCGGTTTCTGATCGCGCTGGGAGCCGGCATTGCGACCGGAATCGTGGCCCTCGGCAGCGTGATGCACTGGTTGCTGGAAGATTACACCCAGTACACATTGGCCGCGTTCTTTGGACTGATTGCCGCTTCGAGTTTACTCGTCGGACGGATGATCGAAAAGTGGACGCCCGACATCATCGCCCTCATCGCGTGCGGTGCTGCCGTCGCCCTGTGGATCGTGCGGCAGCCCGCCCTCACTCATCCCCCAGACGCTCTGTGGTACGTGTTTCTGTGCGGCGTGATCGGCATCTGTGCGATGATCCTCCCCGGCATCAGCGGAGCCTTCATCCTGCTGATTCTCGGCAAATATCACGACATCACAGGCATCATCAAGGACACGCTCAAGCTGAACATCACGTCAGAGAGTGTGCTGACAGTGTTTGTCTTCGCCGCCGGATGTGCAATTGGACTTATCAGCTTTGCCAAGGTGCTTCGCTGGTTGCTCGCGAGGCACGAATCTCAAACGATGGGAGTCCTCTGTGGATTCATGTTGGGGTCGCTTTGGAAGATCTGGCCCTTCCAACGGGACCTCACACCGGGAGAGGAGAAGTTCAAGCTCAAAGAGTTCGAGCACCTCTCTCTCAGCGAAGTGCCGATCGATGTCACCTTCGGAACGACCCTCAGTATCGCCCTCGCTGCGGCATTGTTCGTGCTCATCCTCGACAAGATGACGCACGGTCATGACATCGAACCACTGCCACATGGGACGTCATCAGACTGACGTGTCAAAGATTCATACGGAAGAGAGGCACGCTTGAGAGAGTGTGAGTTATCTCGAATACCGGCCAATAGATCTGATATCATATCGATCGAAGGGTTGAACCCGGGGGCATCTCGCATGTCTGATCAATCCCGCCAACGCTGGATCATTCGCTACGAAGGTCGGATCGTTTATTACCCATGGTCCTGGCTCTCGCTGGGAGCGCTGTCGGCCTATGTCGTCGATTCACCGCGTATGTTACGGATCGCGTTGCGACGGCGAAGACGATCGCTACTCCTGGCTGGATTCTGGGCGATTGGCAGCTTTTTCTGGATGGGATTGTCCCCAACGATGCTCGTGATTGATGCAGTTGTCCTGTACATCGTGAGACGGTGGGAGCTGAGCGTTTTGGCGGGCAGTTCCGTCCACCTGCCAGTACGCCTCGCATTGAGGCTCATCGCTGATCACCATCAAGATATCTCAGAACGGTTGATTCAGTCCGGCCGACTGATGGTGCTGTCGATTGTTTCGTTTGTGTTCATCTGCGTTCAATTCCAAGCCATGGGAGCCCAGCCACCCTTGGTCTTTGTGCTGGCATTACTCTATGGGATCACCGATTCCGCTGTACTCTTTGTCATTTGGCGACTTCAGATGAAGTCACGACAAGCCGATCAACTCCCGGTCACTCCTCACTCGGAGGAGATGCAAGAAGTTTATTGAGCGCTTTCGTTGCTGTTTGGCGAACGTCACGACGGTCATGCTCGGTGAGGCGTTTCAGCATGGGGATGGCGGATGTGGCTTGCGGACCGAGATCGAGCAAGAGCCGATAGGCACGGATTCGGATCTGCCGGTCTTCGGAAGTTAATGTGTCGAGGATTGTGGATGTGATGTTCTCTGCCTGTCTGGTCGTTCGCCACAACGACTCCGCTGCCGCGATCCTGACGCTCGGATCAGTGTCCTGCAGGGCCGCCGACAGGGCGTCAGTCGTTGGATGATCAGTGCGAATGAGCCTGCCGAGGGATTTCGCCGCCAGTGTGCGGACAGTGATGTCTTGATCGGTCAACAGTTGGCGAAGGGCTTCTGTTCCTGAGTCGCCAATAGTCGCAAGCGAGGCGGCGGCGGATTCACGAACTTCCGGCAACTCGTCAAACAGCACCAACTCGGCCAGTGCCTCAGCGGCGATTCCGGAAGGAGGACCGATGGCTCCCAATGCCACCGCCGACTTCTTGCGGAGGGGACCGGAATCATCACGCGTGAGGCGAATGAGGATTGGCACCGCAGGCGATGCCTGGGGACCGACGAGTGCCAGCCCGTCCACAGCTGCGGACTGGAGTTCGTGTGCATCATGAGTGTGGCCGATGTCAGCCTGGACGAACTTCATCAGTGCCGAGACTGCTTCAGCTCGGGCACCACCAATGCGGGCCAGCGCTTCGACGCAGGAGAGGCGTTCGAGATGGGGGCGAGTCTCGTCGGTGAGCACCAATACCAGTTCGGGCGTCGCCTCCGCAGCGAGGGGGCCGAACAGGGAGAGGGCTTTCGCGGCCCATGCGGTGGTCGATGCCGCTTCCGACTCGTCGTCAGCAACAAGCAGAGCACGCAACACGGGCACCGCCGCCTCAGCAGGCTCGCCAATGCGACCGAGCGTGAGAGCCGCTTGTTTGCGAGTGTACCACGGCAATTCACGATCACGAACGAGCATCAGCAGTCCCGGCACAGCTTGAACGGCAGCGGTCGACTGGAAGTCGAGTGACTTCATCAACTCCCGCCACTCACCGAGCGTGAGACCCTCATATCGCTTGCCTGATCCTGATTCCGTCAGGGGTGTCGAAGGCGTCTCGTCGAATGCGAATGTCGGGACAACACAGCACATAGCCAGGATGGCGGACATCAGGAGTGGATGAAATGTGCGAACACCTGCCCAGCGTTCCCAAGCCGAAGCTTGGGAACGAGGGAACAGAGCGAATTGTGAACGACTCAACATGACAAATTGAGTGTGAGGTCAATCGACCGCAGTTGTCAATTCGCAATTCACAAGACTCTGCCTATGGCATGACGACCATCTCGCACGACAGGCTTCCGGCCGCGGGGATGTAGGTCTCCCGGACGTAGTCCATCACCTGACGGTCGGCATTGAACCGCCAGCCGAGCGTGCGGACGGAGCGTTTCATGCGGCGAATCCACTCTTGAGGCAAGTCGTCGTGATCTCGATCGTAGTAGACCGGGATGACTTCCTGCTCAAGCACGCGAACGAGGTCGTCGCCGTCGCGTTCGTCCTGAATCTCCTGATTGGCGTGCGTCTCGCCCGTCCCGATGGCGAAACCATTCTGGCCATCGAAAGCCTCGGCCCACCAGCCGTCGAGGATGGAAAGGTTGAGTCCACCGTTGAGAACGACCTTTTGACCACTGGTGCCGGACGCTTCGAGTGGCCGACGAGGGTTGTTCAGCCAGACATCCACGCCCTGAACGAGGTGACGTCCAAGGTTGATGTCATAGTCTTCCAGAAACACGACTTTCCCTTTGAAGCGTGGCTCCTGCGACATCGTGACGATCTTCTGCAGAATGGTCTTACCGTGATCGTCTGCAGGGTGAGCTTTGCCAGCGAAGATGAACTGCACTGGTTGCTCAATGTCGTTGACCAGCTTCTCAAGGAGTTCAAGATCCCGCATCACGAGATCGGCCCGCTTGTAGGGGGCGAAGCGGCGGGCGAAGCCGATCGTCAGCGTCCGTGGATCGAGGTACGACTGAAGTTGTTCGATCTCCTTCGCCGATCGACCGTATCGCTCGGCCTGATGAGTGAGACGACGGCGGGAGTATACGATCAACCGGTTCTTGAGTGATTGGTGTGTCTCCCAAAGTTCACCCGGCGTCAGGTTGTCGATGCCTTTCCAGACGTTCGATTCACCCGTCCGGAGGTACCATTTCTCGGGGAGGACGCGGTCATACAGGATTCGCATTTGAGCAGCGAGCCAAGTCGGCACATGCACACCATTGGTGATATGGCCGATGGGGATCTCTTCCTCACTCCGCCAGGGCCAGAGTGATCGCCACATGCGACGGCTGACCACGCCGTGCAAGTTCGAGACGGCATTGGCACGACGGCTCGTCTTGAAGGCCAGCACCGTCATGCAGAACGTCTCATTCGCATTCTGCGGGTCGACCCGTCCGAGCCCCATGAGTCCCTCGTGATTGATGCCAAGCTCCTCGGCCAGTGGTCCGACGTGTTCGTCGATGAGCCCGCCATCAAATCTGTCATGACCAGCGGGGACCGGGGTATGAGTCGTAAACACACCGCTGGCAGCCGTATCGCGGAGGGCGTCATCGAAGGAAAGGCCATCATGCTTCATCCGCATCCGGATAACTTCGAGCGGTGCGAACGCGGAGTGGCCTTCGTTCATGTGCATCACGCGAGGGGTGATCCCGAGGGCGGTCAATGCACGGACGCCGCCGACTCCGAGCATGATCTCCTGTCGAATTCGTGTTCGCTGATCGCCACCGTAGAGGCGAGCAGTGAGTTGGCGGTCCTCTTCGGAGTTCTGCTCGATATTGGTGTCGAGCAGGTAGACGGGCACACGCCCGACATCGAGTTGCCACACACGAGCGTAAATGCTGCCCTGTCGTGTCTCGACCGAAATGATGACGGGTTCACCCTGCAGCGTCACCGCCTGTTTCAGGGGAAGCGTCTTGGGGTCGACGTTGGAGTATGCCTCCTGTTGCCAGCCTGTCTCATCGACCGACTGGGAGAAGTATCCTTCATGATAAAAGAGCCCCACCCCCACGAGTGGGATTCCCAAGTCGGACGAACTCTTGAGGTGGTCACCCGCGAGGACACCGAGTCCGCCGGAATAGATCCGGAGGGACTCATGGAGACCAAACTCGGCCGAGAAGTACACCGCTGGCCGATGACCGAGCACACCTGCGTGAACATCGCCCCACGTGTTGTGCGAGTCCATGTACTCCTGCCAGCGCCGATAGGCCCAATTGATTCGGGAGTGTAACACTTCTTCGCGGGCTCGGACTTCGAGCTTGTCTGGTCCGTACTCGCGCAGCAGTAGGACGGGATTGTGCGACAGTTGTGACCAGAGAGGGGGGTCGATTTCCCGAAAGATGCTGGTCACTTCGGGTTGCCAACTCCACCACAAATTCTGTGAAAGTTCGCTGAGCTTCTCGTGAATCGTCTTCTGCGGCATCGTGATCTATCCATTGTGGAAAAAATGCGTCGTGGACTCACCGTTCCCTCGGTCATTCTCGTCATTGGTCAAACCTGACGACCGAACGCCATTGGAGTATAGTGAAGTCTGTACAGACGTCGAGAGCCGCCCTGCCGATCCCACAAATCACGAGAGGCTCAGTTACACTCCTCAAAGCCAACGAACGATCATGAAAGCAGCCTACATTGCCGAAACTGGTAGTCCCGACGTCATCCGATATGGTGATCTGCCGGACCCACAACCTGGTGCCTCCCAAGTGCTCGTGAAAGTTGGCGCCGTTGCTGTCAATCCCATTGACACGTATTTGCGTGGCGGGATCATCCCGATGCCATTGGAGTTTCCTTACATCGTGGGATGCGACCTCGCTGGGACAGTCGAGTCGGTCGGGAGCGACGTAACTCGATTCCGTCCCGGAGATCGAGTGTGGGGCAGTAATCAAGGACTCTTCGGTCGTCCGGGGACGTTTGCTGAGTTGGCAGCGGTCGACGAGCAGTGGCTCTACGCCACACCACACGAGCAGAAAGACGAACAAGCGGCAGCCGGGGCTCTGACTGGGATCACCGCACATCTGGGACTATTCCTCCACGCGGGTCTGAAGAAGGGAGAAATCGTGTTCGTCAACGGCGGCACGGGAGGCGTAGGGTCGGCGGTTGTCCAGTTTGCAAAAGCGGCTGGCGCTCGTGTCGTCGCCACGGCCGGAACTGACGAGAAACGGACACGTTGTGAGTCCCTGGGAGCCGACCTCGTACTGGATTATCACTCTTCAACACTTGATGATGAGATCCGCGCCTTCGCCGAGCCCAACGGCGGAGTCGACATCTGGTGGGAGACACAGCGAGAACCAACGTTCGACCGGACGATCGGGCTGATGAAGCAACGCGGCCGCATCGTGCTGATGGCCGGTCGTGACGCCAGACCCGAATTCCCCGTGGGACCGTTCTATGTCAATGACCTCAAGCTCGTCGGTTTCGCGATGTTCAATGCCTCACCCGATGAACAGCGACAATGCGCGGAAGACATCAATCGCTGGGCAAGTTCCGGGGAATGGGTGCCGGTGATTGGCCAGACTCTCCCGCTCAGTGAAGCGGCCAGTGCTCACCGTCTGCAGGAGGACAACACGCTGCAGAAGCAAGGCACGTTGACGGGCAAGATCGTTCTGACTACCTGAGTCCTCCGCAATCCAATCAGCGGCCCCTTTGGCAATCAAGTTTGCTCAGATGCAACGGGTTCTCCTCCTCCTGTTCGCTTGTCCGGGACTCCTTGTCCTTGGTCAGACGGTCTCCGCACAAGACACGCTTCAACAGGGCGTCAATTTCCAACGGGACATCGCACCGATTTTCGAGAAACACTGCCTCGAATGTCACGGCGAGCAGGGTCCACGAGGGGGGCTCCAACTCGACACACTCGCGGGCGCCGAATTTGGGGGAGACTCGATTTCGCCCATCTTGGGAGGCACGCTGGAGACGAATGAGATCTATCTCCGCGTCAGTACTGACGACATGACGTACCGCATGCCCAAACGGAGTGAGCCGTTATCGGTGAGTGAAATTGAAATCATTCGCCGCTGGGTCGAGGCGGGCACGCCTTGGGTCGACCCCGATCCTCCCGTCGAAGAGACAACAAAGCAAACCCCCAAGCCAGATCTGTCGACCAATTTCTGGAATCTGGTCGACTGGGCTGATTCGCTGACAAGCGACCATCCCGATCGATCTCTCTGGCTCATGACGGTGCTTGGACTGCAACTCCTCATTCTCGTCATCGAGCGGGCAAAGAAGCGGTACCGAAACGACGGACAGGTCTCTGGCCGATTTGCTGCCTGGGCACGAGGCGTGCGATGGAAGCACTATGCATTGATCTGGATGGTGCTGATCTCAGCGTTCGTGGTGCCAGTCTATCATCGTCAGTTGCGGCGCGCAAACAATAAGATTGCCGTTCACGAAGCGACCATCACAAAACAGAGCAAAGAAATCGCCGGGTTCAAGGGTACGCTCGACATGAAGACGCAGTACGGTGATCCTCCCATTCCTTATCGGTCGGATCACCCAGCCGCGCTGTCGTATGTCTACTATCGTGGAAACTGCGAGCGCAATTCCGAGTTGTTCAACGATGGCAACTATCGCACTGCGGAGTTGCATATCTCTCTGAAGGACACCAACGGGAGACTCGTTGAAGCAGGCGACCCTGTTCTTGAGGACGGCTTGGTGATTCATTTCGAATTGCACCGTTCACCGGGAACCACACCCGTACTCTTCACGGAGGCTGTCATGTGTTCGGTGTTCCTCAGCGAGAGAATCTTCAAGGATGGTCCGGTCCCCTCGGAAGGCATGTCCGACATTGTCCACTTGTCGACACTCGTTGCAGATTGGAAGTGGAGTGCCGACTTCCCAATCGATCCACTGGAGGACAACGGGAAAATCGACGGAATGATCTACGTCAATAAGGGACGTGTGACATCACAGCTGATACCACAGCGAGTCAGTTTGTTGACTCACTATGGTATTCGATATGAGCTATCGGCAAAGGACGGTCGCCTCAGTCCGGACTCAGAGATTTGGATGGGATGTCTTTTTCAAACACCTCCGATAGCCCGCAACGAGCAGAACCGGGTCCCTTTCAACCAATGGTTCGATCACAATCCGCTTCCCGTCATCACAGGGACGAACACCACTGATCCGGAACTGCTTGGTCTCCCAGAACATCTCAACAAGACGGCAGGCTCCGATTCCCCTCAGAACGTGTTTTGAAATTCAGTTTTGAGCGTTTGCGAGGCGTTTGGACATGAGGTTGATCATTGCGATATACGTGATTGCTTCGCTAGATGCGGGTGTCTTTTCATAGTCCTTGCTGTGTCGGCGATAGCGGACAAG
>JAJDEJ010000276.1 GCA_029259815.1 Planctomycetaceae bacterium | reverse complement strand
TCTCAAGGGGCGCAAAATCCGTGATGCCGAAATGAACGCCATCAAACTGAAACGCAATGCGTTCCACGGTGATTGGAACTATCAAATCGCCCCACGTAAGAACTAGAACTTCGATAGTTTATTTACGAACGCACCCTTAGCTTCATTCAACAAGACAGGTCAGGCGATGTCTTGCGCGTCGACATGCCTGCCAATTCCCCCCAATGGCAACGGAAGGACACCGAGGACAATGCTATGTAACCAACGACGTCGACGCATGCGTCAGGGTTGATGTGTCTCCCCACCGAACCTCGCCTGCTGTCGCACACTTTAGGAAGGGGCCGCATGTCCGTCCTCCTCAGGAAAACGGGAATCGCCGGACGTTCTCATGGCGACGGGACTAGAAATGCCTCGGGCAGACCCATATGATGTGAAGACGAAGACCCTCCGGCGATGCTCACGCCACGCTTCGATGACTGCTTGAACCTGAAACGTTCCTGATTCTATTTGGGGACTGTCATCACTGAGGCATGGCTCGGCAAACCAAAGTCCGTGGGTTCGGATTGTTCAGTTATTGCCACGAACGAGTGAACCGCCATGTTGCTGCTCATCATCCGCATCACCTATCTCGTTATTGCTGCGGGTGCCCTCGCCACGTATACACTCAATCAAGGCGCTGGAACTCCCGAGGTAATTAGCGACCATCCGGTGGCAGCCTTCGTGTTGCTGATGTTGATCGCCTCATCGGTCATCCTGCTGGATATTCTGTTCCCCAAAAAGAAAATCGAAGTCCTCTCTGCGGTCTACTTTGGTTTGTTGATTGGCGTGCTTTTGAGCTTTCTGCTGACAAAGGCACTCGACCCGTTGTTCGCGATGAACGACCTGTGGGGCAACGAGGGAGACGAATTTCGCAGTGGTGTGATCGTGCTGAGCCTGTTGATTCTCCCCTATGTTTGCATCTCGTTCTTGCTACAAACAAAGGACGACTTCCGTTTCCTGATTCCCTACGTCGAGTTCTCCCGCGATCTCAAGGGAGGCCGGCCGCTAATTGTCGACAGTAGTGCCCTGATCGATGGTCGCGTTGCTGACGTCGTCGACACGCGAATTCTGGATGTGGAACTGGTCGTCCCCAAGTTTATCATCCAGGAGGTGCAAGACATTGCTGACAGTCACGACAAACTCCGGCGCAGCCGTGGACGTCGCGGGCTCGATGTCTTGCGGACTCTTCAGCAGGATCCGAAAGTCGACATTCACGTCAACGAATCCGAGGGGAGCTCGGTCAAGGGACGTTCAGTCGATCAGCGACTGGTTGAACTGGCAAAGTCGCTCAACGGTCGCGTGTTGACCAACGACTTTAATCTCAACAAGGTCGCTGGCGTGCAAGGGGTTGAAGTGGTCAATCTCAACGATGTCGCCAATGCCCTCAAGCCTCGGTTCATCCCAGGTGAGCACATCGAGATCAAGCTCATCAAGGAAGGGGAATCTCCCGGACAGGGCGTCGGATATCTCGACGATGGAACGATGGTCGTCTGTGAGAATGGTGGTAATGATATCAGCAAATTAGTCAATCTGACTGTGACCAGTGTGCTGCAGAACAGTGCCGGAAGGATGATCTTCGGGCGCATCGAGACCCCCACTCCCACCGGCAAAAAAGTCGCGCAGCACAGCTGATCACGCGGTCTCCACGACTCACCGATGGACTGACGGCGGCTGACACTCCAGTTGGTCTCGGATCTTGGAAAATGTCTTCGGTCCCACGCCAGGCACGTGATCGACCTCCTCGATCGTCTCGAAGGGACCGTGTTCTTCCCGGTGAGCGACGATCCGGCGAGCCATGACCTCGCCGATGCCGTCAAGTTGCATCCACTCCACCCACGTCGCCGTGTTGACGTCCACCACAAACCGATACTCGTCGCTCTGCGGTCGTTCCACAATCAAGGGAGATGGCTGCCAACCCACGATCCGGACCCAGTTCACCACCATCAGTAAGAACACTGTGCACGCCAGCACGAACACCACCCGGCGATCACCCTGTGTCATGCCCCAGGCTTGTTGATCACCCGCGTGGCTCGGACCGACATTGCCCGAACTTCCAAGACTACTGCTTTCGTCGGTCCGGGCAGATGATTCGGATGCCCGCTCTGTGCCATTGGCGGGGACTTCCTGAGGGAATGCGTCTGTCTTCGATTCAGACGTCAGCGGAGGCCCCATCGTGACTCATTCCGAAAGAACGCCGCGTATGTCGTCGGTGACTTGTGACACGGTTAAAGCATCTTACCATTGGGGGATGTCAAGTCGCCAGCGATCGCACGCTTTGATGTCATCTCTGTTATGAATCGTGTCCACAACCGAATTGTAGATTCTCATGATCCTTGATCTGTTCAAACTGGATGGTCGCGTGGCGGTCGTGACGGGGGGCGGTCGCGGACTCGGACAGGCGATGGCCGGTGCTTTGGCGCAAGCTGGTGCAGATGTCGTCAGCGTCACGCGGACCGCACAGTCCGAGCAGACACGCAAGTTGGTCGAAAGCTGCGGGCGCACATTCGTCGACATGCAATGTGATGTCGGCCAACCGAGCGAACGTGCCGGCTTGATCGACCGGGTCACCGCACAGATGGGACGAGTCGACATTCTGGTGAACAATGCGGGCATCTTTCAGCGGCATCCTCCCGAAGACTATCCACTCGCCGAGTTCGACGAACTGATGCAAGTGCATCTGCATGCCGCATTCGATTTCTCGCAGCAGTCAGCACCACAGATGCTCAAGCGTGGTCGAGGCAAGATCATCAACATCGGCTCGGTACTGACCTTCGAGGGAGGGCTGAACATCCCGGCCTATGCAGCGGCCAAACATGCCCTGGCCGGTCTGACTAAGTCGCTGGCCAACTCCTGGAGTCATCGCGGCATCAACGTCAACTGCATCGCACCGGGCTACTTCGACACACAGGTGGCCGACTCGTTGAAAGACGATCCTGTGCGTGGTCCTCAGATCCTTGATCGAATTCCCGCAGGCCGTTGGGGCGACCCGGACGAACTCGGCGGACTCGCAGTCTTTCTGGCATCCGACGCTTCAAACTATGTCCACGGCAGTGTCATCACAATTGACGGCGGTTGGCTCGCACGGTGAGGTCACGATGGACATCTCCGTGATCATTCCCACGCTGAACGAGGCAGCCGGCATCGCCCAGACGATCGAACGCACACGCACCCTTGGTCCGTGCGAGATCATCGTCGTTGATGGAGGCAGTGATGACGGAACAATCGCCACCGCGTCGTCAGCTGACCAATGTCTGACGTCCACACGTGGCCGGGCCTTCCAGCAGAACGCAGGAGCCGCCGTTGCTCAAGGAGATGTGCTCCTGTTCCTGCACGCCGACTGCTGGCTCGAAGAGGGGGCCTTCGACGCCCTCAGGCGTGCCCTGTCCGATGAGCGTTGCGTCGCCGGCTGCTTTCGGCAGACCATTGACGCAGACGGCTGGGCCTACCGGCTCTTGGAGCAAGGCAACGCACTTCGCGTGCAGTGCATCAAATGGGCCTATGGCGATCAAGCGCTGTTTGTGCGACGCGATGTCTTCCAGAGAGTTGGCGGCTTCCCCGAGATGGAACTGATGGAAGACCTGTATCTCGCCAAGCGACTCAAGAGCGAAGGCCGCGTTCGACTGGTCGATCACCAACTCCACGTCAGCCCCCGACGCTGGCAACGGATGGGACTCATCCGCCAGACCCTCCGCAACTGGACGTTCGTCGGCCTCGCCCAATGCGGCATCTCACCTCGCGTGCTGGCCTATCATTATGCCGACGTGCGGTAACGACTCACGCGCAAGTCGAAGAGACGCCGTCGGCCACCGCTAGTCTCTCCACCAGTGGCAGCCGGCGCTGGTTCGCATGTACACTTCACGTGATGTCGTCTCTTGTTGTCTTGTGCCACTGTGATGGCCGTGGCAGGACGACTTGTCGAGGGTGGGAGAGTCATCCACCTCCATCCCCTGTGAAATCGAAGGTGTGTCATGCAGACAACACATATGCGGACCGCGCTGATGTTTTTCGTAGTCCTGAGTCTGTCCTGTTCTCCCAAGACCGAGGTCAGCCAAGGCTCAGATGCTGCGTCTGAGTCTGACGCAGTGACGTCGAAAAACGCTCCACCGGAGCAAACAGAGCCTGAGGCACAGCCGGATGTCGAAGCAATTGTGCAGAAAGTGGCCGATTTCTATCAGCAGGCGGACTCGTTCACTGCGGAGATCGAACAGGACATGCAGATGAAGATGAACGGGCAAGAGCAATCAGTGTCGTTGACGAGGGCTGTTGCGGTTCAGCGTCCCAACAACCTGGCACTCTACTCGACGGGTGAAATGCCGATGCTTGACATCTATCAGAACGATGAGTCGATGGTCATGTATTTCTCCGCTCTCAAGAAGTACTCCCAGGAAGAACCACTGGAGACCTTTGATGAATTGCATGCCAATCCGATGTTGAGCGGTCCGACTCTCATGAGTTCAATGATCTTCTCACTCATCTCAGAGGATCCGTACGACGCACTCATGGATGGCGTGAATGAAACAAGCTATCTGGGCTTGGAAGAACTTGACGGAGAGAGCGTGCACCACCTGCGGTTCAGTCAGGATCAGTTTGATTGGGAGGCGTTGATCACAGCCGACGGCGACCCACTGCTGCTTCGCGTGATGGTCGACATGTCGAAATCGCTGGCACAGTTTGCTCAGGGAGAGAATGTTGATTCACAGATGACGATGACCGAGACATTTCGTGAGTGGACCTTCAATCAGCCAGTTGATGAAGAAGTCTTCGCATTCACACCACCGACCGACTCAGAGAAGGTGGACAATATCTTTGGCGACATGATGCCTGGGGAAGAATCCTCGCCTTTGCTTGGCAAGTCGGCTCCTCCGGTCGAGCTGGATTTGTTGGACGGCAGCAGTTTTCGATTGGAAGACCATACCGACAAAGACATCGTGATGCTCGATTTCTGGGCGACGTGGTGCGGTCCCTGTGTCCAGGAGATGCCTCTCCTGGTTGAGATCGCTCAGGAATATGCAGGTAAAGGGGTCGTCTTCTATGCCGTTAACCAGGGCGAGGAGCCGAAAGCCATCAAGGAGTTCCTCGAGTCGGAACAGTTAAACATGACTGTCGCTCTTGATGTGGAGGGAGCCACCGGAAACGCCTATCAGGTCGAGGGCATTCCGACACTTGCGCTGATCGACAAGGCGGGTGTGGTTCAGGCAGTGCATGTCGGATACGATCCGGGAATCAAGAAGACACTCCGGCGAGAGCTGGACGATCTGCTGGCCGGCAAGAATCTCGCGGAAGAAGCGACCGTGTCGCAGGAACAAAGCGAGTCCTCAATCGAGTCCTTCGGTCTCGAAGAGATCTGGTCAGCAAAGGGCAGGTTCGCAGGCATTGCCGTCGATGATGAACAGCAGCGGATCTACGCCAGTGCTCTGCGTGGCCAGATGACCGTCTTTGACACGGCTGGCGAACAAGTTGGCTCCTTCTCGATCGAAGGAACGGGTACCAAGTTGCGTTCGGCTCAACTAAAGGACGATGCCGGGATCGAACTTCTCGCGTTCGATCATTGGGGGCAGTCTGTCTCAGCCATCTCCAATGAGGGAACAAACCTGTGGACCGAGGACGGCGGACAGGGCGTCGACGATGTGTGGGCTGCGGACCTCGACCATGATGGACTGGACGAGGTGATCATCGGATACAACGGCGGAACCGGGTTCCACGTGTTGGATCATGACGGGGTCCGTCGTTGGGAGAACACCGACCTTGGCAATGTGTGGCATGTCAATGCAGGTGATGTTGATGGAGACGGGACAACCGAGGTCGTGACAACTTCCGCTGCCGGCCAAGTTCACATATTTGCTCCTGACGGCGAGCCCCTGAACGACTTGGAGGTGCCGATCTATGCCAACATGATTCGCGTCGGAGCTGCAACCGAAGAGAATGCAGCCCAGCCGATCCTTGTGGTCGGTTCAGCCGATGGCGGTGACCGGATGGTGTCACTCAACGGAGACGGGGAGACTCTGTGGACACTCGATATGCCCGGAAGCTCAGTGAGTTGCGATTCGCTGACTGTCGCACCGGATGGGATCTGGGCAGCTGCCGGTCTGCGTGGAGGACACATCGCCGTGATTGACGTGATTCATGGTGAGATCATTGCTCAGATCAGCGGACAGGGGCGGACTCCCGACGTGAATTGGTTCCATGCAGACATGGATGCCACTCCACTGCTCCTGGTTGCATCCGGCAGTCAGTTGACGGCCTTTCGAGTGACCGCGAACGAACCAGAATCTGCGGACGAAGTCGATGAACCCTCAGAGGAGAGTGAGAACACAGTCGATTAAGACTGCAGAATGTTCTGCATCGCACGATCGACGGACTTTCTGGCACCGGTCAGGCAGCTGCTGATTTGACCTCGTGGGGGATCGGATGACGTTTCTTTTATGGGCGAGTGCTCGTCACTCCTCACCTGACTGCGACTGTTGGCTGACTGTCCGATGACACACAGTTGATGATTGATGATAGCGCCACGGGGATTCTCTTCGGTCGTTCCCTGTACTTTGGCTGCCAACCCCAATGGCTGTACTCGTCTGGACGTACCACGGACTTGTTTGATGTCTCCGGTCCTCCCTTTGCATAGAATGGTGCCGCGACACTTTTCGACGGGATAGATCACCCCCTACCGGACTCCACTCATCATGCCCGAATCTTACACATCTCGACGCGAATTTCTGAAAACAACCGGCGGCATGGCTCTCGCCGTTTCTGCCCCCTCGATTGTGGGAGCGGAAGACAAGTCCGGTTTGAAGCCGCCGGTGATTGGTCCAGAGGGCCATCGATACGAGGTGCATCACGACTGCATGCAGGTCCCCAAGCACATTCGTTGGCAGGACACGCACGGAGTCGCCGTCGACACCGAAGGGCTGATTTATGTGAAACATCGCACGAAGACAGTCGAGCCGCAGGACGCTGTGGTCGTGTTCGATCACCAGGGGAAATTCGTCCGATCGTTTGGTAAGGAGTTTCATGGAGGTGGACACGGGATTGATGTTCGACGTGAAGGGGACGAGGAGTTTCTCTATCTCTGCGACAACAAAGGGCATATCGCCAAGACCACTCTGCAGGGCGAGGTTGTCTGGAAGCAGGCGGCGCCCAGAATCCTGCCTTATGAGAATGCCCATCCATTTGAGTTCACCACACCGGGCAAGTATGGCAAGGGACACTTGTTTAGTCCGACTAATGTTGCATTCGCACCCGACGGGGGCTTTTGGGTGGGCGACGGATATGGGTCACATTACGTCATCAAGTACGACAAGGATGCGAACGTTGTCAGTCATTTTGGGGGAGCCGGTGACGGTCCGGGCCAACTGCAGACTCCACACGGGCTGTGGTGGGACGATCGGCCCGGACGCGAGCCGGCGTTGGTGGTCGCCGATCGAGCCAACGCGCGGCTGCAATATTTTTCGGCCGAGGGCAAGCATCTCAGCTTCTTCGAGGACATGCTGTTCCCCGCCGACATTGATGTCCGTGGCGACGTGCTGCTCGTGCCCGACTTACACGCGCGGATCACGTTGCTCGACGTCGGCAACAAAGTGATCGCTCACCTGGGGCATGACCCGGCTTGGCTCGAGCAAGTATTGGCTGACAATTTCGCCATGCGTCGGCAGCCCAAACGTTGGAAGGCGGGCAAGTTCATTCACCCGCACGACGCGTGCTTCGACCACGACGGAAATATCTATTTGGTCGAGTGGGTGGCAATCGGTCGTGTGAGCTTCCTGAAGCATGTTGGGTGACATTGATGACCGGGCGAATCGCAGTCGGCGGCATCGAGCATGAGACGTGTGGGTTCGCCGCACCGCAATGCACAACGACGCTTGAGGACTTTGAGAAGCAGACGCTGCGTGGTGACGAGCTGCTCGAGCTCGGAGATGCGAATACAATCATCGATGGCTTTGTTCGCGGAGTTCGCGACATCGGCGGCGAGATCATTCCGTTGATGTGGGTGAAGGGAACCACGGGAAGACCGGCTTCGCGGACCGATTTCGAGACGGTCACGACAGAGTTGCTGGGTCGTTTGCAGGACTCTCTGCCAGTGGACGGCGTTCTGCTCAGTCTGCATGGGTCATTTGCAGCTGAAGGAATCGACGATGCGGATGGTGCAATCCTGACGGCTGTTCGTGAACTGGTGGGGCCGGATTGTCCCGTCATGGCGGTCCACGACATGCACTGCAATCTTACAGAAGAGATGGCCCGGTCGGCCGATGTGTTGGTCGTCGAGCGCACGTACCCACATGTTGACATGGCCGAACGGGCTCAGCACACCGTGCAGTTGATGGCACACACCGTCGGAGGGAGGAGTCGTCCCACGATGGCTTACCGATCGCTGCCGCTCCTGTGGTCGGCCCGCAAGATGATGACCGCTGAGCCTCCGATGCAGGATGCCATCGCCAAGTTGCGGGAGTTCGACAAACAATCGGGAGTGCTCTCGGCAAGCATTGGCGTCGGGTATCAATGGATCGACAGTCCGGCCGTCGGGGCGTCGGTGATTGTCGTCACTGACGGAGACCGGGGCTCGGCCGAGCAGTATGCGGATTCGTTGGGACGTTGGGTTTGGGACTGTCGCGAAAGCTGGCAGTCGGAACCACTGACGCCTGAAGCGGCAATAGCGTGCGGCATTGAGCGCGGGCAATTTCCGATCGTTCTCGCCGAGCAGGGTGATAATACGGGAGGCGGAGCTCCGGGCGACGCGACAGACCTTTTACGGTTGTTCCTGGCAGAGCGACTTGCACCATCGGCAGTGTTGTACGTGGTCGATCCTGATGTAGCGAGCCAAGCTGCGGCAGCGGGCATGGGGGCAGAGATCGATGTCCAAGTGGGCGGAAAATCACATGCTCGGCTCGGTCCGCCGGTTTCTATGCGGGTCAAAGTCCGGGCGATCTCCGCAGGGCGATTCACTTACGACGGTCCAATGTGGGCAGGCGTCAAGGAGGAGATGGGACAGGCCGCCTGGTTGGAGCAGGACGATGTTCACGTTGTGGTGATCAGCCATCGTCAGCAGCCGGTCGATCTGGCATTCTGTCGGAGTCTTGGCCTCGATTGCAGTCAGATGCGGTATCTAGCGGTGAAGTCGACCGGTCATTTTCGAAGTGGATTTGCGCCCATTGCCGGTTCGATCTTCAATGTCGACACGGCCGGTGTCTTATCTCACGATTTTCGGCAGTTGCCCTACACACGATTGGGGCGAAAGGTCTATCCGCTGGATGAAACTGCTGGGATTGGTTGGTAACGCGAGCCCTTTGTACCATACGCCCTGCTGGTCGAGGACATGTACGGTCATCGTGCCGGCTATCAAGTAGTTTCAACACAACTCTCGTCAATCGCTCTGTCGGCCCAGCCAATGTGCGGCGTGACTGGTCCACGAAGAGATCTCCGATCCATCGACTGGTCGGATGCCGTATCCATGTCCGCCATTTCCATAGACGTGCAACTCAGCAGGGATTCCTTGCCGCTTCAGTCCTGCATAGAACAAGACTGCACCGAGTGAAGATGAGCGATCATCATCGGTGTGGAGAAGAAAGGTTGGCGGGCAGTCGGCAGGGACGTTGACGCCTTCGATCAGATTTTCGTGCTCTTTGTCGTAGAGATTCCATGGGTAAATCAAGAGGGCGAAATCCGGGCGATTCGAAACATCGTCAACGTCGTCGATGCGATCGTAGGCGAGCTCACCGTTTGCACTGAGCAATCGCGCCGCGACCTGGCCTCCGGCCGAAAAACCGAGCAGGCCGATCCGGTCCCTCTTCAGTCCGAATTCGTCCGCTCGGGATCGAATTAGCGAGACGATGCGTTGCGCATCCTGCAGTGCTCGTTTCCAGCCAGGATCGTTCGCGTCTGCTTTTGTGCGATAACTCAACACGAATGCGGCAATGCCATGCCGGTTCAGCCACTCGGCGGCCTCGGTGCCTTCCTTGTCGGGTACGACTTTGCCAAAGCCACCGCCCGGTAAGATCACAACCCCACTCCCGTTTGGATTCGATGCAAGATGGATCGTGAAGGTCGGACGGCTGATCTTGACGATTCGCGTGACTCGTGGGTTCTCACTAGGTCGGTAGGGTTGAATTTCACCATCACTTCGAGTCGTCTCACCTGGGGCAAGCCCTGGCCACACATCGAGTGGTTCGTCTGCCGAAGTCGCAGCTTGAGAAGCGACGAGTAGGAAGACTGATGCCAGAGTCTTTGAGAGACACCAAAGTTGATTCATCAGTAACACTCGCTGTGTGGGAAGAACAGAATCAGGAAGACAAGAGATCTGCCGAGTGAAGTCATCACCAAATCCCTGAGGAACCTCGCCAACTGGTGTTCGTCAGTCGACTTCCTTCAGTGTTTCGATGAGTCGATCCACTTCGGTTCTCGTGTTGTAGTGGGCCAGTCCAACTCGAACCATGCCCCGAGGTTCAAGATCAAGCACTTCTGTCAGCGGTTGAGCGTAAAAGTTGCCATGCCAGACAAAGAATCCTCTTGAACCCAGATGGCTGGCCAAGGATTCCGGATCCCGCTTTGAATGAGTGACGGAGATCGTGGGCAGACGTTCGGCCCTTCTGGTTGGGTCCGTGATCCCGTAGATGCGTATGGATTGAAGACCCTGAAGGCTGTCGATCAGATGCCAGATGAGGTCGCTTTCGTACTGCTGGATGGCCGTCATCGCGTGCGTCAACGCTTCTCGTCGTGACAGATCTGATTCTCTAGACAGGGTACGGCCCAAGCCGGCGAGGTAGTCGATGGCGGCGAGCGTGCCGACGATCCCTTCGTGATTCTGCGTACCGGTCATCCACTTGCCTGGCAGGTCATCAGGAGCCGGACGGACCTTATACGCCGGCAGAGACTCCAGATGTTCACGCCGCCCCCAGAGAATCCCCACATGCGGGCCGAAGAACTTGTAGGCAGAACATGCAAGGAAGTCACAACCAAACTCTTGGACATCGACCAGAGCATGTGGTGAGAAGTGTACGGCGTCGAGAAACGTCAGTGCTCCGGCTTGCTGGCTGAGATTGCAAATGTCTCGCACCGGATTGACCGTACCGACTGCGTTGGAGGCACAGCCGACGGCGACCAGTTTCGTCTTGTCGGAAAGTACGTTTCTGAAACTGTCGAGGTTGAGCGTGCATTCTTTTGTATTGATCTCGATATGTCGGACGGTCGCTCCTGCGTCTTGTGCGGCCATCACCCACGGCGTGTAGTTGGCATCGTGGTCAAGACGCGACACGATAATTTCGTCTCCCGGTTTCCAGCTTCGCGACAAAGATCTCGACAAGGCGAACGTCAGTGTTGTCATGTTCGCTCCGAAGACCACCGTGTTGGGATCGTCTGTGCCGAGGAAGTCTGCGACGGCCTGATGTGCTTCGTCGAGGATCGTGTCACTTTCGGAACTCGTTGCGAATACTCCGCCGTGGTTTGCGTTGCACCTTGAGTAGTAATCAGAGACCGCGTCGATCACGACCTGCGGGACCTGCGTTCCTCCCGGACCATCAAAGTACACTGCAGGATGACCGTTGACGGTTCGAGCCAGAGCTGGAAACCTTGACCTGATGTTGCTGATGAGATCTGCGAATTGCATACGGCTGTCTGTGATCTGAATTGGGAAAGCAGTGGACTGTCAGGAAGGAAAGTGCTTGAGACTCCGATGGTAGTTTCTGGGACCTGAGAGATCGACTTGGAAACATTCTGAGTGACATTGATCAAGCTGCAGGGGCAGACTGAAACCGTTTCCGAGTCCCTTGCCGCATGTTCAGCATTTGCAATCTTGACGACACCCCAGCTAATGTTGAGAACATCATGAAAGTCCTCCCGATCTTGCTCCTATGTGCGGCGGTTTTCTTCGTTGATTCCTCAACATTCGCTGCTGCTCCCAAACCCAACATCCTGCTCATCATGGCTGATGATCTGGGCTTCTCGGACCTCGGCTGTTATGGAGGGGAGATCGCGACGCCCAACCTCGATTCGATTGCTGAGCATGGGCTGCGGTTCTCTCAGTTCTACAACACGGCGCGGTGCTGGCCTTCGCGGGCGGCTCTCATGACGGGCTACTACGCCCAGCAGGTCCGACGAGATGCACTACCGAATATTCCGTCGGGTGGAGGCAACCGAGGGATGCGACCCGAGTGGGCCGTTTTGGTTCCGAGACTCTTGCAGCCTGTTGGCTATCGAACCTATCACACGGGAAAGTGGCACATCGACGGCATGCCTCACGCGAACGGCTTTGACCACTCCTATTACCTCAAGGATCAGGGTCGTTTCTTTAACCCGACGAGACACTGGAAAGATGACGTCGCGTTGCCGCCGGTCGAGAAAGGCACGGACTTCTATGCAACGACGGTGCTCGCAGACCACGTCATCGAAGTGTTGCAGGAACATGCTGAGCAGCATGCCGATACGCCATTTTTCCACTACCTCGCATTCACGGCGCCTCACTTCCCCCTCCATGCCCTGCCGGAGGATATCGCGGTCTACGAGGACACGTATGCAGAAGGCTGGGAATCGATTCGGGCGAAACGATGGCATCGCATGCAGCGCCTGGGCCTGCTGGATGACACGGCCGTCAGCCAGCTCTCTCGTGTCGAACGAGACTTGGGTCCTCCGTATCACTTTCCCAAGGGACTGGAGATTCTCGGGACAGGCGAAGTGAATCGGCCCGTTCCGTGGCAGAGTCTGACGGACGAACAACAGCTGTTTCAGGCCACCAAAATGTCGATCCACGCGGCAATGATTCATCGCATGGATATCGAGATCGGCAGAGTCTTCGATCAAATCAAGAGGATGGGCCAGTGGGAAGATACGCTGGTGATCTTCCTCTCCGACAATGGCGCCAGTGCCGAGATCATGGTTCGAGACGATGGTCACGATCCGAGCCTGCCGCCGGGTGCAGCTGATACCTACCTCTGTCTCGGTCCGGGGTGGTCGACAACGTGCAACACTCCCTTCCGTCGTCACAAGACCTGGACCCATGAAGGAGGCATCTCGACGCCGTTGTTGGTGTCATGGCCGAACGGCATCGAAGCGCGCGGAAAGATTCGCCGCAATCCGGGTCACGTCATCGACATCGTTCCCACGCTCCTTGAACTCACCGGAGCAGAAACGTCAGCTGAGGCTCCACGTGCACCGGGCAAAAGCCTCGTGCCAGTATTTGCGGATGATCACACGATCGATCACGAGGCGATCTGGTGGTTTCACGACGGACACAAAGCCATCCAGATGGGTGCTTGGAAAGCGGTAGCTCCTGTTGGTGAGCCATGGGAACTCTACAATCTTGCCAACGATCGCGGCGAGTCAACTGACCTCGCCATACCGCAGGCTGACAAGCTGAAGGAACTCATTGCGGAGTGGGACCGGCATCTCGAGGAGTTCACCGAACTCGCCTCACGCGATCTGTCAGCCAATGTTCTGCCGTCCGTTCCCTGAAGGGTAATCGATCGTTGCTTGTCAGACTGGAGTTGCACGATTTACAGCCTGCGAAAGACTTCAGCCACGGGATGGAACTCGACTCCTTCGTCCAGTGGAAAGATCGGTCGGCTGCAGGTCTTGTGTCCCAGGCTGTTGAGGTTTGCACTTGTTGCGCCGGGCGCATCAACGTGAATCAGCTTTGCGCACCAATCAGCAAACATGTGCGGTTCGCAGTGAGGCGACTTGACCACGACCAGATCGAAGTGCTGGGGATTCTGACCATTGGCATAGAACCAGGAGCGGTCGAAAAGGCTGACGGGTCGTGTGCCGACGACGATTGTGAAGTGCTCGGCTTCGAGCACGGTCGTGTTTCCCGCATCCCATTGCCAGCCGAAAGACTCGCTCTGGAACTTGCCGTCGGAGAGCGAGTGGACGCGTGCCTCGAGTTTGAGTGGTTTGAATCGAGCCGGGTCAAGCGCACCGCCGAGCGTCGTACGAATCGTCGCACCGATGCCGGCGGCCATCGCCTGCTGAACCGCTGCCGGATCGACGATCGGAGCCAGCAATCTCCCACAGTAACCCTGACGCACAGCCTCCCGCAAGATGGCGTTGCTGTCCCCTGACGCTCCTGAGCTGGTTGCATCGGCAGCATCCATCATCACGACGGTCCCAGTCGTGACTGCAGAGGCCTCTCGAATGGCATCTTCGAGACTGGTCAGTGGCACTTGCATTTTCTCGTGATGGGTCCAGAATCGCTTGGCAAGCTCCAGGGCATGCTCTTTGGCAGAGGCTTCGTCGCCGTTCATGACAACAATGATATTCGTCCGAAGTTCGGGGACGTCAGTAAAAGGGTTGCCCCACATCACTCCCGCCGAGAGTCCGATTTCACTCGCTTCGATGGCTTGCGCTAGCTGAATACACTCGGAGATGGAGCCGGTTTCTGTGATCAATTCGTCGCCGCGCACAAGTGCTGGGATCTTCACGCGCGCAGTCACCGGGCGAACTTGTCCTGCTGTAATCTTCAACAGGAGATTGGCAGCACGTACCCCGGTTTCGAAGAAGTCGACGTGAGGGTATGTGTGGTACGTGACGATCGCGTCGCTGTGTTCGAGCATGCGATCCGTGAGAACTCCATGAAGGTCGAGCGACACAACAATCGGGATTTCTGGGCCAAGAATGTGTCGTGCTTCCTGAAGCAGAAATCCTTCCGGGTCGTTCTCGTTCTCTGCTTGCATCGCTCCATGGAGCGAGAAGTAGGCGGCGTCAACCTTGCCTGACTGCGCGAGACTGCTCAGAAAGTCGTTGCTCAGATGATCAAAACTCTCTGCAGTCAGAACTCCACCGGAAGTGTTGGCACTGGCCGCAAAAGTCGGTACCACTTCCACGTCGTCAGCAGCATCAAAAACACTCAATGCTCCGCCGACTTCTTCTCGGCATTGGCGATGGTAGTCAAGGACAGCCTGTCCACGCGCCTGTCGGAAGTCGTCGTAAACGCTTGGCACTGGATTGAAGGTCGAAACCTCCTGTTTGCACTCCGCAATCGCAATTCGAGGCATTGTAATCTCCGCGGTCCTTGTGGAGGCCTTGTTCTCTGGGACTCAGATTGTCACGATTCCACTCTCTATCGGAACTGCTGAAGATCGACGTCAGAGAACACGAGGCGACGCCACATGGCGCTCAGCGACAACCGAGTCCAACGCATGAGCATGCTCTGCGCAATGTATGTTGCGCAGGGACTACCGTGGGGTTTCATGCTCAATACGGTCGTCAGTTATATCACAGACACTGACGAATCCATCTCAGCGACCCAAATTGGTCGGCTCACGGCGATGATTCTGTACCCCTGGACCTTCAAGCTGGTCTGGGCACCGCTCATCGACAGTGCAACGATTCGATCCATGGGGCGTCGGCGTCCCTGGATCATCGGTGCACAATTGATGATGGCAGTCACGCTGCTATCGTTAATCGCGATGGGCGACATCTCCAAGAACATTGAGCTGCTGGGCTGGATGTTCTTTCTGCACAACTGCTTTGCGTCGCTCCAGGACGTGGCCACAGATGCACTCGCGGTGGACATACTCCCTCCGCATGAGCAAGGGCGTGTCAACGGGATGATGTGGGCCTCCAAGCTGTTGGGAAAAGGGATCGGCACAGCCGCAGGCGGATGGATCATCAAACACTATGGGTTTCCTGAAGCTGTCATGGCTCAGTTTTTCTCACTGTTCGTCATCATGTTCTTTCCCTTGCTTCTTGTTGAGCGACCGGGCGAACGCAGACTCCCGTGGAGTTCTGGTCAAGCGTCGGAAGCGGGCGCAGCCAAGAGTCTGCGAAGTCCAAGGATGGTCGTCCGGGATCTCATCAAAGGCCTCTCACTGCGGACCACAGCTGTGTATGTGCTGTTCGGATTGTTCGCTGTGATTGGCTGGGGCGTGATCGAGGTGCTGACAAAGCCGCTCTACACACGCGATCTGGGATGGACAGCCGCGGAGTATTCCTATTGGACAGGAGCCGCCGTGTTTCCAGAACTCGGTGCGGCGTTGTTGGGAGGTCTGCTCGCAGACAGATTCGGTCGACGCTTCATCATCATATTTGGTCTGGGAGGGTATGGCTTGCTTGCCATCCTTTACGGATCCCTGCAAGGGCTGTGGACAGAAGACTGGTTCTCAGCCGCATTCTTGTGCCTCAACCCGGGCTTCATCGCAATCGGAGCAGTCGGCTACAACTCGATGGGGATGAGATTATCTTGGACTCGCTCTTCGGCAACCATGTTTACGATCTACATGACACTGTCCAACATTGGCCACGTCCTTGGCAACGAAATCTATGGGCAGCTTCGTGATGGTTGGCAACTGACATATGAGCAGACTCTGTATGTAGGCGGTGCCTTCATGCTGGTGCCATTGGGACTTTTATTCTTCATCGTGCCGAGTGAAGTGGATCGTGCAAAGGAAGTTGACATTCCTCAATAATCAATCGAAAAGCCAATCCCCTGATTCGGTTTCATTGCGCACGTAGCTGGATTCGTAAGAATTCAGCCGATGGCAACCTCCTTCGACTTCTCAACTCTTGCGAGTTCAGCTACGGCGGGTCCTGTGCAGATTCGTTGATCTCCTCCACTAACCCGGACGCCTGATTGCCAAGCCTTATGAAGATCACCCAAGTCATCTGTCAAATTTTGCGAGTCCCGAATGTGCAAGCCAAGACTGCGAGCAGTCAGGACACCGTGCTGGTCCGTATCCGCACGGATAACGGGCTCGAAGGGGTGGGGGAAGCCGACTCGTCGCCGGAGGTGGTCAAGGCCATCATTGATGCGCCCTTCAGTCACAATATCGCTTGCGGTCTTCGGGAGATCCTCATTGGCGAAGATCCGCTCGAAACCGAGCGATTGTGGCAAACCATGTATCGCCGCACCATGTACTATGGGCGGACGTCCGTGGCGATTACCGCGATGGCTGCCGTCGACATCGCCCTCTGGGATTTGAAGGGCAAGCACTTCGACCAGCCGATCCATCGGCTGCTGGGCGGCAAGCACCACAGCACGCTTCCCGCGTACGCATCTATCCTCTTCGGGCATGACGGTACGGAAACTGCCGAGATTGGCCGACGTTGGATCGACGCTGGCTACCGGGCGGTCAAGTTTGGCTGGGAACCGATGGGCCAATCCGAGCAGTTGGACATTGAATTGGTTCAAGGAGCTCGCGAAGGAGTGGGAGATGCAACGCTACTGATTGATGCGGGTTGTGTCTGGGACGCACGCACGGCATTGCGACGGGCACACTCATTCAATGAATACGGCATCGAATGGTTGGAAGAGCCGCTTCAGCAAGCCGACGTGGATGGGTATGTCTGGCTCAGAGACCGATCACCCGTGCCGATTGCTTCTGGGGAAGGAGAGTGTGGCCGCGAGGCGTTCCGCCCGTTCATCGACCGACATGCACTGGACGTCTACCAAGTCGATCTATCGCGGAACGGCTTTACCGACGCCGCATTCATTCGCTCACGTGTCGAGGAGGTCGGTGCCCGCCTGTGCAATCATTGTTACACATCCCCCATCACAGTTGCCGCCAGTCTGCATTGGCTGAGTACCTGCCGCGAGGCGTTCCTGTTCGAAGACTGCGTCGACGATTCCCCACTCCGACACGAGTTGACGCTGCAACCTGTCCAGGCAGTCAATGGTGACATCACGGTCCCCGACGGCCCCGGCTTGGGAGTCACACTGAACGAGCCGTTCGTCGCCGAGTATCTGATTTCCGAGTCGGCGTAGGCCATTGCGGGTTCAGACCAACGCGATGCCGTTGACACATCGCCGCGCCTCCGCCGGACGTCATGCAAGGATGCTGCGAATAATCTCCGCATCGTTAACGCCGGTCAGCCGTTCGTTGAGGCCATTGCGATGGTAGAACAGCTTCTCGTGATGCAGACCCAGGAGATGCAGGATGGTGGCGTGCCAGTCGGCGACAGTGATCTTGTCCTCCGCTGCGGCGAAGCCCAGTTCGTCCGTCGAGCCGTAGGTCACGCCCCCCTTCACTCCTCCGCCTGCCATCCACGTGACCATGGCGTTCTTGTTGTGGTCACGTCCGGCGTTTTTGGCGTTCTTGTCACCCGGTAATTGGGCGATGGGCAATCGTCCGAACTCGCCTCCCCACACGACCAGCGTGCTGTCCAGCAGGCCGCGAGTCTTCAAATCCATCAACAGGCCGGCGATGGGTAGGTCTGTTCGCTCACAGGCTGACTTCAGTCCTGACTCCAATCCCGTGTGGTTATCCCAGATTTGAAAGTCGATGAACAACTGGATGAAGCGGACCCCTCGCTCGACGAGTCGCCGGGCGTACAGACAACGGCGACCATAAGAGTCAGTTGGTTCATTGCCGATGCCATACATGTCGAGCGTGGCCTGCGTTTCCGATGACAACTCGAGGGCCTCCGTCGTCGAAAGCTGCATGCGGGCGGCCAGTTCGTAGCTGGCGATGCGGGCGTCCAACTCTGGCTGATGACTACGTCGATCGCGATGAACTCGATTGAGCCTCATGAACAGGTCGCGTTCAAGCGAGGTCACCGCATCGGGCTCATCAAAGTCGCGGTCGAGGTTCAGGACGGGGGAGCCGGTCGAACGGAACCGTGTTCCCTGAAACACGGGCGGCAGATAGCCCGACTGCCAGCTTTGCGTGTGATTGACCGGCAGCCCCTGCGGGTCGTCAAGCACGACATACGCCGGCAGGTTCTGGTTCTCGCTGCCCAACCCGTAAGTGACCCATGATCCGAACGCCGGCAACCCGGGCATCTCCTGACCGCTATGGATTTTGAACAGGGCCGGCTCGTGTGTGAGATTAGTCGTCTGCATGGAGCGGATGAGAGCAAGGTCGTCGACGCAACCGGCGATGTGAGGTAGTGCCTCGGAGACCCACATGCCGCAGTCGCCATGTTGACGAAACTTGAACCAGCTGCGTGTCAATGCACCGGCTGAGGCCGGGCTCTCGACTTCGCCGGCAATGTTGCCGAACCATGACTTGCCGTGGTTCTTCTCCAGTTCATCCTTGGGATCAAACAGGTCCATCTGGCTGGGCCCGCCATTCATGAACAACTGAATGATGGCCCGTGCCCGAGGTTCATGATGCGGTTCTCGCGGTCGCAAATCGACGGGAACCGGCATTGTCGACGGCTCAAGTGGCTCAGTCAGCTCACTGCCAAACACGTCTTGCGATAACAGCGATGCAAGCGCTGCCCCTTGTATGCCTCGCCCCATATGCTGGAAGAAGCTGCGACGTGTCAGTTCAGAATTCTGTGTTGGAGGCAGGGACATACAGTCAGTCGATGTATAGGAAGGAGGCCGAGTTCATGAAGGCATGGCAGACATTGCCCAAGGCACGTCGATGAGCCTGTTGAGAAAGATTCTCGGGTGTGAGCTGCGGGTCATCCGTGGAGAGACGTGCCTGCCACTCCGTGCGGAAATGTTCGAGCGACTGCAACACAATTGGCAACTCGGAATTCGATGGTCGTCCGGTTGTCAACTTAATGAGTTGTTCGAGCTGCCGCTGCTCCTCTTCGGGAAAATCCGAGATCAGTCTGTCAGCGAGTGACAGGCTCAACTCGTGGATCAGCGCGTTATTCATCAAATGCAGTGCTTGTGGTGCGACTGTCGACGATCGACGATCGACACAATTGGGACTCATCCGCGGGCGGTCGAAGTTGTCGAGAATCGTCAACCGTTGTGTGCGACGTTTCTGCACGTAAATGCTGCGTCGCCACCCGGCTGGCCCGGGAGTTGACACGACCAAGCCATCACCTCGTGCCTCGACTCCATCCGCCGGACCAAAGGGGGTCGTGTCGAGACGACTTGCCACCGCCAGTAGAGAATCTCGAAGGGCCTCTGCGTCCAAACGACGTAGGGGCATCCGGGAAAGCAGTCGATTCTCCGGGTCGAGCCGCATCGGCTCAGGTGTCACCTCTGACGATTGACGATACGTCGCGGACGTCATGATCAGCCGATGGAGATGCTTGATACTCCACCCACTCTCGACGAATTCAATGGCGAGCCAATCGAGCAGTTCGGGATGCGTTGGGCGTGCACCAGCGCGACCAAAGTTTTCCAGGGTCTCGACGATCCCGCGACCGAAGTGGTGTTTCCAGATGCGATTGACGATCACCCGTGGAGTCAGTGGATGGTTCGGCTGTGTCAGCCAGCGAGCGAGTGCCAGACGATTGCCGGTTTGTGTCGAACCGGGCCAGGGAGGCTCCGGGTTGAAGGGTGTGAGACCTTTCGACAACAGCGATGGCACCCCCGGTCCAATGAGCCTGCCGGGCTGACGGTAGTCACCCCGACGCAACAGGTATGTCGGCGAAGGCTCGCCCCGGTCCCACAGGGCACGAATTAGTGGTTCCGGCCGGCGTTTGGCCTTTGCGGTTTCAATCTCTTGTTCGATCTTTTTGGTGAGTTCTTCATCTTCTTTGCACGATTCGAGCTGGGCTTGGAGTTTCTCGATCTGTTCCGTGACTTCCTGTTCGTGTGCCTCCCACGCTTCCCGTTCGGTCGTCGGCACATGGGGCAGGTACCGGTGCCCACCGGTCGTGTTGCCGTTCCCCCCGGTCGTCGGTTTGAGCCAGTCGTGCTCGTCCATTGCAGGCTTGAGTAACGCTGTCAGTCGGTAGTAGTCCCGTTGTGGGATCGGGTCGAACTTGTGCGAATGGCAGCGAGCACACCGCACCGTCAGTCCAAGGACCGAAGACGTGAGAATACGGATCTGATCGTCAATCACATCCAGTCGATTGGGCACGAAGCCGGTGATCCCGGCAAAGGTGCCGTCCGCCGACATCCGCAGGAAGCCGGTCGCGATCAGATTATCTGCAAGCTCCTGAGTAATGGTCTGTGCGTGTCCGTAGTCCGCCAATTCGTCGCCGGCGATCTGTTCCAACAGAAAGCGATCGTACGGCTTGTCAGCGTTAAATGACCGGATGACGTAGTCGCGATAACGGTAGGCATGCGGGCGAACCGGATCGCTGTGCTGCACTCCCTCCGAGTCCGCATACCCGGCGAGATCAAGCCAGAATTGCCCCCACCGCTCCCCGTATTGCGGCGACGCAAGCAGACGGTCGATCAATCTCTCGTAAGCATCCGGATCGGTGTCAGAGACGAATCGATCAATCTCGTGAGGTTCAGGCGGCAGACCCAGCAAGTCGAAGTGTGCCCGACGCAGCAGGACATCTGCTGTCGTCGAAGGTGTTAGTCTCAATCCAACATCATCAAGACGATCCAGGATGAATGCGTCGATGGGATTTCGGAGATCGCTTTTCTGCCGTATGACCTGATTGAGTTCAGGAACTTCCGATCGTTGCGGAGGTTGAAAGGACCAGAAGTTGCGTTCTTCGTCGCTGACCAAAGGGTCTGGTCCGTCCGTCGCCACGTCTACAGGGACATCAATCTCGGGAGCACCTTGAGCGATCCAACGAATCAGGGTTTCTAACTCCTGTGGCTCGACCGGCTTCACGCTGTGGCTGGCGAGCTTGTCTCGGGGCGGCATCTCCTCGGCCTGGATCCGTTTGATCAGCAGACTCTCAGCCGGTTCACCGGGCACAATCGCTGCACCGGACTCGCCCCCCGAGAGCATGGCAGCCTTTGTGCGTAGATCGAGGCCTGCCTCTTGCGTCTGACGTCCGTGACAGGTTGCACATCTCAAGAGCAGAATCGGAAGCACATCGTGCTGGTTCAGTGCGACTCGCTCGGTTGAGGAGTCCATCTCTAAGCCAGCCCCCTGTTCGATCCACTGGCGGATGAGATCGATCTGCTCATCCGTCAGTGGGGCGTCTTCGGGCGGCATCTCACCGTCAGTCAGGACCTCAAGCAACCGGCTTTCATCCGGTTTGCCCGGCTCAAGAACTGCGCCCCCTTCGCTCCCGCGGCTGATCCCCTCTGAGCTGGCGAGATTCAACTCAGCCTTTTGCGTTTCCTCTCCATGACACCCAATGCATTTCGCCTGCAGAATGGGTTTGATGTGAAGCGAGTAACTGATCGACGATTGAGCCAGAGCGGAATTGGCAGGAAACGCGATGACGCAGCCGTAGGCCAACACGAATCGAACGGCAAAGACTGATGGATGATGAGGTCCGATCTCCATGACCTTGAGAATATCAGGTTCACGAAACGGTCCGCCACTCTGGTCGACATCGAATCCTCATTCATCGATCCCCAGTCCCCACGATAGCTCTCGCTACGGCTTGAGTTCGCGAATTCGGATGTTGCGGAATTTGAGGTTGTTGGGTTCCCCGTGGTCCTGGAAGCCGATGTAGCCTTTCAGCGGACGGTCCTTCATCGCTCCCTCGTCGAGCATCGTGTCGATGATCTGTTCGCCGTTCAACTCGACTTGCAGATGAGAACCAATGCACGTCACCACCATGCGGTTCCATTCGTGCGGCGGTCGTGACATGTTTGCTGAGGGGGCCGCTGTGCCGATGATGCCTCCGTGGTCGTGAGGTCCAAGGTCGCCTTCGTAATCGGAGCAGTCGAGGATCTGTGCTTCGATGCCCTGTTTGACCGGGTCATCACGATCACCGACACGAAAGTACACACCACTGTTGCCCCCAGGGGGATAGGCATACTCGACATCCAGCACAAAATCCTTGTACCTTTTCTCTGACCACAAATAGGCATCGAATCGCTCCCAGCCCTTCTCCCCTTCGCGGGGTTGAATCAACAGTGAACCATCCTCTTGGGGCAACCAGTTGCCGGTTGTCTTCCAGCCCGTCAGGTCTTCTCCGTTGTATAACGACTTGAACTTCGAGAGATCCCGGAGTTTGAGGTTCTGCCAGCGGACTTCGAACGGCCCCTTACCCGCACCGATGCCGTGAACTTGCAGACCGATGAACCCTTTGGGATGCGACTGATAGCGCTCTTCGTGGGTGAGATCTGAGATGGGGTGGCCGTTGATCCAGGTTTCGATGCGATCGCCAAACGCGACGATGTGGTAGGCATTCCACTCGCCATCATTGAAATACTGATGAGCCTCGCGATCTTCGTCGGGTGTCATCCATCCGCCAGCCGCTTCGCCGTAGACGTAGCCGGCCATGCCGTCGAGGGAGATTTCGACCTGCGGGCCATTGACCCGTCCCTCAGGCACATCCCCCACACTCTGAGAACGAATCTGAACCCCTGAGTTGAGAGCCGAGTCGACCTTCACATCAAACTTCAATTCAAAATCGCCATACAACTGATCGGTGCAGAGAAACGAATTGGGGCTGCCTTCCGACGTCCTGCCGACGATCGTGTCGCCGTCGATTCTGTACGTGGCCGTCCCGTTCCGCTGTGACCAGCCGTCCAGATTCTTCCCATTGAACAGGTCAACGAAACCAGGATCCTCCGCCTGGATCGGAGCGATCCAGGCGATGTTCAACAACAGTGCGACAGCAATACGTGACATCTTGGCGTCCTTCGGGAAGGATATGTGTGGCGAGTGTTGGAATGGACAAACACTCCAAGCTGGAGATGTGTTTGGGTCAGTCTGCCAGTGGCATGACCTCGACCTTGCGAATGTTCACCTTGCTGCCCGGATCGTGGTGCTGGAAGGCGAAGTACCCATCCTTGAACGTCCGATCAAAATCCATGTACTCATAGAGTTCATTCCCATCGACGGTGATCTTGATCCGGGTCATCTCCCGGCCTCGCCACACATCATCACGGACCTCAACTTCGTACGTGAACCACGTATCAGGCTTCACGAGTTGCTGGTAGACATGGCAGAAACCATACAGCGATCCCGTACGAATCGGATCCCTGTGGGTGCTGTCGATTTGAGCTTCGTAGCCATCCGCGAAACTTGGCTTCTCGGTTGTGCGAAAGTACAAACCCGAGTTGCCGCCATCGCTGATCTTGACTTCCGCACGGTAGCGGAAGTTCTTATACGGCCCGTTCGTGCAGACGAGCATTGACCCCGGTCCCGATCCGGTCATTGTCCTGTCTTCTACCTCCCAAACACTCTCTTTGTTGCCGACGCTCTCCCAACCGTCGAGTGACGTGCCATCAAACAGCGAAATCCACTTGGCATCTTCCGCGATCGCATCGGTCACGGAAAAGAGAATGAGCCATGTGGTCACGCCCAGAACGAAACGAGGAGTTGAGATGTGCATCGATAGTTTCCAGAAACGAGAAGGAAAGAGTTCGATCAGTAGTGTTGCAAATGGAACACGGTTTGTGCCAGTGGGTGGGATTGGTCGCGGTCCAAGGTCGCTCCCAACTCCGGCTGTTCGGTGACCCAAATCGTGACTGAGGCTATCGCATCTTGTACAGCTCATACGCGTGATTGCACGGCGTGCCGCGAGCGATCAGCATGCGTCGTTCTTCCAGTTCAATGATTACCGAGAAGACGGTACTCCAGAACCCATGCGTGGGGTCGTTATTCGGATGGCGGCAGATGGACCGCGGGTGATTCAGATGGTCGGACAGTCCCTGCTGCACCATCTCGACCGACACTCCCTCGCCAGCCGTGCTGAGCAACTCCCCGATCCGGTGAATCCTATCGTGCGACTGGATCAATTCTGGAAACTGCTCGTTGATCGAGAGCAGTTCCGGATGCAGACAATGGTTCGTGTGCGTGGCGAGATTCGAGTCATCACCCGTTAGCACACGGACTCCATCAATCGTGATTTCCAGATCAGCCGGACCCTGTGGCGTGATGAGCATCACGTTCGCTGGGATCGCGCGATCGGCTCGACGGACTGCTTCGGTCGCTTCATCGAGCGAGACAGATTCGAGGATCGCCCGCACGAGGAAGTAGTGAGGCACACCCACTCGATGGCTGGGAGCCGGCAGTGTGTTCAGGCAGAGACCGATTCCCTGGTCGTTGAAGCCGATATAGCCGATGAGTCCAGCCTGTCCGATCGTCGTGAGAGCCGGCCTTCCCTCCGGCTTGCGTGTCAGGACAACATTGAACTCGTCAAGAGCCGGATCATTGTCCCAGTTCTGGGCGACGATTGGGGTTCCTCGTCCGTTCGCTGCGAGAGAAGTGCAACCCTCGAGCGCATCGGGCTGCAACTGGTTCCGGACTTGCAGCAGCATGATGTCATCCATCGACACGCCTGACGCTTCGGCAGTCCCTCGCAGTTCCTCGACCATCTCGGGTGCGTAGGCCTCTGCGAATCGCAAGCTCTGTTGCGCGACATCGGTTGCCGAATCGCGCGAAATCGAAACGGTGCGATTGACCTGTTCGATTGCAGAGGCACAAAATCCGCGAATCTGCTCGCGCGTCGACTCGCCGATTTGCTGGCCGAGTTCTCTCGGTTTTCCCGAAACTTCATGCTCCGGATAACGTGTCGGTTCAGACATGGCTTCTCCGCGTCTCAGATCTCATTGACAGTACCATCGCGGCAGTCGAGACTGAGCGACAGCGATTGGAATGCTACCCCTTTTCGGTATTGACCGTATGGACTGCTCAAGTGTCGCCCACAGAGCCATCCGGCCACTTCAGAGTGCCTCGTGTCTCGATGAACGGGCGACCGGGACGAGCCTGGGCGGCTTCTTCATCGATATCGATTCCTAGCCCGGGGCCGGGCGGAAGTGCCGCATATCCGTCCGCATACTCAATGTGGACGCCCCCATACAGGTCTTCTTCCCACGCCTCATACTTGCGCGCCTGGTTGAATTCGTGAATCACACAGTTCGTCGTGCAGGCATTGACGTGAAGTCCAGCGAGTGTCATCACGGGGCTTTGAGCGTTATGCAAGGCCACATTGATGAAGTGCGCTTCCGCCATGGCTGCGAGCTTCTTGCATTCGGAGATGCCGCCCGCATGGATCACATCCGGGTTGATATAGCTGATCACGTGCTGATCAATCATTTCCTGTAACCCGAACTTCATGAACTGGCTTTCCCCCTGACAGAGCGGAACGTTGACATGTTCCGCGAGCCATTTCATCTTTCCGAGATCCGACGTCAGCATCGGTTCTTCGACAAAGAATGGACGAATCTCCTCGATCTTTCGACAGAGTTCGAGCGCCATCTCCGGAGTCAATGTCGTGTGGGCGTCGTACAGGATGTCGAAGTCCTTTCCACCTGCATCGCGCATTTCCCGCAGGCGTTTGACTTCGGCATCGACATCCCACGGTTGGCGAAGCACTCCGTTTTCTGCGATGTTCGGACCGGTCTTGCAGGCGTTGAAGCCCAGCTCTTTCGCACGATGCACGCCTTCAGCCGAGCCGCCGCCGATATACAGTCGGATTTTGTCCTTCGCAGCACCTCCCAACAACTGGTAGATCGGAGCATCGAGGACCTTGCCGGCGATATCCCACAGGGCGATGTCAATGGCACTGACAGCGCTGTTCAAGATCGGTCCCCCACGCCAGCGTGGCCAGCGGTACATCGCCTGCCAATGTTTCTCAATCTGCAGTGGGTTCTTGCCGACGATATACCGCTCGTGCTCCTGGATGGCTGCGATCATCGTCCCGGCGCGTCCCCGAATGCCTCCCTCACCGACACCGGTGATTCCCTCGTTCGTATACAATTTGACAAACACGTAGGTCATCGAACCGTTCCAAACCGGGATGACCTTGAGCTCAGTGACTTTGAGATTCCGTGGAAGCTCGGCAAGGACGGCTTGCGGGAAGAGAGCATGACCACCGATCGCCTGAGCCAGCCCTGCGATGGCTCCTGTTTTTAAGAATGATCTACGGTCCATTGAGTCGCTCCAAGTCGAACCATTGAGTGAGAATCGCAGCGCCGGGGCAGTCATCTTGATGAATCAGCTTTGAGTGGAGTATTTGACTCAGCCGATGGCATCGAGTGTAGGCATGGCACTGATGAGCGGGCAAGGATGTCAACGAAGCTCAGTCTTAGACTAAGATCGGTCGGAGCAGTCATTTCGACAATGGGTTGCACTGACAAGAATTCGTTTCGTTGCTGATCGTCGCCGAACTGTATTGCGATTGTCGATCGTTCCAAGTGGTGAGAAGAGAATATGCCAACGTTTGATTTGACTCCTTATCGTGGGATATTTCCGGCGGGGATGACGTTCTTTGACGTGCAAGGGAATCTCGATCAACGCGCTACGTTGGATCATTGGCACTGGTTGGTGGCTCAGGGAGTGCATGGCTTGGTCGTCGCTGGAACCAGTGGCGAATTCATCTCGCTGACGATTGAAGAGCGGTTGCAACTTTGTCGTCTGGCCGTCGAGAACTTCAGCGGCAAATTGCCGATCATCGCAGGGACCGGACACGCCTCCACAAAGCTCACGATCGAGATCTCACGGAACGCGCAGCAGATCGGTGTCGACTCTCTGATCGTGATATTGCCGTATTACAGCCGTCCGCCATTGTCATCTGTCATCGAACACTTTCGAGCGGTTCGGCATCGAACGGATCGACCCATCATGCTCTACAACAATCCTGCGAACACGGCTTGCACGGCGTTCACTGCACCCCTAATCGCACAACTCGTGGAGGAGGACGTTGTGCATATGGTCAAGAGCACGATGGAGTCAGTCGTTCCCGTGCATGATTTGTCACTGTTGGCCGGTGACTCCATGCGAGTCTTTTACGGCAGCTTTCTGGCAGCCTTTGAGGGCCTTGCCGCAGGGGCGCATGGTTGGATCAGCGGTGTCCTCAACGTCACCGCCGACAAAGCTCTGCAAATGTACCGTGCTGTCGTTGAGGAAAACGACATTCAACGCGGGTTGGAACTCTGGAAGGAAATCCTGCCGATTGTACATCTCTACACATACCAAAAGCTGGGGCCCGTCGCCGACATCCCGATCTATCGGGGCATGCTGAGCCTCTTAGGACGGCACGGCGGTTTTTCCCGTGAACCGTTCTCAGCACTCACAGAGCCGCAGATGGAGCAACTCGAAACCGAACTGCGTCTGGCAGGATGGTTGAAATAGCTTGAGCCAGTGTCAATACTCGTCTACCAGAGTAGCTGAACATCGAATAGTTCAGAATGCTGGAAGATTTCGGGTGGTGGGTCAGTTTGATAGAAGTGGGTGGCACGACCCAGACCAACGGGATGGGCGTGGCGAGCGCAGGACTAAGAATCGAAGGCTCCAGAACAGTTCGCCACGCCCTTCGTGACGTCAGGGCGTGCCACCCACGATAATGATGAACAAACTGACCCACCACCAGATTTCGACACGGGCTATTTCTTTCGAATCCAGCTACAGCGGTTTTGTTATGGTAGGGTCACGTCCCAGACCTTCGTTCGTCGATCCGTGCCGTCGGGTCCCTCGATCTTGAGAGAGACGATGAATTCGCCTCCCTTTGCATACTGATGGGTTGGGTGTTGCTCATTTGAGGAATTGCCGTCGCCGAAGTCCCAACGTCGAGAAGTAATGTTTCCGTACGATTCGTCGCGAAACGCAACGATGCGCTCTGCCCGATCCACGACCTGAAAAGACCAATCCGCCTCCAGCGATCTGCGGAGGCTCGACTCGATCGGCTTCAACCGGAACGCGACCAGGTCGGACGCATCGCCATACATTGTCGTTTTGTGCGAGAGGTTCCAGAATGCGTCATAGCGTTCTGCATGCTCATCGTCGTAGTCAAGGATGGCCCAGGACAGACCGATCCGCTTGTTCTCTTCGAGCTTCGTCTGCACAGCACGGGATGGATTTGGCGGAGCATAGTCGAAGGGGGTGACAAAGAATTCAAGCACGAGTTTCCCGCCTTCGCCATGTCGAAATTTGTACTGAGATGCCGCGTTAGCATACGGCAATTCTTTGATCCATGGCTGTGCGCCCCATACCATCGCCCAGTCTTTCCCATCAGCGGGTGTAAAGATGTGGTAGTTCTGTGCATGGACGCCATGGAACAGGAAATGAGTCTCCAGCTTGTCACGTAACTGAGCTTGCGGGTGCATCTGACGGATCAATGGTCCCCCCGACAGATCACCATCGATGACAATCTCGAAGATGTCGTTGTGCAGATCATTTCGAGCGAAGTCCCAGTAGTTGTCGGTGGCCTCATACAGAAAGTACAGATGATTCTGTCCCTTGACCCATCCGACCTTGACCTTCACGTCCATATCCGACCGATCATGCTTGTCACCGATTCCGACAACCGTCTCTCGAAGTTGATCCATGCCGATCACATAGGAGTCCGGAACGATTGACCAGTCCTCAGCATCCCCATCAATCCGAGGAATCCGGTCAGCGGGGAACTGAAAGATCTGGAACTCCACATCAGGCCGTTCCAGGCCGACGCCCAGCGCCGCTAATATCAAGAACATCGAGTGCATGTCTCGTCCTCTCATGATCCACAGTGACTGAAGATGGGTCGATGACCACGCTGCCAGCGACGAGAGCCCTCCCCGGTTGCCGGACGCCGTCAATCAAGTCTGCATTCACAATTCACGGTAGCGGAAGATGCCGACCGACAACAGGATTCGACTTGGCAGTCTCATCCAACGGCGTCCGGAGTCCACCGTCGAAGAACCTGTCGATGCTTGGCCATCGGCCATTGTGCCCCTTTGTACACGGTGACAAGCAGTTGTGTTAGAATTCCATTGGTCTGTCAGCTATTGAAGTTCGGATGGCCGCTCTCGTCGGAGAGCGAGATTCCACGGTCTGGCGACCGTGGTCGACACTAAAGTGCCCGTGGCACGAGAGACATCATCAAAAGAAGTGCTATCTGCGGATTTGAAGATGAAGATTGCATCGCTGACTTTCGTCTGTTTGTTAGTGTCCACGAATCACGCGAGTGTGGCTCATGCTGAAGACACACAGCCGGAGATCCGTTTTAACGATCACATTCGTCCGATTCTCTCAGAGAATTGTTTTGCGTGTCACGGTCCGGATTCGGGAAGCCGAGAGGCTGACCTGCGGCTGGACATTCGCGAGAATGCGATCGACAGCGGTGTGATCTCGGCAGGCGATGCTGAGAAGTCTGAGTTGATCTCGCGGATCTTCAGCGACGATCCAGACGTCACGATGCCACCGCCAGATTCCGGTAAGACGGTATCAATGGAGGAGCGGGAACTTCTGCGGCAATGGGTTGATGACGGTGCCGAATGGGAGGCTCACTGGGCATTCATCAAGCCGGAGCGTCCTGAGCTGCCGGCTCCCACCGGGGTCGATCAGTGGGCGAGAAACGCGATTGATCATTTCGTCCTGGCGAAGTTGGAAGAATTGGGGCTGCAGCCGAACGGTCCGGAAGATGTTCACCGGCTTGCTCGCCGAGCAGCATTCGACATCACCGGTCTCCCACCAACGCCCGAACTTTTGGAGGAGTTCTTCCCGCTGAGGGAAATGGGTGCCGACGATCCAAATGCGTATGAGCGATACATCGACACCCTGCTGGCGTCACAACACGCAGGCGAGCATCGGGCGAGATACTGGCTGGACGCTGCGAGGTACGGCGATACGCACGGGATGCATGTCGACAACTACCGCGAGATCTGGCCGTATCGTGACTGGGTGGTCAGTGCATTCAACAACAACATGCCCTTCGATCGATTTGTCGTCGACCAAATCGCTGGTGACTTACTGCCAAATGCCACGCTCGATCAGCGGATCGCCACTGGCTTCAGTCGATGCAATATCACGACCTCCGAAGGAGGTGCGATCCCCGAAGAGTTGAACGTGCGGTATATGGTGGATCGCGTCGAGACGACGGCGACCGTGTTCCTTGGACTGACGGCTGGGTGTGCTGTCTGCCATGACCATAAGTACGACCCGATCACTCAGCGCGAGTTCTACCAGTTGGGTGCGTTCTTCAACAACACGACGCAGCCCGCAATGGACGGCAATCAAAAGGACACACCTCCGGTTGTTGTGCTGGCGGCTGAGAAATTTGAAGAGGAATGGCGTCAGCTGCTGGAGCAGCGTCGGGCACTCAACGAAGAGTTAGAGAACTGGCAGTCCGCCGCTAGCCAATGGTGGCCGACGCGCGATCGCGACATGGAACACCCCATTGCCAGCGACGAACTCCTGCTCTGGTTGCCACTCACTGAAGGCGAAGATGATGCGATTGATCTCCCCGGCACTGCCGCATGGGAGAGCGAGCACCCGTTCGGTTCTCGCGGGGTGCGGTTCGGCGAAGAGAGTGAGTTCAGCGTTGATCTGCCGCAACTGCGGAGTGACGAGCCGTTGACGATCAGCTTCTGGTTCCGAACTCCGGACGAACTGATCTCGACAACGCTATTCGATCAAACTCAGACCGTCACGAAGGAGAGCGACGTTGAGAGCGAGTCGAACAAGGACAAGCCGGATGAAGTGACGGTGGGTTGGAAGATCACGACCGGCACCGCGGGCAACCTCAACTTTGAGATCCGTGACCGCAGTGGAAACGACGTCAGCGGACGACTTCCTGACAACGATGCCCTCACACCGCGAGTCTGGCAGCACGTCTGCGTGCGTTACTCGGGCGGACAGTCGACGTCATCGATCAGCATCCTCGTCAACGGGAGACAAATCGCGCTGCGGAACTCGACCGAGGAGCACGTCGAGGCGGTAGAAATGGCAGACGTCCCGCTCAAAGTCGCGAGCAGCTTGCCGACAGCAGGCATGAGCGACGTCCGCATCCTTCGGCGTTGGGTGAATGATGAGGAAGTCCGATTACTGGCCGCAGACGGCGTGGTAAGCAAACGACTGGATTCCCACACGGCTTGGGACGATCTTGACCGAGAGACCAGAAGCCAACTGGATCACTACTACCGGGAGGTGCTTGACGAGGACTACCGAGCACGTTCCAGAGAACTTTCAATCACTCAGCGGCGACGAGATTACATCTACTCCCGCTCCACAACGACGCTCGTCATGCAGGAACGGCCGACCACACCAGTTGCCTGGGTTCTCCAGCGCGGCGAGTATGATCAGCGACTGGCCGAAGTGGCCGCTGGTGTTCCTGCGGCGCTCCCCCCATTGCCGAATGACGCACCCGGCACTCGATTGGCTTTGGCCGAGTGGCTCGTGCATCCTGATCACCCGCTAACGGCACGTGTGACGGTCAATCGGCTCTGGCAGTCGATCTTCGGCGTCGGACTTGTGAAGACTTCGGAAGACTTCGGCGTGATGGGCGACCGCCCCAGCCATCCGGAATTGTTGGACTGGCTGGCGGTTGAGTTTATCGAGTCCGGTTGGGACGTTAACCATCTGCTGAGGCTGATGTTGACGTCTGCGACATATCGACAAAGTTGCATCGTCACACCCGAAAAGCTGACGGAGGACCCGGAGAATAGATTTCTTTCGCGCGGCCCACGAGTGCGGCTGGATGCGGAGGCGCTCCGCGATCAAGCCTTGGCGGTCAGTGGTCTGTTGCAGCGTGAAGTCGGTGGGCCGAGCGTCAAGCCTTACCAGCCTTCCGGATTATGGAACGTGGTCGCCATTACGGGCAGCAATACGCGGGTGTTCAAGCGAGACACTGGCCCGGCGCTCTACCGCCGTAGCCTGTACACGTTCTGGAAACGGACATCGCCGCCGCCGACGATGGCCGCGTTCAACGCTCCCACCCGTGAACAATGCACCGTTCGCCGCGAACGCACCAACACGCCGCTGCAAGCGCTGGTGCTGATGAATGATCCACAGTATGTCGAGGCCGCCCGTTACCTGGCCGAGAGTTCTATCGAGCAATTCGAGGATGATCGCTCTCGGGCCAAGTGGATACTGCAAACCGTGCTCAGCCGACCGGCTAATGAAGTCGATGTGAACGAGATGACGGCGACCGCCGGCGAACTCCACGAAACCTTTCAGCAGAATGATGACAAGGCTCAGGAACTCGTTCAAATCGGCGAAAGTAAGCCCAGTCCCAATCTGAACACGGCTGACCTGGCCACCTGGACGATGATTGCCAACATCCTCATGAATCGCGACGACTTCATCAACAAGTGACGTCTCCTGTGACAAAAATCAAACATCACACTCGGGCCGTGCTCCGTTACGAGTCAACACCATGAACACACACCCGATTGACGAGTGGATCTCATTGGAAACGCGTCGCCAGTTTTTTGGACGCGCAGGCAAGGGACTCGGTGCAGCAGCGCTGGCGGCGATGCTCGACAAGCCAGCACGCGCCGAGTCTGGCGGAGTCTTGGGCGGGGGACACTTTCCGGCTCGTGCGAAGCGAGTGATCTGGCTGTTCATGGCCGGTGCCCCGTCGCATCTGGACACGTTCGACTACAAGCCGCAGATGACCGACTGGTTCAACAAGGACCTGCCGGAATCTGTTCGCAAAGGCCAACGTCTGACAACCATGACCGCGTCACAGGCGAGGTTTCCGATCGCCCCGTCCATGTTTCGGTTCGATCGGCACGGACAGTGTGGCAAGTATGTGAGTGAACTGCTGCCAAACACGGGTTCAATGTCGGATGATTTGGCGTTCATCCACACCGTCTGGACCGAGGCCATCAATCACGATCCTGCGATCACATACATTCAGACGGGGAATCAGATTCCTGGCAAGCCGACTCTGGGTGCGTGGGTCAGCTATGGGCTTGGCTCGCTGAACCGAAATCTGCCTGAGTTCGTCGTGCTCAACTGCGAGCCTCGCGGACAGGCACTGTACTCACGACTGTGGGGCAGCGGCTTCCTGCCCTCCGTGCATTCGGGAGTGGCATTTCGTGCGCAGGGCGATCCGGTCCTGTACCTCTCGAATCCCGATGGAGTCAGTCCGGAAACCAGGCGGCTGATGCTCGACCGACTGCAGGCAATGAACCAGCGAATCTACGACGACGTCGGCGACCCCGCGACCCACACGCGCATTGCCCAGTACGAGATGGCCTTTCGCATGCAGTCCTCCGTCCCAGAGTTGGTTGATATCTCTGGAGAGCCGAAACATATTCTCGACATGTATGGAGAGGACGTTCAGAAGCCCGGAACCTTCGCCCGCAACTGCCTGCTCGCACGCAGGATGGCCGAGCGCGACGTCCGCTTCATTCAAATCTTCCACCGCGGCTGGGACCATCACAGCGGCCTGCCGGAGAACATCCGTCGACAAACGAAAGAGGTCGACCAGCCCGCTTGGGCGCTCGTCCAGGACCTCAAACGCCGCGGCTTGCTCGAAGACACGCTGGTCATCTGGGGCGGCGAATTCGGACGGACCATCTATAGCCAAGGAACGCTAACGAAGACCAACTACGGCCGCGACCATCATCCCAAGTGCTACACCATGTGGATGGCCGGAGGCGGAATCCAGGGTGGAGTCACGCACGGCCAGACGGATGAGTTCGGTTACAACATCCTGGAGCAGCCCGTCCATATTCGCGACCTGAACGCCACGATTCTGCATCGACTCGGAATCGACCACAAGCGCTTCACTGTCAAACATCGAGGACTCGACGAACGACTCACCGGCGTTCAGGCAGAAGCCCGCCCGGTCCAAGAGATCTTCGTCTGATCAACTCTGAAGAGGGGTTCCTGCTCGGCAGAGTTCTTTCGCTCGACGCCATTCTTGAGAGGACATTACTCCTTTTCGCCTCTGACCCGTGCCGTTGTCGAGTCAGACTTCCATCAGAGCCGCATCAAGGGCGTCAACAAGCTGGCGTGCGTTTTCACGGTTGAACACCATCGGAGGTCTGAGTTTGAGGACGTTTTCGTCGGGGCCCGTAGTACCGATGAGCACTCCACGGTTCCGCAAATCATTCACGATCGCCGCTGCTTCCCCGCTCGCAGGTTCGAGCGTCTCCCGATTAAGAACAAGCTCCACCCCAATGAACAGGCCGTGACCCCGAATATCGCCAATCAGTTCATGCTTCGACTGCAGCTTCCCCAGCTCCTCTTTCAGATAACCTCCGACGACGAATGCGTTTTGCTGAAGGTTTTCGCGCTCCATGACGTCCAACACAGCCATTCCGACCGCGCATGACACCGGGTTCCCCCCGAAGGTATTAAAATACCGCGCGTGCTCTGCGAATCGCTCAACGATGTGCCGTTTCACGATAACGGCCGCGAGTGGATGCCCGTTACCCATCGGTTTGCCCAGAGTCACAATGTCCGGCACGATGTCGTACCTTTGAAATCCCCACATGTGATCGCCGGTTCTGCCGAAGCCGGACTGCACTTCATCGGCAATGAACAGGCCGCCGGAGTTTCGGACCAGCTCAACGACTCGATGAAAATAATCAGGTGGGGCGGTCAGAATTCCGTCCGTGCTGAAGAAGGTGTCTAGAAAGATCGCTGCAGGTTGGATGCCGTGGGTACGCAACTCCCGAAGCGCATCTTCGACGAACGCGGTGTACTTGCGTCCGAGATGAGCATCTCCGGAACGATAGGGACCCCCAAAAGAATTCGGCGCAGTGCAGGTCTGAACCTCCGGTCCCCGCTGCACATACGTATGCGTAGTAGAAAGCTGAGACAGCGTGCCTGTGTTCCCATGATAGGCATGCTCCGTCACGATGACGCCTTCACCCCCGGCGTAAGCCCTGGCGATTCGTACCGCCAGTTCATTGGCTTCGCTGCCCGTGCAACAGTACATGCAGACATCGAGTTCGTCGGGAAACTCCTCCATGAGTCGCGCGGCATATTCAACTGCGGTCTCGTGTAAGTAGCGCGTGTGCGTGTTGAGCGTCTCGGCTTGCTTTCGCAAGGCATCTACAACATGTGGGTGACAATGCCCCACGTGTGCGACGTTGTTGTAGACATCGAGATACGGGCGGTCGTCTTCATCGTAGAGCCAGACTCCATCTCCTCGAACGAGATGGAGCGGCTGGTCAAAAAAAAGACGATACGCCGGACCCAGCAATCGCTTGCGGCGATCGAGGAGACGTTCGCTCGTCGAAGTACGTGTGTCTCCACTCATTTTCGGTGAATCCCGCTGCCTGCTTCGGCGTTTCGGCACGCGGTCTTCAGGCGCTGGTGGATCTCAATATGAGAACTGTGCTGTAGGCGTTTCAACAAATCATAATTGGCGTTCGCATTCCGAAGAATGTAATGCCGGTTACCTGGATGCAGTCTGGCTCTCCAAGCCGTGATCACCAATGCCAATGCGAGCCGAGTCACGATCAGATCGAACAGCAGATCGATCTCGCGACCCTCCAGCGGACACTCACAATGATATGCTGCCACTAGTTCGGCGACCGCCAAAAAAGGATCGGTCGTATACCGCAGTTGATAGGCAGCGGCGACAGCCACGTCCACGACGAGGAACGAATGCACAAGATCGCCAAAATCGATCACGCCGACAAGTTGTTCTGGTTGGTGGGGATCAACAAGGACATTGCTTGGATTCAAATCATTGTAAATGACCTGCGATCTCACTGCGGACAACAGTGGCAGCACGCTGTGTTCGAAGTGTGACAGCCATGCCCCGACCGCAGATCGCATGTCCGCGTCGGGGAGATACGAAGTGAATTCGGCTAGCTCTGCGGCTGAGGTGAGATCCCAAAGCAGCCGGTGGTGTGCTCCTGGATGCGAGTAATCAGCCAATGCCTTGTCGATCCGTGCCAGGCATCTCCCCAGAATCACTCGAAGTCGTGGAGTCGATGTCGTTTCGGAGAGCGGAATGCCCGGCAGATAGGTAAGCAACCTCGCGGTTGACCGCTGACCGGTTTCCAAATCGATTTTCGTTGAGGTCTTGCCGCTGTGCGTGGTGACAATCCGTGGCACAGGCAAGTCAGGATCCTCTACGGCGATTCGTCGCAATGCTTCTGTTTGGAAGTCAGTAACATCTGAGACTTCGAGTGGATGCGCCACCTTCAGAACGTACTCCTGCCCATCTGCTGCGCGGATGTGGAAGTTTTGGTCGCGTTCGCTGCAGAGCGCGGATGCGGTGCCGAAGATTTGAAAGCGTTCGAGCACAACCTGCTCCGCCTCGTTAACTCGCATCTTTGGAACGGGCGTTTGCAGGAGTTCGACAGACCGTGGATTGAGCCGGGCGGACATGACCCAGATTATAACAACCCTTGGGCATCCTCCAATGACGTCTGCGACAGATGTCGCGATCCAACCACAGTTGCGTTCTCATTGAAGAATTCGATTCGGGGGACATCACTGTGGAACGCGATAACCGCAATGCATGACCGCTGGTCGATCCTGCAGATCGGTCGCTTAATGGTTGTGCTGGATGATGTATGGCTTGATGCGAACTGGCTCCACTCTGACGCTCCCACTGTCGCTTCATTCCAGCCAATACGAATAGAACTGACCATTGCGAAGCGTAAATCGCAGACTTACCTTCTGGGCCCTGATTTTGGCGATGTCGCCTTCTGCCCACTTCACCGGCTCACGCAATGCATTGCCATTCACCGGCTCTGACTCTGCAACGACCTTGCCGGCTCCGTCTAACACCTCCACACGAAGCTTGCCCTTCGGTGCGTCAACATTGACGAAGAGGGAGGAGCCCGGCAGTTCGAAGGATTCGGTCTGGATCGTCCCCTCAGTCTCGTCTGAATCCAGCGAGATGAACCCGTCCCGGCGTAGCACGGCCAGGCAGACCGCCCCGGCGTCGCGGTCGGCATCTTTGGGCGGGGTACGGTACTTGATTCCCGTGTAGTAAAACCACAACTCGTCTCCGCGAATCACCGGAGCGCTGGGGCCGATAAGTTGCGTCAGATCATATGCACCTTGGCCAATGGGCGAAGGCCCGATAAACGTCGCGCGGTTGCCGACGCGCTTGAATGCCTTGAGATCCCGGCTGCACACAAGTTGAATCAAGTGGAAGCCATCCTTGTTCCAGCGGTTGTCATTCGAGTGAAACATGGCCGGGGTGCCGATGAAGAGGCCTTCGTATCGGAACAGACCCATGTTGTATACATCCACTTTGGGTTTCGCGGTGCGGCCCTGGTATGTGTCGCGAATGTCCCACAAGGGCCTCTGCATTTGTAGCTGGGGATTGTCCCGGCGGGCTTTCATATGTGCTCGGCCAAGCTCCTGATCCAGTTCGTCGGCGTGGAAAATCAGTACCGGTGTTGTCCAGTTCTCAAAGTCCCTGCTGGTCGTCAGGCGCACTGATCGTCCGTAAGGACCGCCGTGTTTGACTGTCGCAATGAAAGTCCGTGTCTGCCGATCGTAACTCAAATTAGATTCGTCTTGCGACAAAATCTCCGGCACATCCAGCAGCCTCCACTGGACGCCATCGGGGCTGACCATTGGCTGGCGGTTGAATGCTCCGAGGAGCCCCTTAAAACGCCTCGCCGGGTCGGGATCGTCGGGATCGCAGACGACATTCTCGATGGCGTTCTCCGGCCACTGCATCATCGGGTCGAGAGAAACGAAGTTGTTTTCCCGAGAGCCATTGAACTCCCACTGCCCCAGCACCGGCTTGGCCCACTGCACACCGTCCTTGCTCGTGGCGTAGGTCGTGCCAGCCCCGTCGGGAATGTTTGTGGACGTAATCATCCACAGCTTGAAGACCTTCTCTTTCTCGTCCCAAGCCGGGACGCAGCGGGTCTGCAACGTCGTTTCCCATGGACGGTCCGGACGGATGACCGCTCCTTTCTTGACCGGCTGGTGCATCGTGCGCTTGAGATGAGTGATCTTTGAGATGCCGACATCATCGAGGAATAGCTGCCGTTCGCCCAGCTGCACACGAAAGACCTTCTCATTGTCCGTCGGTCCTTGGCCGATGACGGCCAATGCCAGGGCAAGTGTCGGGATGGAAGACAGAATCATTCTGGACAATTCCTCAGTTCTGGTGTCCCCCGGGTTCTCACTGATCGTACGGGGTTCGACTTCCGCGTGCGCTCAACTTCAGTGATTGGAGGTCACTTCCGTTCGAGTTATTTGCAGGCAGGCTGATCATTTGGCATTGTAGTGACGAACTGCTCCAGCATTGGGAGGCAACCATGTCGCGATGGAAATTCGGGTTTGGATTCGTTTCGTCTGTCTTCCTGTTGGTGGTCATCAGGTCGACACCTGCTGCTGACGATGATGTTTTGGGGTTCGATCTTAACCACCGTGTGTTATGGACGACTTCACGGATCAAGGGGTCTCCCGATCCGCAGCCACCGTATCGCACGGTCAACGCATTTCCCAAACTGAAGTTCAACGAGCCACTGGGGATGACATCAGCGCCCGGGACTGATCGACTGTTCGTTGTCGAGCGGTTCGGCCGCATCCTCTCCTTTGCGAACGACCAACATGCTTCCCAAGCCGATGTCCTGCTGGAACTCAAAGACAAGGTTTTCTACGGTCTGGCGTTTCATCCGGAATTCCGGACAAACGGATACTTTTTTGTGACGGTCATGGTCGGAGAAGATGGAGACGCCAAAGGCACGCGGGTTTCCAGGTATCAAGTTCGAAACGACGACCCGCTCCGCGCAGTCCCGAACAGTGAGCGGGTCATTCTCGAATGGCTGGCCGGGGGGCACAATGGCGGCTGCCTCAAGTTCGGCCCGGACGGTTGCCTGTATGTGGCGACCGGAGACTCCAGTGGAATTGCGGACGAATACCTCACCGGTCAGAATCTCTCCGCTCTTCCTGGTGCGATACTCCGCATCGACATCGACACGCCTGAGAACGGTCCGCCGTATCGCGTTCCAAGTGACAATCCCTTTGTTGACGTCGATGGGGCGCGAGGGGAGATTTGGGCATACGGTCTCCGCCAACCTTGGAAGTTGTCTTTCGATCGCTCGACCGGCGACCTCTGGACCGGCAACGTGGGACAGGATCTCTGGGAACAGATTTTTGTCATCGAGCGCGGCGGGAACTATGGATGGAGTGTGATGGAGGGAAGTCATCCTTTTCGTCCCGAGCGGAGCCGCGGACCAACGCCCTTCATCCCTCCGATCGTCGAGCACGATCATGCCGAGTTCCGATCGATCACCGGAGGCTTCGTCTATCGCGGCAAGCGATTGCCCGAACTGTCCGGGGCATACATCTACGGCGACTATGACACTGGCAAGATCTGGATGCTGCGATACGATCGCGACGCCAAACGAGTCACCGAGCATCGCGAACTGGTCGACTCAGCGCTGCGGCTCGTCGGATTCGCTGAAGACCATTCGGGTGAGTTGTACCTCGTCGATCACATGAGTGGTTTTCTCAGCCGTCTGGAGCCAAACCCACATGCCGGATCAACAACCGACTTCCCTCGCAGACTGAGCGAGACTGGGCTGTTTGCATCGACAGTCGATTTGCGGCCTGCTCCAGGTCTGATCCCCTATGACGTCGCCGCCCCGCAATGGTCAGACGGTGCCACGAAAGAGCGGTTGCTCGGTCTCCCGGGTGTATCGACGATCGAATGGGACGGCATCACCTATCCCCAACCGGCTCCGGGCGCGCCTCACGGCTGGAAGTTTCCCGACGGCACGGTTGTTGTCGAGACTTTGTTCATGGAATTAGAGCCTGGTCGACCGCAGAGCCGTCGCCGGTTGGAAACACGCATCCTCCACTATGAAAAGCTCACAGGAGGCGAAGACTTTGGCGATCAGTATTGGCGCGGGTACAGCTATGTCTGGAACGATGATCAGACTGATGCCCGGTTACTCGAAGACCCCTCCGGAACTGATTTGACACTCTCGATCGCCGACTCCGCTGCTGAGGACGGTCGGCGCACACAGACCTGGCACGTCCCCGGACGTGCCGAATGCACAGTCTGTCACAACATGGCAGCGAAGTATGTGCTCGGCATCAACACACTGCAGATGAACCACGAATTCGACTATGGCACAGAACGGGCGAATCAACTCGACATCTTCGTACGGCTTGGTCTGTTCAGTGACGTATTGCCGCAATCTTCTGAGCAACTTCCGCATCTTGTTGATTACCGCGACGAATCTCTCGACACGTCCGCTCGTGCGAGAAGTTACCTCCATGCCAACTGCTCGCACTGCCATCGCAAATGGGGCGGTGGCAATGCTGAGTTCCGATTGTTGACGACAATCGATCTCGGCGACATGGGCATCGCCGATGTGCCGGTCGCTCATGGCGGGTTCTACATCCCCAATGCCCGGATTGTTGCACGGGGTGCCCCACACCGAAGCGCGCTGTATTACCGCATGGCCAAACTGGGACCGGGACGAATGCCGCGGCTCGGCTCGACCGTCGTTGACGAAACCGGCCTGCGACTAATCCGCGATTGGATTGCAGGCCTTGATGTGGCTTCGGACGGCGACCGGGCACTTGCAGACTCACTCAACAACCCCCCACCGGCTGACGCACGTCAGCATCAGATCGCCGAACTCCTGGCACAAACTTCGACCTCTCTGCAGTTATTGGACGCCATCGACAATGGTTCGCTCGACTCGGAGTCCCGCCAGCAGATCATTGCTGTGGCGTCCGCATCGCCGAATCCGCATATCCGCGACTTGTTTGAGCGTTTCCTGCCTGAGGAACAGCGGATTAAACGGCTGGGCAACGTCATCCGGCCCGAAGAGATCCTCGCCCTCAAGGGAGACTCGCTGCAAGGCCGCAATCTGTTTTTCGACACGGCTGGCGTGCTCTGCCGCAACTGTCACAAGATCCACGGCACGGGGAAAAACGTTGGCCCGGAGCTGAGCGAAATCGGCAAGAAGTACACCGATCGCAAACGGCTCCTTGACACAATCCTCAACCCCTCGCGAGAAATCGACCCCAAGTACAGGGTTTACCTCGCACAAACGGCTGACGGTCGCATTTTCTCGGGCCTGCTCGTCGATCAAACTGAAACCCGGGTCACTCTTAGAAATGGCGAAGACAAGGTGCATCACCTCAGTCGAAGCGAGATCGAACAACTCGTCCCCCAACAAACTTCCCTCATGCCCGAGCTTCTCCTCCGCGACATGACTGCCCAACAAGTAGCCGACCTGCTCGCGTATCTCGTTGAACTCAAAGAGCCGTTGTGAATTGATCGACAGGAAGGGCTGTGCCGGAGAAGTCTGTGCACTTCCGCACAGATGATGGATGACTTCATTGGCCAACAGCGGTTGTAACGCGTCACACGCAGTCAAAGCAGGTGGCATCGTCAATGCGCACGGAAGTTGCTCAACACTGGTCACATCGCAGCCAATAGTCTCTACACTGAAATGAGGCCAGCCATTGCTGACCATCCATCGAAAACTTTTTCATGACAGGGAGATCAATAATGTCAGAAGAGCGTGAACG
>JAJDEJ010000275.1 GCA_029259815.1 Planctomycetaceae bacterium | reverse complement strand
GCTGAGGAGTGCTGTGGAGGCGGTCAGGATCAAAGCGGCGATGAGTTGGCGAGTCATGATTTGTTCCCTGTGTATGTTGGTGTCAGTTGTGTTTGGAAGGTGTCGAGGGCCATGTTTGCCCTCTTGATAATCAGCTAAGCGACAGCACTCCGTCCGTGTTACAGGGATGTTGGAGAATCTGACGATTTCCCGCACATCGCAGGACGGCGGAGAGGCTTTGAGTTTTTCGTAGGACGGATTTCCAAATCCGTCCATCATCGATTCGCCTGGTTTCGATCACATCCTCGCAGGCATTCTCGACCGACTTGGAAGTCCGTCCTACGGAGGAAACGCCCTGATGTCCGACATCTTCGACCAATGCGCAAGAAAAACGGAAGCGGTGACTGAGCCACCGCTTCCGTTGTGTCTATTTTTCGACTTGATTCTTTCAAACGTTGACCGGCGGCTCTTCGATCGGCAAGTCTGCCGGCGGTGCGTCCGGGTTGGCATTGGCGTCGATTGGAGCGGCTGTCTCAACCGGCGGCTCGATCGGAGCGGCTTCAACAGGGGCTTCGGATGCAGCAGGCGTCTGATCAATGACAGCCGGCGTCTGGGGCGTCACGGGGATCTGAGCCGGTGCGACAGCAGGGATGGCGGGTGTTGCGGGGATGCTGGCTGGTGTCCGAGTAGCGGCGGGTTGGATGGCTCCAAACTGCGTTTCTAACTCACGAGCAATCTGGGGAAACTGCTGGATCATCTCGGGACGTTGTTGGAAAATGATGAATGCCTGGCGAGCTGAGTATTGGCCGTATCGCTTTTGGCAGCCGTGACTTCCGCAGTCGGCATGTGCCTGACTTGCGGCGAGGATGGAGGCGGCGATGATCGTCAGGGCGATGGTGAGTTGGCGTGTCATGTCGTATCTCCCGGTTGGATGTGGATGTTTGGGTCGTTTTCGCAGGGTGAGTCGTTTCTCCCTGTCACACTTCTCCAAGCGGGAAGCCGGGAAGTCTGTTACGAGTCCACACCCTCAGATCACCAGATTTCGCCCAAACCGGCGGACTGTGACCGGGAAATTGGCAGATTCATGAAGACAAGTCGTGTCGCTCGACCCCGAAGGGGTCACATCTCACAGCCCAGGGTCGATCACGGAGTGATCGCACCCTGGGACACGATTGCTCACCAACAGAACCCCAACGGGGTTCCATCACACCTGTGAGTGTCTCAGATGCAACCCCGTTGGGGTTGATGTCCGTGCCATGATCTTGATCCCAGGGTGCGCTCGCTTCGCTTGCGACCCTGGGCTTTGTAATGAGACCCCGTTGGGGTCATCGCCGGATCGTATTTCCCTTCCTCGTTGGTCGTCATCCTTCTATCAAAAAACACCTTAGGTCAGTTTACCTCCTGCACGATTCGGAAGCCCGTCAACAGGTTTCGATCGCCCACCTTGAAGGCGGCTCGCTCAGATGAACGAGCCCGTTTGGGGGGATGTGCCCACGAACCGCCTCGCACGACGCGGAACCCGTTGTCGCCGCTCGGTCCCGTCGGGTCGGTTGCTGCGAGCTTTGAGAAGTTCGCAGCATAGTTGTCTAGGCACCACTCCCAGACGTTGCCGTGCATGTCGAACAGTCCGAACCGATTGGGCTGGAACTGACCCGTCGGAGACGTCAGTGGAAAGCCGTCGTCCCAGTCGTCCTCGTCATCAGATCGCAGGAGCGTCTCGACCTTGTCATGGGCGAAGTTCCCAATGATGAACATGTCTTCATCACTGTCACCACTGGCGAAACGGGTGGTCGTGCCCGCACGGCAGGCGTATTCCCACTCGGCTTCAGTCGGCAGACGGTAAGTCGTCCGCTCCTTGTTGCTCAGCCAGGTACAGAAGGCGACCGCGTCATTCCAGTTGACGTTCACCACCGGGTGATCTTCGGACTGGTCGAGACCCGTGCGGTCCCAGTTATTCTGCTCGCTGAACAGAAATCGGCGACGATCTGCATCGAAACGATATCCGCCCTTCACTTCGTATCCGGTCTCGGCGACAAACTGACGGAACTGGCCGACGGTGACTTCGTTGGTTGCCATCCGAAAGTCGCGTGTGATCGTGACGCGATGTGCCGGTTGCTCGTCGTCATGGGCGTCGGCGTCACCCGCTGTCACTCCCATGGTGAACGTGCCAGCGGGAATCATGACGAGTTGTATGCCGATGGAGTTGACCGCGCTCTCCTGTTGCAAGGCGAACTCCTGGGCGATGTCGGGGAAGTTCTGGACGAACACCTCACGCTGAACCGTGCCGCCTGGCACGTTGAGCGGCGCGAAGATGCGGGCCAGTTTGGGGAATCGCGTGAGCAGCTTGGCGAAGTTGCTCGTCGTCAGACCAGCTTCCGCAGCAGCCGTCTCCAGATCGAGTTCTTCCTCGAACTGCCGCGCCAATTGCAGAATCGGATCCTTCTTTGAGGACGTGACCCCAGCCTGTTGGAGTGCGGTCAGGAAACGATCCTTGTCCTGATCCATCAGACGGTCGAAGGTATCCTGCCGCGGGTAAAGTGTCAGGATCTGTTGACGCTCTTCGTCGCCGAATGCTCCAGGGTTCTTCTCGACTGACGCCCGAATCTGGTCGGTCTTGGGAATCATGCCAGCGGTGTGACAAGACATGCAGCTCAGCCCATTAATGACGGACCGGTCCGGTCGGTTCGGGTCGCTGACGATGCTGACGGGCCCCTTGTTGATGCGTGTGCCTTTGGCGTCAGCGAGAAAATATGCCTGCATCCCGTTGGGCAGATTAAAGATCATCTCACCGCCGTCGTGCTCAAAGGCATCATCGCCTTTCGGGCCGAGCGGGTGAGCAAACAGGTTCTTCTGACCGGAGTTGCCGGAGAAATCGTAGCTCTTCCAGTAAGCACCGTACTGTGAGTCGTGCCGCTCGATCATGCGGTTGTTCTGTGAAACACCCGAGTTGTTGAACCCGGAGCGAATGGCCTGTCCACCCTCGATATTAGTATCGACGTCGACTTCCAAGAGGTCTTCGAGGGCTCCATCCGTGTCGGGCAGTTCGAGGATGTCGTGGTACAACGGCGGAACCGAAGCCACAGCGACGAACCAGTCGGCTCGCACAACAGGCTGCTCCGTCTGTGTAATCTGGTAGGCGAACTGAGCCGCATCGGTCTGATACTGCACGTCATACGGGTTCTTGGCAGCGATCTTCTCCCACGTCTCAGCGGTCCAGCGGTAGTTCCGCAGGTCGATCCGGAACAGAGACTTCGCCTTGTCGATCGGCTCGGGAGCCACGATCTTATCGCCCCACGAGAGGCTGTTGACCAGTTTGGACAACCCTTCCCGGTAGAGTTGCATTTGCTCAGCCGACGTACCGGCGTTCGAAAAGTGCGTCAGGCTGAAGTACCGCGTGAACTGAGGAGCCGTGCCGTTGAGTGTTTTGAGATCGTTCTCGATCAGCACGAACATATCGAGCGGTGAGAGAAAGTCGCGAACGCTGTCCTCGGCCTGGGCATTAAAATCGAGAGCACCCTCGTTGATCCATGCGGTAAGCAGAGCC
>JAJDEJ010000274.1 GCA_029259815.1 Planctomycetaceae bacterium | reverse complement strand
CGAAAGATACTCGCTCCACTCCGACCATTGTTCGGGAGATTCCCAACGACATTTCGACTTTGCCATTCCTTGGCTCTCCGATCGCCCGCGTGTCTTGCAACCGCATTGTGATCGGAGAGCCTTTTTTGTGGAGATCAGTTACGAACGTTTGTCAGAAAGTGCAGCAAGTGATGGACAGGCTCGTTATCCTGCAGACTGTTCCACCACCAACACTTGCTCATGATCGAGACCGCCATGCGTGAGTATCCTGCCGCAGAAAAGTCTGACCTCTCAAGTCACCGCCAGTTGTGCGCAATGCTGTTTGTGGTCTGCCTGACTGGGCTGACACTTCTCATATTCCCCGACGTCACATGGGCCCGGGCTGGCGGAGGCGGAGGGTATGGTGGAGGCGGAGGAGGAGGCGGGTTTGGCGGAGGTGGTGGTTTCGGAGGTGGGAGCGGTGACGGGATCGTTACTTGGGTTGAACTGACCATCTTCGTTCTGGTCCTGCTCGTCATGTTGGTGACGATGGTCATGGAGGCTAAGCAGTCTCATGTCTCCCGGACGATTCGTCGGGGGCATGCGAATCAGACGAGCGATCTGCGAGCCGCCATGCTTGCCCGCATCAAGGACGATGACGCCGAGTTTGACCTGCACATCCTCAAGCAGCGTGTTGAGTCCGCCTTCCTGCAGATCCAGGAAGCGTGGAGCCGCCAGGACATGCAACCGGTGCGGGCATTCATCAGCGATGGCATCCTGGAACGATTTTCCCTGCAACTTGGCATGCAGCAGGCCGAAGGACTCCGCAACATCATGGAAGATGTCCGTGTGCAGAGCGCCGATGTTGCCGCAGCGGTCTCCACCGATCAATTCGACACGCTGCACTTTCGCATCACGGCTTCCGCGACCGACTATCAAGTCAATGTCGACAACGGTCGTGAGGTCGCCGGGACTCGTCGGAAAGAGGAGTTTGTCGAGTTCTGGTCGTTTCATCGGCGACACGGGGCGATCACTCGCGAGCACGGTGGATCAATCGAGGGCCAGTGTCCGCAATGTGGAAGCCCACTGAATATCGTCGACAAGGCCCAGTGTGCGGCTTGCTCCGCATGGGTCAACTCAGCCGAGCATGACTGGGTGCTCGCAGAGATCACCCAGCAGTCCGAATGGACCTTGCCGGGCGATGAGTCGACAACGCCGGGAGTCGCTGCCATCCGAAAGAGAGACCCGCACTTCAGCAGCCAACATCTCGAGGACCGGGCGAGTGTCATGTTCTGGCGACTCCGCGCCGCAGAGTTTTACCACGAGATCGGCTATGCCCGCCCCGTGGTCGCCCACGAAGCCAACCGACTGGCAGAACGTATCACAGAGAAGATCGAAGGAAAGGAGTCGATCCACGAACCGGCTGTCGGACTGGTGGATCTCATCGACGTGCAGACTGATGGCCAACGGGAGACGGCCCGGGTGAAGGTTCGTTGGTCCGGCACAAAGCAACGGCTGAACCCCTCCGGCAAGCAGCAAATGCTACACCATAAAGCGATCTACACTGAAGTCTACACACTTCAGCGACGGGCAGGCGTCACGAGCGGCACCGAGCAGACGTTTGCAACCGCAAGCTGCGGCGACTGTGGCGCTCCACTCGGGGTGAACCGGGACGAGAGTTGTCAGTTCTGCGGCACGCCGCTCACGGATGGTGAGCAAGACTGGGTACTCAGCGATGTCTCGTCCTTCACAGCCGACTTGAATCGCTACTCCGAACACCTGCAATCGCGATTCGAACAGGCAAACCGGATAGCTGCCCTCGCCGCAGCCGGTCACACGCCGCACGCGGATCGAGAGCTGGACCTGGCGGTCATCGCCCGCGTACTGAGCAACGATGGAGAACTGACGAAGCGAGAGGTCAGTGCGTTTCGCCGACTGGCCGACCGCGAAGGCATCTCACGCGATGAGGCTGACTTGATGCTGGGCAACGCCCGGGCTCTGGATGTCCCGTTGCCGATCCCGGAGAACGGCCAACAAGCCAAGTTGCAACTCGAACAAGTCGCCTATGCCACACTCATTGACGGAAGGCTGACTCGTGCTGAGAAGAAACTGCTGAGCCGCTATGCCTCCCACTTCGACCTGTCCGCAGCCGACGTCAAACTGGTTGTTCGCGACACACAATCGCGACTGTATCGCGAAGCCAAGCAGCAACACAACGGCAAAGCGTGAGTCAAGCCGCGGTTTTTCAACGGTTGAAGATGTCCTTAACGGCGACAGAGAAGCCGGGAAGGACTTCGCTGCCCGAGAGTTCATCCAGTTTGGTGAACATCTGCGGCTCGCGGTCGGGGCGATGAACAACGATTGTCTCCTTGAACGGGTCGACCACCCAGATCATGGGAACTCCCGCTGCCAGATAGTTATCCAGTTTAGCGTTCACCTCCGCGACACGATCCGTGGGCGAGAGCACCTCGACGACGAGAGTGGGCACCCCGATGATGTACTTCTCGTCATTCCCCAGCTTGGCTTCCAACTCTGCAGAGACGACGGCCACGTCGATGCCCACGCCGGTCTCCAACTCCGGAAGATCACAACCGATTTCACCGCTGTAGATTTCGGGACGAGGGAGCGGCTGCTCATCCGCCCAGTTGCCGAGGAGCTGAGAGATGCGAGATTCGATACGAGAGTGATCGCGTGTGCGTTTGGTCATCGGTGACTCCCACAAGATCCCACGAATCAGCATTCGCTCGACGTTCGGATCGTCCTCCAGTTCATGAAACTCAGCGAGTGTCATGGCCGGACCGGTGGGCACGTCCCAGTCGGGATCAGTGACGAGTTGCTCGGGAGTGCCTGTCGACATCGGAATCACCACAGCTTAACGAGAAACGAACCACTCCATGATAGCATGATCCACGACGATAGCATGATCCACGACTGCGAGGGATCAGTCTATGACTTCCACGGCGGATGCTCAGGGAGGTACTTCTCGAACTCAGCGATGAGAGACGCTTCGTACTCACCGGCATAGGTGCCCTCGAAGAACTTGGCGATGGCTTCGTCATTAAACCTCGCCCAACTCTCTTCCTCATGACCGGGGTTGATGGGGTAGTAGCGGCAGCCGACGGTCTGGGCGGCCTTCATGTCGCCGGGGGCGTCGCCGATCATCAGCATGTGGTCGAGTTCGTAACCAAACTCCCTGGCTTTGGCGAGCGACTCGGCCTTGCTGCCCGCTTCCTGTCCGCAGATACACTGCACGTATTGGTCAATGCCGTGCTCTTCCCATTCCTGCTGGAGCGCGCGGTTGGGAGTTGCAGAGCAGACGATCTGATCGGCCTGTTTCGACATTGTCTCCAAAGCTTCACGTACGCCGGGAAAGGGGGGGATGCCTTTGACCATCTCTGCGATTGTGTCGTCGACAGCTCTTGACCAATCCGCAGCCTGTTTGAGGTCCGCATCGCCCGTCTTCTCGGCCTCGGGGACGATGGTCTTCGTGCCGAGCTTGGACTCTCGGCTGACCCAGTCCCGCACGCCCTGCAACTTCGGCAGAGTCACACTGCGGGCCTGAACCTCGGGCCGTTTTTCGAGCAGATCGAGTGCCAACAAGTATGCCGGGAAGCGATTCGCCCCGCGCGTCTTCGAGTACAAGTTCGTGAACTCACACGCCTCTCTTGCGTACTTCGAGATGGGCTGCAGCCCCATGTGCTTGATGAAGTTCGGGATGAAGCACTCCTTGTGCTTGATCTCCATCGAATCGAACGCACAGCCGTCCGAGTCGATGCCGATGAGGAAGTCATGTTGTTTGCTGAAACTGTCGAGGCCGAGTTGTGACATGATTGATAGTGGGGAGATGGTGGTGGGTAGTTTTCAGTTGTCAGTTGTGATTCGAGGTGTTTGATGAAGGTCGTGTGTGCGTCGCTGGCGATGCCTTCCTGGAGGGTCTCAAAGACCTGTTTCAGATCACCCCGCAGCATGGCCGGTGCGTTGAGCCAGAGGCCTGGGAAGACGCTGCTTTTGATAATTCCTTCGACGCCAGGATGATGTTCTCTGTAACGACCGCCATCAAGTTTGTACCAGATGATTCGACTTTCCTGCGTGATCCAGACGATGCACTCCTGAACAGAGTTGTCCTCGTAGACTTGTCGCTTTCGCTCGAGGCGATCCGTCCATTTGTCAGCGATCTCGCAAACCAATTCGGGACCATATCGGATGAGGTCGTCATTTGTGAACCCAGTCTGTCCACCGGCATCAGGACGGACGAGCAAGTAGCAACTGGGAAGCAGGTCATTGCCCGGCCCCAGTTGGAGTGTTGTGTGTGCTCCGCCCTCGAGCGCTGATGAGCAGGCCTCGAAGTGACCGATCAAGGCGCTCTCCGTCGGTCAGAGGCATCACTCTGTTCATGGGCAATCTTGCACGCTGACGGGTTGCTGACTCCGAGCCCGATACCTTGCCAACTCCTCGGTCAACTCATTCGCGATCCGTTTGAGAGAGGAAAGAGAGAGAGCCTTGAGTTTGTTGGTCGCGTCTTCAGCCAAAGCCACTTCAGAAGATCGGATTCTCTCCTGAAGTTCATCAAGTTTCTTCTCGGTGTTAGCCCGCTGGGCTTCGTCTTCGATCATAGAATCACCTCGACCATTCCCTTTTCTACATTTTGCACTTTCTGAGTTCTTGGTTGCTCACACGGTGATGCGGAGCAGGCGTTGGAGCAGGGTGCGGATTTTTCGGGGGAGCTGTGTGCGAGTGAGACCGTGCGAAAATTCTTCGGCCAAGCAGGCAGCCTGTAAGGCTTTG